>NZ_JBANDC010000028.1:0-35350 GCF_038896935.1 Collimonas rhizosphaerae
CACTTTGCCTTCAATCCCTTCGGCAGCAAAGAAGAGGCCGGCAAGAGCGAGTTCCTGATCCTGTCGGTGCATCATGTGGCCATCAATAATTACTTGCAACAGGCCGACGAAAAAGCAAACTACGACAATCACTTGACCTGCATCCGCAAAGCGATTCCATGGCGGCCAGGTCGCGGTTTCAATAGTGCCGCCACAAAAATCCTGGGGCCGCAAACCGCCACGGTAGTCGGCCCATCTGGACCGGACAGCATCCATACCGACGAATACGGCAGAATCCGCGTGCAGTTCCATTGGGACCGCATCGGCAACAACAATGAAAAGAGTTCGGCCTGGGTGCGCGTCGCCAGTTCGTGGGCCGGCGGCCAGCTCGGCGCCAAAGCGATTCCCCGGGTTGGGGCCGAAGTGATTGTGATGTGGCTGGACGGTAATCCGGATCGTCCGCTGGTGACTGGCGCTGTCTATAACCAGCGCAATATGCCGCCGTGGAAACTGGCAACGCAACAGGCGCTGATGGGTTTGCGTAGCCGAGAGCTAACGCCCAACGGAGGCAACGCTGCCGGCGGCCGCAGCAATCACTTGATCCTGGACGACACCAACGCCAAGATCCAGGCGCAGCTCAAGAGCGACCATCAGCACAGCCAGCTGAGCCTGGGACATATCACTCGCATTGAGGACAACGCCGGCCGCAAGGATGCGCGGGGCGAGGGCTGGGAGCTGCGCACCGACGGCCACGGTGTGGCGCGTTCGGCCAAGGGCATGCTGATCACCACCGAAGGCCGTGGCAATGCAGCGTCGCACATGAAAGACATGGGCGAGACGGTGCAGCGCCTGACTTCCGCACGCGACCAGCATGAGACGCTGGCAGAGATGGCGCAGCAGGCGGGGGCACAGGAAAAGCAAGGGCAGCAAGCCGATATCACCAAGATTCTCAAGGCGCAAAATGATGCGATCAAGGGCAGCGGCGCCAGCAGTGACGGCAGTTTCCCGGAACTGGCGGAACCGCACCTGGTACTGGCCAGCCCTGCCGGTATCGAGACCACCACCAGCGGCAGTACCCATATCGCAAGCGGGGACCATGCCGCCATTACCACCGGCAAGAGCCTGTCGATCGTCAGCGGCGACAGTCTGTTTGCCAGTATTGGCAAAACTTTCCGCTTGTTTGTGCAGAAAGCGGGGATGAAGATGGTTGCCGCTGCAGGCGACGTCGACGTCAAGGCTTTGAAAGATAGTATCAACCTGCTGGCCAAGCTGAATATCACGCATACGGCAAACCGCATCACGATCACGGCCAAGGAAGAAGTGTTGATCAACGGCGGCGGTAGCTACGTCAAATACAATGCCGGCGGCATCGAGCATGGAACGAACGGCGCTTATGTGGCCCACGCGGCCTCACACAGCTTGCCGGGGCCGAAGAACTTGCCCTTCGTGATCCCTGATCCCACGATAGGCGGGCCGCCCTACAGCTTGCGTTGGAAGGCTATCAGCGCCGTGGACAGCACACCTGGTCAGAGTGTCGATGTGGTCGCGCGCGAATTCGGAGCAACCGGCGCTGCGATTGTGGCCAATACCGGGGGCGACGGGAGAAATGATCGGCATAAGGACGAAGATACGCCGACGGTGTATCAGGCTCTGTTGGGCAGTGGTGACTGGACAGTGCATACCAGCCTTGAAGATGACCCGCAGCAATTAGAAACGGCAGATTGGCACGACCAAGAAGCTTTGGACCCCAATGAGGATACAGCATGACCACCAGCTATACCGTTCGCCGAGGCGACACGCTCACGAAAATCGCCAAGCTACACAACTCTACGCCGCAGGTCATTGCGGAGTTAAATGATTTATCCAACATCAATTTGATTCACGTCGGGCAACACCTGCAGGTGCCGGCGCTCGTCCCAGTTCCGGAGCACAATCCTGCGCCAGAAAAACAGGAGCAAGCGCCCCAGGAACGCACTTTGTTCATGCAGTTTGTGGACGTGCTCAATCAGCCGATCAAAGACCTGAAGGTGAAGCTGCATTTGGATGGAGAAACTGCTGAGCATGTCACTGACAGCAAAGGTGAAGTACCGCCCGTAGAGGTAAAGAGCGAGTCCAGTGCCGTAAAGGTCGAGGTCGAGACTGTCACTGGGAAATCCAAGCACATCGCTACGGTCAGCCCCAGGGGCGACAATACCTATGTGCGATTGCATAGCCCTAAGCTGGCCGTGCAGTCGCAACTGCGCACCCATGAAGGAAAGCCCCCGGCTCCCGCAGCACCGCCGCCTGCTGCACCGGCACCGGTGTCTCCGGCAGCGACCGTTTCGGCGCCCCCGGCCGCCGCAGCCGACAGTTCAGCGTCAAAGCCAAAAACGACCACACCACCAGGCACCGTCACCGACACCCGCTCAGCGGCGGGCCATCCTGTGCAAGAGGTTTCGCTGGAATGCCCGAACAAGCTGAATTTGAGGTTGATGCAAAACTTCACCTATCGCGACTACATTGTCGCTGCGGCGAATCGAGCTGGAATGATTCCGCAGGCTATTGCTGCCATCATGAATGCCGAAGCGGCGACTATTATTACGATAGAAGAAGTACCGGTATTCAATAAAAAGACGGGGAAACCTGCTCTTGATAAAAAGGGAAAACCTGTTATCAAACGCATTCCTAAGAACACTGGGGTTTGGGACCCCAATTCGGCGTCACCAAGATCATCCGCTCGTGGCATGACGCAATTCCTGGATGCCACGTGGATCGAAATGACCATGACGGATGGCACATTTTTGAATGCGCGCGCTAAAAAAGAAGGATGGCTGACGACCACCACTATCACCATAAAGCATAAGAAAAGCGAGGAGACCAAAGAGGTCCCAGCGTTCAAGCTCGAAAATGGATCCTTCGTCACTCCCGGCAAACACAGCATAGCTGCGCAACTATCATCGAAACCGTATTTAACGGGAAGGGCTAAGGCCAGCGATGGTAATTTGCAAAAAATCCTAGATTTGCGATTTGAAGCCGAATATGCAATTCATACGGCGGTAGACTATGCCATGCAGAACCTGGCAATGTTGAAGAAAAATAATTTCAAGCTCGACACTCTCAATGATGGAGAAAAAGCGAAAATTGCCTATCTGGCGCATCATTTGGGGCCTGGAGATGTCAAGGCGTTCATCAATAACACCATGACGGCGGAGCACGCTGAATATCTACTGAAGGCGCAGGTAGGCGCGGACGGCGCGGCAAAAAGAGCGGAGAAGAATAAAAACGATTACTTGGCAGCGCACAGAGCATGGCTTGATGATTTTATCAACGACAGAATCAGCACCACTAAATATATGTGCAAGGCTGACGATGCTCCGACGGTCAGGACATTATTGGATACTACAATTGCAATCAGGGCAACAGCATGAAACTAACTAAAGCTATTATTTTTCTTCTTGTTTTTTCTTTATCGCAGATAGTATCTGCCGAGCCGGACAAGCTTGATTTTGTAAAGAGTCATCCTATCAAGCAGGAAGAATCCTCAAAATTTGGGTTAATTCAACTCACCGACGACGGCAGTGTTTTATTAGATGGAAAACTTCTTCTCCAAGGGAATTCTGAGAAAGACGATTTTGATACAACAATAGATTATTCAATTGCCGATACGCAGCCCGACAAAAAATCTCCTTGGGTGGAAGTTCAAGCACATGGCAGGAAATATAAACACCAGTCAGTTTCGCGTCTCATTTTGGTCGGGCGCTCCCAAAATCCAGTTTTTTACAGGGTTTTAGACTTAACTGGAAAAGAACCTTATATTTCCGAGAGCTTTGGCAAAGATGGCCATTGGGCAGACGAACTTAAAAATACAAGATGGGGGAAAGATAAAACTTTTATCGAAATGAAATATGGAACTGTGTATTTGTACACGAAGGGCAAAAAAGTAGAGGGCCCATTTGCCTATTGAAGCCGTTACAAGTCGAGAACTAAGGCCACCGCTCAGGTGGTCGACGGCTCAACCGGGGATTGTCAGATCAGATCGCGACCACCACACTTAATCCACGCGACGACCAGCACGTTGTAATGCCGCTTGTTGTTTTTCGTAGTCATCTCGGCAATCCACATTGCAAAACTGCAGCGCGTGCGCGATCAGTTCGTCACAAAAGTGGCAGCGACCGTCGCTTTCCAAAATCGCTTGTTTTCTCACGTACGCTCTCGCGTTCTGTATGTCTTTTTCAATGCGCCAGCCGGCGCGGTCCGCGATGTCGCTCATGGCTTGTTTCCTTCCCCTGTCAGTAATTCATATTCGTTAAATTTCACGACCTCAATACCTAACCAGTCGTTGAGCGTCATGAATTGCGATTGCAGCGGCACCAGCTCGTTGCGGGCGAATACCCGTGCGGCTGGTTCAATTGC
This sequence comes from Collimonas rhizosphaerae, assembly GCF_038896935.1. NCBI lineage: Bacteria > Pseudomonadati > Pseudomonadota > Betaproteobacteria > Burkholderiales > Oxalobacteraceae > Collimonas > Collimonas rhizosphaerae. Next base: position 4,372 of record NZ_JBANDC010000028.1, read on the forward strand.
ACCGAAGCCCCCGGTATTGTTCGGCATGATCCCCATGAGCTGGGGCGGCACGCGATGGGCGGCCAGCACGTCGTCGCGAGTAACTCCCTTGATATTGAAAAATTCATCTTTGGCGGCAACGTCCGACACCGGCAGGATCTGGATGCCATCTTTTTTACCGTTTGGCGCGTACATGAACAGGTTGCGGAAGTTGCCCGGTCCCTTGCTGTCGCGCATAGCCTGGCGCAGGTTGTCGACATCCGTGATATTGGCCGCGGCGTCGGTCATATAGAACACGAAGCCGGCGTGCGAGCCGTTCTTGTAATACTTGCGTCGGAACAGAGTGGCTGCCTCATTGAGCCACGCTGACTGCAGCGCGCTCAGGTATTGCGGCACGCCGTACACCTCCTGGTTCAGATCCGGGTCCATCAAATGGAAAACGGTCCCTTTCTCGAAGGCATATTCCTGCTGCCATCCGGCCACAAAGAAGTAGGACTCCAGATCCCGGCCGCGCCGCATGTATTTCGCCAGTCCGTGTTTTAGCTGCAAGGCCAGGCCGCTGCGCGTGCCCCGTTTTTCCAGATAGCCATTACCGAAGGTGAGGAAGTCCAGGGCAAAGCGTTTAAACGCATCCCGTGACAGGTATTTGTTCGGGATGAAGGTCGAGGCCAGGATGTTGGTTTTAAAATAAATAGCGCTGCTGTGATGGACGCTGGCGTGAAACGATTTCGCCAGGCCGGCCAGGCTGACGGGCGGCTCGTACCACTTGCCATTCAACCAGCACTCGAAACAATCCAGCACCTCGCTCTGATCGAGTACCGGCGTTGGATCTCCGAAGGTGAACGCCTCTATGCTGCCGCCGGCGCTTGGAACCGCCGCCGGTACTGCCGGCGCCGCCGTGTATGTCGCGGCACGTTGCGCGGCGCGCCGTTGCTGCTTGTTGCTCATGATGTGTAAATCTCCATAAAGGATTGTGTGTTCTCGTTGGCGCCCTCGAATGGTTCGTGGTCGAGCGCATGCATGCAGGCCCATGCCAGGTCGGCGTGGCCGGTTTCATCGGTGCGGCCGGCGTCATAGGTCACTTGCCGCCCGCTGGTGGTGAGGGTTTTGCGGATCGTCATGAAAGACTGTGCAATGTCGGTCCAGCCGGCGTCGAATTCCAGCCGCGCCTTACTGACGATGTTTTGCGCTTTGAGCACCATCCGGGTTTTGACTTCTGGCGAATAGTTGATCGCCGTTACCCCCGGAAAAAACTGCCTGACCAGGGGATACACGCCGATCCCCATGCCCGTCGTGTCGATGCCGATATAGGAGACGTTGTAGCGGGTCGTCATCTCCTTGATGGCCTTGGCCTGGGCTTCGAAGTCGATGCCGCGCCACTGGAAGCGCTCAAGGATCCGGAATTTGCCGCCGGCCACCAGGGGCGGCGCGATCACCACGCAGCCGGCGCTGTCGCCAGTTAGTGAGGGGTCGTAGCCGATCCAGACCGGCCGGTCGCCGAACGGACGGCTGGCAAACGGCTTATAGTCGTCCCAGCTGACCCAGGAATCGATCATGCAGCGCTGCAGGGCCATCAACGGGAACACGGATTGCGTGTCGTCGATGAAATTGCACATCAGCAGGTTTTCGAACTGGTCGGGGCTGTATTCGAAATTGCGCAGCTCATCGATGTCGAACAGATTGCAGCCGCCGCGCTCGGCGTCGAGGATCGTGACGATCTGGCGCCACATCTTGTCCTCACCCGTAAAGCCGCTGGACAGCCGCAAATGGCTGACATCGATGTCGACCTGGTCAGCCTTGGCCCGGCGCTTGTTGAACAGTTCGCCGGTCCAGAAGGGATACGCCTGGTGCGTGATCGAGGAGGGCGTCGAGAAATAGGTCTTGCGCCATTGCTTGTGCAGCGCCATGCCGGACGCGACCTTGTTCAGCTCCTGGAAGTTATGGGTCCAGAAAAATTCGTCAAAGTAGAAATTGCCGTGGTAGCCCTGGGCGGTTCGCGCATTGGTCCCGAGGAAATACAGGTGGGCGCCATTGGGCAGCACAATCGGATCGCCGGCCAGCTCGATGCCGGCGGCCTCCTTGGCGAACTGGATGATGTACTGCTTAAAGACGTGCGCTTGCGCCTTGGACGCCGACAGGAAGATCTGATTGCGGCCGGTCTGCATGGCGTCGGCCAGTGCCTCCCGCGCAAAGTACCAGGTTGCGCCGATCTGGCGCGATTTCAGAATGACCCGCGTTCTCTGGTCGCCGTTGCGATGCCATACCTTTTGGTAGTCGAACAGGGAATCCCTGAACGCCTGCAGCAGCTTGTCTTTTTGTTCTTCGCTGAAATCGTTCCTGGTCGGTTTCTTCTTGGGTTCGGCGTTGCGGTTCGCCAGCTTCGGATTGAGGTCGACCTCATTACCGCCCGGCGCCTCATAGCGGCGCACGCGGGCGGTCTGCACCACTTGGCGCATCAACAGGTCGATTTCCTTGAAATCGCCGCCGGTCTTGACGTCCTTGCAGATCAGTTGCACCAGGCGCGATTCCAGCGTCGCTTCGATCTTTTCCAGCGGCGTCGCCTTGTCCCATTCGTCGCGGGTCTTCCAGCTTTCAATGGTTGTTCTCGCCTGCTGCAGGTGCTTGGCGATGGAAGTCACACGCCAGCCTTGCCAATACAGGTGTTTGGCAATGCGGCGCGGATCCACTTCGGGTTCTATTTCGGCAGGTCGTTCGGCGATCAGTTCAGACATGCCGCAAGCGTATGCGTCGCGCGCGTGTAGCGGGGAAAGCAGAGGGTTGATATGCGCCTTATCAACCCTCTGATCATTGAGTCAGCAAGCGTCAAGGTCGACTATGGAGTCTTGAATCTTGTCCCCACACTTTGTCGAGACCACCATGTCGAAAAATACGCCTGCGGCAACCAAAAAATCGAAATTCTTCCGGGTCGCCGTCGAAGGCGCCACCACCGATGGCCGCGTGATTGACCGCGCCTTCATTCAACAGATGGCGGCTAACTTTGACCCAGACCTGTACGGTGCACGGATCTGGATGGAACACCTGCGCAGCACCTGGTCGAACGGCGAATTTAAAGCCTACGGTGATGTCACCGCCGTGAAAGCGGAAGAGGTGACCATCGGCGGCACCAAGAAGCTGGCCCTGTTTGCGCAGATCTCGCCGACACCCGAGCTGGTGGCGATGAACAAGGCCCGCCAGAAAATTTATACCAGCATCGAGATCAATCCGAAATTTGCCGATACGGATCAGGCTTACCTGGTCGGCTTGGCTGTGACCGACAGTCCCGCCAGCCTTGGCACCGAAGTGCTGTCATTCGCCGCGCAGCACCCCGACAGCAACCCTTTTACCAGCCGCAAGCAAGATCCCGGCAACTTGTTTACGGCAGCGGTGGAAACCGCGCTGGAATTCGAAGAAGACCCCATTACCGAACCTGAAGGAATCAAATTGTCCGACGCCGTCAAAGCCATCTTAAAACGCTTTACCAGTAAAACCAGTGCCGACCAGATGCAGTTCGCCGACATTACCGAGGCCGTCTCGACGCTGGCCGCGCATGTGGGCGAGAACGCCGAGCAGTATGCCGCTGCAGTGACGCGCATCGAGACGCTGGAAACAGCGCTGAAGGAATCCAACGACGCTTTTGCCGCCTTCAAGCAACAGATCGACAGCACCGACGCCAACGCGACACAGCGGCCGGCAGCAACCGGCGGCGATGGCGCACTGCAAGCCGAATTCTAAGCGCTGCCGCCGGCCGCCAGATTCCCACTTTGACCCCATACCCGACAGGAGCATGACCGCATGAAAAAAAATACCCGACTCGCCTATAACCAATATGCGCAACGCCTGGCGCAATTAAATGGCGCCGGCAGCGCCGCCGAGACGTTTAGCGTGGATCCTAGCATCCAGCAGAAACTGGAAACCCGCATGCAGGAGTCCAGCGAATTCCTGAGTAAAATCAATATCATCGGCGTGACCGAGCTGGAAGGCGAGAAGCTGGGCCTGGGCATTTCCGGCCCGATTGCCGGCCGCACCAATACCGACAAGGCCGACCGCAAGACCCGCGACCTGACGAACCTGGACAATCACCGCTACCGCTGCGAAAAAACCAACTTCGACACCCATGTCGGCTATGCCAAGCTCGACGCCTGGGCGAAATTCCCCGATTTCCAGCAGCGCATTGCCAACGTCATCCTTCAGCGCCAGGCGCTGGACCGCATGGTGATCGGTTTCCACGGCAGCAGCGTTGCCGCCGACACGGACCTCGTCAAAAATCCGATGCTGCAGGATGTCAACAAGGGCTGGTTGCAGCATTATCGGGAACAGGCGCCCCAGCGCGTGATGCATGAGGGTAAAACGCCGGGTAAGGTGGTGGTCGGCGCCGGCGGCGATTACGCCAACCTGGACGCCGCAGTGTATGACGCCCTTACTTTGCTGGATCCCTGGTATCAGCAGGATAGCGGTTTAGTGGCCATTGTCGGCCGGGGCCTGTTGCACGACAAGTATTTCCCCCTGGTGAACACTAAGCAGGCGCCGACCGAGACGCTGGCGGCCGACATCGTCATCAGCCAGAAGAGAATAGGCGCCCTGCAGGCGGCGACCGTCCCGTATTTCCCGGAACACGCCATCTTGATCACCCGTTTCGACAACCTCTCCATTTACTGGCAAGAAGGCAGCCGCCGGCGCCGGGTAGTTGATGAGGCCAAGCGCGACCGTATCGAAAACTACGAGTCATCCAACGATGCGTATGTGGTCGAAGACTTTGGCCTGGGCGCTTTTATCGAAAACATCGAGCTGGTGGCCTGAGATGCGTGAATTGTCTCCTGCCCAGCGCCACAAAGCCCGGGTGCTGGCCGAGCAGGCCGCGGCCAGCGCCGACCCCGGCGGCCCGACCACCGGGTCGCAGTATGAGCTGCAGCTATACCAGCTGCTTGAGGACCGGCGTCGCCTGAAAAATATCCAGTCGATCAAAAGCAAGGTGGTATTGAAGGCCCAGCTGTTGCCGAACTATCACGCCTGGATCGATGGCGTGTTAGCAAAGGGGAAGGGCGGCCAGGACGATGTGCTGACCACCATCCTGGTCTGGTCCATCGACGCCGGCGACTACGAGCGGGCCGTGCAGATGGCGCGTTATGCGGTGACGCACAAGATGACTTTGCCGGACCAGTACAACCGCGATATCCCGACGATGCTGCTGGATGAGTTCTCTGAGGCGTTCCTGCACGGGAAGCTGGCCGAGGATCCGGCGCTGGCGGCCAACATTCTTGCCCAGATCGGTGAGTTGACCGAGGGTAGCGACGCGCCGGACCAGGCCCGGGCCAAGCTGCACAAAGCGCTCGGGTATGCGTTGCTGGTGCTGGCTGATGACGGCGACGATAAACGCGACCTGGTCGACCAGTCGTTGCTATACGCCCAGGCGGCACATGGCAGTCTGACCCGTGCCCTGGAGCTGTTTCAAGGCGTGGGCGTCAAGAAAGATATTGAGATCCTTGAACGCCGCTTGAAGAAAGCGGAACAAGGTTAAACGAGCACCCCCTGGCGCACGGCGGCGCGGGTCGATTACCGATGCCTGGCATGAAGGTATGACGCCCGCCCACCGCCGTTTTTTAAGAAAAACCTTATGAGCTTTCTTGCTGTTGAACCGTCGACACCTTCCCAGACAGAGCCGCCGGTTTCCTCCCTGGTGGAAAACGATGGCTTCTATGTCGACATCCACTTATCCCAGATGCGCGACGCCATGCGCCTGGACGGCACTGTCACCGATGTGCGGCTGCGGCAAGCGGTCATTGCCGCCATCCTGCACGTCAATCACGAGTTGCGCGACTGGAAGCTGCGGCAGGTCGCTACCGGCTACACGACGCTTGCGGCAGTGCCGGCGGACCGCATAGACCGCGAGAGTATTCTCATTGCCCACTACCGACGCGCTGTCTACTGCACGGCAAAGGCGGATCTGATCGAGCGCTACCGTGATTACGACAGCACTGCTTCGTCCATGTCCGACAAGAAGATGATGGAAGCGCTCGATAACGCCCCAGGCGAGCAGCGGCGTAACGCCCATTGGGCCATTGCCGACATTATCGGCCGCACGCACCTGACCGTCGAGCTGATCTGATGCTAGTGCGCGCCCAACAGCACGACACGCTCGATCTGCTGTGCTGGCGTCACCTGGGCGCGACTGCCGATGTGGTCGAAGCGGCGCTGGAAATGAACCCCGGCCTGGCTGACTACGGGCCGGTCCTGCCGCATGGCCTTCTTGTAAAGCTGCCTGAACCTACTGCAACCCCCACTAAAACCGCCCGGGTCGTCAACCTTTGGGACTGATTGGAGATTTATCTATGGCAGAACCCAGCACCACCACCCTTGTTGTCACCGCCGCCGCCGGCGTCGGGCTGACGACGCTGTTTCCCGGCATCGACGGCAATGCGCTGATCGGAGCCTTCGCCGGCGCCACGCTGGTGGCGATCTCCAGCAAGAATTTGCCGGTCCTGCAGCGGCTGGCCTATATGGTCATTTCGCTGGCTATTGGCTACCTGGCCGCACCCGAGGTGATCAACAACACGCCGCTGAAACAATCGGGCGTGGCTGCCTTTGTGGCGTCGGCCGCGGCCATTGCGCTGACCCTGCACGGCATCGAACTGATCCAGACTATCGAGCTGCCGGCGTGGATCCGCAAGGGAGGCCGCAATGACTAAATTGCTTACCATGCTGGCGCTGCTTTCCTATGCCAGCACCTGCATCCGGCTGCTGTGCTATCGACGCGGCCTGGCGAACTACCGGATCCATATATCGCTGGTCGCCTGGCTGCTGATTGTCTTTACTGGCACCTGCGCCCTGGAGATCCTGCTGGGCATTGGTCACCCCTCCTTCGGGCAGGCCGGCATTGCCTTTACTTTGTGCCTCTTGGTCTACCGCGCCCAGGGTAACGTCGCCAACATCGTCAGGGGGATCCAATGACACCACTTACCGAGCATTTCACATTGGAAGAATTCACGCGCAGCGACACCGCCCGGATCCTGGGCATCGTGAACATCCCGGCGCCGGCCATTGTCGCTAACCTGCGGCGTTTGGCCAAATTTAACGAACTGGTGCGCCTACAATTGGGCGGCGCGGCCATGGTGATTTCCAGCGGCTATCGCTGTCCGGCCCTGAACCGGGCGGTCGGTGGTGCTGGCAACAGCGCGCACCTGGATGGTTTAGCCTGCGATTTTATAGCGCCGGCCTTCGGCACTCCGATGGATATCTGCGAAAGGTTGAATACATCCACTCTGCAATTCGATCAGCTGATTATTGAGCGGGTCGGCGGCGCGGTGTGGGTCCACTTGGGCATTGCTGCTGAAAATAAAACCCCGCGCCGCCAGGTACTAACGATCGACAGCCGCGGCACAAGGATCGGCCTATGGAAGTAATCGTTAAAAGCCTGATATCGGCCTTGTTCGTCGGCGCACTGGGCCTGGTGATCTATGTCCAGTACAACGGTCTGAAAGAGGCGCAAGGCCGGATCAAGGACGCCGAGCAGGCGACCCGCGACCGGGACGGCACGATCAAGACGCTGAAGGCCGCGGCAGACCGGGACAAAAAAGCTACGGCCAAGCTGCAGGGCGAGCGTAACAGCATCGCCGCCACCCTTACCGAACGGGAGAACCTGATTGACAACCTTCAGCATGAAAACGCGACTATCCGTAGCTGGGCTGATGCTCCTTTGCCTGACGCTATTGCCCGGCTGCGGGAGCGTCCCGCCGCCACCGGCGCCGCAGCTTACGCTGAACGCCTGCCCAGCGGTGACGCGCTGCCAGCTGCCGGCAGCAGCCCCCAGGACTAACGGCGCATTGAACCTGACCCTGGAGCGGGCAGAGGCGGCGTGGGCGGTCTGTGCCGCCGAGGTAGATATGGTCTACTTTTGTCAGCAGGAAGCCGATGTACAAGCCAAAAAGCCTTAGAGCGCATTTGAAGGCGGCGATTGCCGATCTGACGCGCAATCCCGACAAACTGCTGATATTTGCCGATGAGGGTAATACGGTGGCCACCGGCACGGCTTCCCTGTCGTTTGAGTATCGGTATAAGCTCGATATCATCATTACCGATTACAGCGGCGAAGCCGATGCCGTCATGGTGGCGTTGCTGGCCTGGATTCAGATCCACCAGCGCGATCTCCTGGACAATGCGGAATTGCGCAAGAGTGGCATCGGTTTCAATGTCGATTTCAACAATCACGAAACCATTGATCTGTCGATCAAGCTGGCGCTGACGGAGCGCGTTGTGGTCAAGGAAGTCAGCGCCGGCCGGCTGGACGTGCGACACCTGGCCGAACCGCGACCCACGCCGGTATATAGCGATGAATTCTGGCAAGCCTATACGGACGGCCTGTTGCTGGCCGAGTGGCGGACGCCGGCTACTCCCACATGAGCGACGACCTGCACGCCCTAGAAAGCTGGGCCGGCGCTCTGCTGGCAAAGCTGCAGCCTGGTCAGCGCCGGGTGGTCACGCGCAAGATCGCCCAGGAGCTGCGGCGTAGCCAGGCGCAACGCATTGCCAGCCAGCAGGCGCCGGACGGCGCGATCTATGCGGCCAGGAAGCAGCGTAAGGATCTGCGCGGCAAGAAGGGCAGAATCAAACGGCAAAAGGCGGCAATGTTCAACAAGGTTCGTACGACCAAATACCTCAAAACCACCCAGGACGAAAATCAGCTATCGGTCGGGTTCTTTGGTCGCGTGGCACGGATCACCCGCGTGCACCAGGAGGGATTGACGGACAAGGTCGCAAAAAAAGGGCCGGAATATCGCTATCCGGCCCGGCCTTTGCTTGGTTTTAGCGCTTCTGATCAAGCGCTGATTCGAGATTCTCTGTTGCGTCATTTGGGAAGTTTTGGAGAATTTTGAACCGGGCGCCTCACTCCCACTTCTTTGGCGTTAGAATCATTTTTCCAAAGCGAATGATGGGATTGTCATGAACATGAGCGTAGAACCAAACAACAAAAAGGTATTCATATCCTATAGTTGGACTGATGCCGCTCATGATGAATGGATTGTGTCGCTTGTCGAAAAATTGGCCGAATGCGGGATTCACTGCGTTTTTGATAAATTCGATCTAAAGCCAGGACAAGACAAATTTGTTTTTATGGAGCAGATGGTGGGATCTACCGAAATCGAAAAGGTTTTGGTTGTCTGCGACAAGGGTTACAAGAAAAAAGCTAATTTGCGTAAAGGTGGGGTCGGAACAGAGTCAGTAATAATGACTCCTGAACTTTATGGGAAGACCGATCAGACCAAATTCATCCCAGTTATTGCTGAGCATGATGAAGATGGGCCATGCCTACCGGCATTTCTTGCGAGTCGAATTTACGTCGATCTATCTAGTCCTGATAATTTTCAGAACGAATTCGAAAAGCTAGTGCGCCTTATCTATGACAAGCCTGCATTCAAGCGTCCAAAATTGGGAAGTCCGCCTGCCTACATTTTGGAAAACGACTATAAACCGCTACTGACAAATGGGAAATTTCAGGACTGGAAAGACGGGATTTCTCAAGCTAAACCCTACGTAAAGGCTGCAGAAAAAATATATCTTGATGCACTCATCGTAGCTCTCGCAGATTTCAATGTAACTGACACGTCTGATACGTTTGACGAAACAATCGTGGATTCAATCGCAAAGATGAAACCACTTCGTGATCAATTTATTGAATTCATTGAGCTTAAATGTGTGCACGGTAATGATGATGATCCGAGCTTTGATCGTATCTTCGATTTTTTTGAACAACTTGCAGCCTTAACAGGGCCGGATGAATCGGTTGGATCTTATACAGAGGCTACCTTTGACAACTATCGATTCCTTGCTTGGGAGTTGTTTTTGTACGTGCATACAATTTTGATTAAGAACGATTTCTACGATACGTCTGCTCGATTTTTAAGCGAAAATTATCATTTCCAGAATATGATTCAAAGGTCGACAGAAGGGCTGTCGTATACATTTTTCGACCACAGCTTATATAGCATAGATGTACATCGAAAGCAGCGCCTTGGATCTAATCGTACAAGTATCTCTGCTGATCTATTTAAGGAGCGTGCTGATATTCGCGCGATTCCGTTCGCCAATTTGATGCAAACAGATTTCTTGCTGTGTTTGCGAAAGGCGATTGTTAAAACAGATGCTTGGGGTGAGATATGGTTTCCTCGAACATTGGTTTATATGCAAAGACATGGTGCATCATTTCCTCTTTTTTCCCGGGTTGCCAAGCCTCGTTTCGAGACCGCAATTTGTAAAATTCTTGGAGTCGAAAATCTGTCCGAATTGGTACGTCAATTTGATGCCGTTGATGAAGCTGATCGTTTATCGGGATATCGTTTCAATGGTGCATTTGGCCGCATATCGTTTCAGGCTTTGATGAATTACAGTGCCATTAAGACCATTGTGGCGGAACGATAAATCAGCGTAATGCGGCTCTGACACTCCCCACGTGTCTGCGTCTGAACTGAACTTTCTCATGCACATGTAGCATGCGAAATGTCGGCGAGGTTGATAAGCTGCTTATCAACCCTCTGTTTGATGCGCGTCGACCGGCAACCCGGCAACATGCAGAGCATGAACGCCGAACTGCTCGAACTCACCCGCCTGCTGCACAACATGATCCGCTTCGGCACGATTGCCGAAGTCGCTAACGGTCGCGCCCGTGTGCTCCTGAGTCCCAAGCTGACGACGACCTGGTTGCGCTGGGCGGCATTGCGCGCAGGCGACGCCCGCAGCTGGTGGGCGCCTTCGGTCGGTGAACAGGTGGTGCTGTTGTCACCTGGCGGAGATCTGACCGCGGGCGTCATCGTGCCGGCGATCTATTCCAACGCCTTCCCAGCGCCGTCCGACAATCACGCCCTTCACACCACGCATTACCCGGATGGTGCGGTCGTCCAATACGACTACCAGGCACACACTTTGGGCGCGACGCTGCCGGACGGCACGGGCGTCACTGTCGCTCCTGGCAAAGTCACCTCCAACGCTGAAGACACGGAATGCACCGGTAATCTGCTGGTGCAAAAGAATCTGATCGTCAACCAGAACCTGACCGTCAACGGCATGTCCGCGTTGAACGCCGGCATGAACGTCCAGGCTGGCGACGGCGGCGGTCCTGCGGCCATAGTGCAAGGCGTGATTCAGGCCACGATGGACATGATTGCCGCTGGCATCAGCCTGGTAAAACACCCGCACGGCGGCGTGAAGAAAGGTGATGACGACTCTGGGGCACCGAAATGATGAGCGCCCGTACCGGCCGCAGCATGTCCCGCCTGGCCCACATCCAGCAGTCCCTGGCCGACATTCTCACTACGCCCATCGGCAGCCGCGTCATGCGCCGTGAATACGGCTCCGAAGTCCCGGAGCTGATCGACCAGCCATTGAATGGCGCGACAGTCCTGCGCATCTACGCTGCGACGGCCTACGCAGTGTTGCGCTGGGAGCATCGTATTGCCTTGACCGGGGTACAGCTGGAGCGCGGCCAGGATGGGCAAGCCACGCTGATCCTGGACGGAACTACCAATGAACAGGGCGTGCAACTGGCAGTGCCGGTCGGGGCGGAGGCAAGCCTGTGAGCGCAGCTATCGACCTGTCGCAACTACCGGCGCCGAATGTCGTCGAGCCGCTGGACTACGAGACCATCCTGGCCGCACACCTGGTCGACCTGGAAGCGCAAGGCGTTGACCTGGACGAACTGACGGAATCGGATCCCGCCATCAAGGTGGTGCAACTGAATGCCTATCGTGAATTGAAATTGCGCCAGCGCATCAACGAAGCCGCCCGTGCGCTCATGCTGGCGTACGCGACGAAATCGGATCTGGATCACATCGGCGCCAATATGGACGTGCCGCGCCTGCAGATCTGGCCGGCGGATCCCGACAAGGGAATCGCTGCCGTCATGGAAGAGGACGACGATTACCGACGGCGCATCCAGTTGGCGCCGCAAGGTATGTCGGTCGCCGGCCCGGAAGGCGCTTATGTTTTCCATGCCTTAAGCAGCGACGGCCGCGTGCGCAACGCCACCGCCACCAGCCCTTCGCCTGGGCATGTGGTGATCACTGTTCTGTCGCATGAGGGGGATGGTACGCCATCGCAGGAGCTGCTGGACATTGTTGCCGCACGCATGCTGGATGATGGCGTACGGCCCTTGACCGATTACGTCCAGGTCCGCGCCGCCCAGATCATCCGCTACCAGGTACACGCCAAGCTCTACAGTTTCACGGGGCCGGATCCGACCGTGGTTCTGGGAGAGGCAAACAAGCGCATGCAGAAATACGCCAAGGATGCGCACCAGCTGGGCCGCGTGCCTACCCATTCCGGCATTGACGCGGCAGTGCATGTTGCCGGCGTCGAGCGCGTCATCTTGCTGACCCCGACCGAAGATCCCGAGATATCGAAACTGGTGGCGTACTACTGCGACAACCTGCAGATCGACTATGCCGGTATTTGGGGTAACGCATGAGCAAGAAGATGAAATCGCTATTGCCGCCCAATTCCACGCCACTGGAGCGGGCGCTGGAAGCGGCCACGGCGCGGATCTCCGCTGTGCCGGTTCCGCTGCGTACCTTGCACAACCCGGACACCATCGAACTCTCTCTGCTGCCCTGGCTGGCCTGGCATTGGTCGGTCGACAGCTGGAAATCCTACTGGTCGGAAGAGGTACGGCGCGCTCGCGTGCGCAATGCCATGAAGATCCATCGCCAGAAGGGCACCGCCAAGGCGGTCAAGGACGTAGTGGCGACTTTCGGCGGCGCCATCCTGCTGCGCGAGTGGTGGCAAATGACACCTATGGGCGAGCCGTACACGTTCGAGCTGGTGCTGACGCTCTCTGGCGCCGGCGGCCAGTCCGCAACGGCTGAATTTGTGGATGATGTGATCGCCGAGGTCAACCGCACCAAGTCTATCCGTAGCCACTTTACGTTTACCCAGGGCCTGCATACGCAAGCGGCCATTGCTGTAGTTACCGCCGTGCGCCCCGTGACCTATGCCCGTTTGAACCTGACAGAAGCCATTTAATAACCTATGCCCGGACTCCAAATCATCACCACCAAGGCAGGCCGCGCCGCCCTGGTCAATGCGGAACACAATGGCACGGCGCCGCTCACCATTGCCGAGATCGGCATTACTGCAGCGGTCTTTACCGCCGATGCCGACATGACCACCTTGCCTGGTGAGATCAAGCGCATTCGCACCATTTCCGGCGAGGTGGTGGCCCCCGATACCATGCACGTCACCATCCGCGACGATGGCAGCGACACGTACACGGTGCGCGGCATCGGCTATTGGCTCAGCAACGGCGTGCTGCTGGGCGTCTACAGCCAGCCAGATCCTATCTTGCAAAAGTCCACGCAATCGATGCTGCTGCTGGCCGCCGATACCGTATTTACGACGATATCCGCGACCTCGCTGACCTTCGGCGATGCCAATTTTACGAACCCGCCGGCGAGTACGGAACGCCAAGGCGTGATCGAGCTGGCAACGGTTGGAGAAACACAAGCCGGGGCCGATGCTGTACGCGCCGTCACACCGGCGACCTTGTCGGCACGCATCGCCACCGAGGCGCGTACCGGCTTGGTGTCCATCGCTACTCAAGCGGAGGCGGACGCCGGCACGGACGACCAGCACGCGATCACGCCGAAGAAGCTGGCGCAGCGCCTGACCCGGTTCGCGCCACTCGATAGCGCTGCTTTCACCGGCACGCCAACCGCTCCGACGCCGGCCAATGGCGACAACTCGCTCAAGATTGCCAATACGGCCTTTGTACAAAAGGCTATTGCCCAGGCGGTAATCGGACAAATCGTGTTTGAGGCGCGCACCAGCGCTCGCGCAGGTTTCCTGAAACTCAACGGCGCGCTGGTCAATCGTGCCGATTATCCCGACCTCTGGGCCTATGCCCAGGCAAGCGGCACGCTCATTGCGGAGGCAACTTGGGCGAATGGCAACTGGGGGTGTTTCTCCACCGGCGACGGTGCAAGCACTTTCCGCATTCCTGAATTGCGCGGGGAAATGCTGCGTTGCTGGGACGATGGGCGCGGCGTCGATGCCGCACGCGGTATCGGCACTTGGCAAGATAGTCAGAACCGAACCCATGGTCACACTGCCAGCGCAGCGGCAGTCGGCGATCACATCCACAGCGGCTGGACCGATGCCCAGGGCTGGCACGGCCATCATGGTGGTACAACCTGGGCGGGCGATCACGCGCACTCCGTCGCCAGTTCCCCAGGTAACGGTCAGGGTGCCTCCGGCGGCAATAGCGTGCAGCAAAGCGGCGGCGCAATGGCTACCAGCGTCGCCGGCGGCCATTCCCATGCGTTCGACACCGAAGGCGCCGGCAATCACGCGCACAACATCGGTATCGGTGGCGCCGGCAATCACACCCATGCCATCACGGTCAACCTCGACGGCGGCAACGAAGCTCGCCCGCGTAACCTCGCCATGCTGGCAATGATCCGCGCTTATTTAGTTTAAGGAACAAAAAACATGCTGATTCATCAATACGACAATCACAACGGCCAATATCACAGCAGCCGTCTGGCCGATGCCGATCCACGCAATCCCGACCGCTGGTTGATGCCGGCATTCAGCACCGCCGAGACGATGCCGGAGCGCACCGCGTTGACCTGGCCGTTTTACGTCGACGGCGCCTGGACTCTGCTGCCTGACTATCGTGGTCGCATCCTGTACCGCCAGGACACCGGCGAGGCGGCCGAGATCCTGGTCGCCGGTCAGACGCCTGCCGATCACGGCTTAACGGAGACGCCGCGTCCCTCGGATGACCACACCTGGCAAGGGAATAGCTGGCAGATCGATCCCGCTGTGGTCAACCATAGGCAACGGGCGGCGGCGATGGCTGAGTTTGAGGGCCGCATGACATTGGCTCGCGTAAAAAACGCAGGCAAGGCGGATGCCTATGCAGCTGGCTTGCTGTCCAATGCGGAAATTGATGATTTCCGTCGCTGGTCCGCCTATCAGCTCGCACTGGTGCGGGTGATCGAGCAAGACGGTTTCCCCGACGCCATCGCCTGGCCGGCCGCACCTGATACCCCAATTCTTTAATTTACTCACCCTATTTACAGGAGCCCTATGCCTACTGATTACCACCATGGCGTGCGCGTCATCGAAAAGAACGAGGGCACCCGCCCGATCCGTACCGTCAGCACTGCCGTCATCGGCCTGATCGCCACTGCCGAGGATGCCGACCCGGCTGTCTTCCCGCTCGACACGCCGGTCCTGCTGACCAATGTCGTCGCCGCCCAGGGCAAGGCCGGCGTCAAGGGAACGTTGCGTCGCGTCCTGGAAGCCATCGGCGCCCAGACTAAACCGTTTACGGTGGTGGTCCGCGTAGCCGAAGGCAAGGACGAAGCAGAAACCACGTCCAATGTCATCGGCACCACCTCGGCTGCCGGCAAATATACCGGGATCAAGGCGCTGCTGGCGGCCCAGGCCCGGCTCGGCGTGAAGCCGCGGATCCTGGGCGCGCCTGGCCTGGACACCAAGCCGGTCGCCAATGCGCTCGCCAGCGTCGGCCAGCAGTTGCGTGCCTTCGCGTATGTGTCGGCGCATGGTTGTCTGACCAAGGAAGAAGCGACTACCTACCGCAAGGATTTCGGGCAGCGCGAACTGATGGTGATCTGGCCGGATTTCGTGAACTGGGATACCGCGACCAATGCCGACGCCAGCATGGCGGCGACCGCCTACGCCCTGGGCCTGCGCGCCAAGATCGATGAAGAGATCGGTTGGCATAAAACGCTCTCCAATATGGTGGTCAACGGCCCGACCGGTATTTCCAGTGACGTTTTTTGGGATCTGCAGGATCCCGCCACCGATGCCGGTTACCTGAACAGCAAGGAAGTCACGACTCTGATCAACAGCAACGGCTTTCGCTTTTGGGGTTCGCGTACCTGCGAAGCCGGCGGCTATTTTTACTTTGAAAACTACACCCGCACCGCCCAGGTCGTGGCCGACACCATCGCCGAAGCGCATATGGCCTATGTTGATGTGCCGATGCATCCGGCCTTAGTGAAAGACCTGATCGAGAGCATCAATGCCAAATTCCGCGACCTGATCCGGGGCGGCTATCTGCTGGGCGGCAGCGCCTGGTTCGATCCTGAATACAACAGCAAAGAGAACCTGAAGGACGGCAAGCTGGCCATCGATTACGACTACACGCCAGTGCCTCCCCTGGAGAACCTGCTGTTCCAACAGCGCATCACCGACCGCTACCTGGCCGACTTCGCCGCCGCTGTTGCCGCCTCTTAACCATTTCACCTATCAAGAAAGCAGACCACACCATGGGCATGCCTAAAAAACTGAAAGATTTTATTTTGTTCGATAGTGGTAATTCCTATCGTGGCCAGGTGACGGAAATCACGTTACCGAAACTCTCCCGCAAGATGGAGGAGTACCGCGCCGGGGGCATGAGCGGCCCGGTATCGGTCGATCTGGGCAACGAGGCCATCACCCTGGAATGGACTGCCGGCGGCCTCATCCTGGAAGCTCTGCTGCAGTATGGCGCCCGCAGCCACAATGCGACGCAGTTGCGCTTTGCCGGCGCTTATGAGAATGACGACGACGGCGCCATGTCGGCCGTCGAGATCGTCGTGCGCGGTCGTCACAAGGAGATCGACATGGGCAACGCCAAGTCGGCGGAGGACACGAACCAGAAATACACGACCGCCTGCAGCTATTACAAGCTGACCATCGATAACCGGCCTATCTTTGAATTCGATTTTATCAATGCCATCGAGAAGATTGACGGCAAGGACCGCAACGCCGATATCCGGCGCGCTATTGGCCTGTAACCCCTAACAGCAACACCAACCCCTTTCTCTTTTTTACTTGTAAAACCTTTACTTTAAATTCTTATGAAAAACGCTGCCATGAATACGCAAGAAACTATCGCCGCCGACAGCGCCGCTTCCGGCGTCTATAAGACCATTACCCTGGAAGAACCGCTGACCCGTGGCGACACCCTGATCACCAGCGTGCAGATCCGCAAGCCCACGGCGGGCGAGCTGCGCGGCGTCTCGTTGGTGGATCTGAGCAATCTGGATGTGCTTTCCCTGCAGCGCGTCCTGCCGCGCATTACCTTGCCGACCTTGGCGCCGCACGATGTGGCAAAGCTGGATCTGGCCGACCTGATGGCCCTGGGTTCCGAGGTGGCCGTTTTTTTGCTGAAGAAAGCAGATCGTCCGGTGGTCTACCCGAATTCGTAGAAGATCCCATGGCCGATATTGCGACGGTGTTTCACTGGCCGCCGCAGGCCATGGATGAACTGGAGATATCGGACTTGATGGCCTGGCGTGAACGCGCCAGGGTGCGCAGCGGCGCGGAAGATTAGGAAGCATTCAATGAATGACAAGCAACTGCGGTTACAGGTGGTGTTCGCGGCGTTAGATAAACTGACCGCGCCGCTCAAGAAGATCACCGGCGAGTCGTCCGTCCTGGGCAAAGCCATCAAGGCCAATAGCGACCGGCTGAAGGAGTTAAATGCCCTGCAGAAGGATGTGGGGCGCTTCCGCGAGCTGCATGCCGGCCTGGATAGCAGTTCCAGAAAGTTGCGCGAGGTGCAGCAGCACGTCGCCGGCCTGGCGCAGAAGATGCAGCAAACGGCTCAGCCGACGCGGACCATGACCCGTGAGTTTAACGCTGCCGTGAAGTCGGCCGGCGCGCTCAAACGCGCCGGCCAGCAGCAGGGTGAACAATTGCAGGTGTTGCGGGACCGCCTGTCCGGCGCCGGCGTCGGCACCGACAAATTATCCAGACATGAGCGCAGCCTGCGCGGCGACATCGCTGCCACCAATGCCCAGCTGGCCGAACAGCAAAAGCGCTTATCCGCGATTGCCGGTCATCAGCAGAAGGTCGGCGCGGCCCGTCAGCACGCGGACAAGCTGCGTTCCACCGCCGGCAATGTCGCTGCCGCCGGTGTCGGTGCGACTGTCGCTGGCGGCGCGGTTGGCGCGCCCCTGGTCAGCGGGTTGAAGGATGCAAAGCATTATCAGACCGAGAAGGCGCGTATTACCGCGCTGGGTCTGGGACCCAAAGTCAGTGCCGACGCTGAGCGCTATGCCCGCGGCATGAAGACCTACGGCACCAGCCACGCCGAGAACCTGGAGCTGGTGCGCGACAGCATGTCCGTGTTCGGCGATCTGCCGCATGCGCAGATGGTCGCGCCGATGCTGGCGAAGATGAAGTTTGCCAATAAGGCGTTTTACGGCGAGGAAGCCGGCGGCGAGAACGAACGCAAGTTCATGGACATGTTGAAGGTGATCGAGGTACGCGGCGGCACCGCCAGCGCGGCGAAATTCAACGAGCAGGCCAATATGGTACAGAAGGTCATTTCTGCGACCGGAGGCCGGGTCGGTCCGACTGAGTGGCTGAACCTCATTAAAACCGGCGGCATTGCCGCCAAGGGCATGGACGAAAAGTCCTTTTACTACGAACTGGAACCGCTGGTACAGGAGCTGGGCGGCTTCGGCGTCGGTAACGGTCTGATGTCGAGCTATAACAATCTGTACCAGGGCCGCACCAGCAAGCGCGCCGCGATGAACCTGGACAAGCTGGGCCTGATCGGCGATCACACCAAAGTAAAACACGACAAGGTCGGACAGAGCGCCCAGCTGGACCCCGGCGCGCTCCTGGGCGCGGATCTGTTCAAAAAGAGCCAATTCGAGTGGATGGAGCAGGTACTGTTGCCGCAGCTGGCAAAACACGGCATTACCAAGAAATCGCAGGTGCTCGACACCATTGGCAGCCTGTACACCAACCGCAAGGCCGGCGACCTGATGGCGAACATGTACCTGCAGCGCGCCCAGATCCATAAGAATCGGAAGTTGAACGAGGGCGCCTACGATGTGGACCAGCTGGAGCCGCTAGCGCGGGAACAGGCTGCCGGCAAGGAAATGGAAACCTTGGCGAAGCTGGCCGATTTAAAGCTGACTATGGGTGAGAAGATTCTACCGCTGTATTCCCGCGCCATCGAGTCCGTGACCGGCGCCCTGGATAGCCTGAATGGGTTCATGGAACGCAACCCCATCCTGTCCAAGGTCATGATTGTGGGTTTTGGTAGCCTGGCGGCCATCCTGGTGGTGTTGGGGCCGCTGATGCTCGGCCTGGCCGCCTTGATCGGCCCCTATGCCATGCTGCATGTGCTGTTCGCCAAGATGGGCATTGCCGGCGGCGTGCTGACGCCGATCCTGCGCGGCGCTGCTTCCGCCTTCCTATGGCTGGGCCGCGCCCTGCTGTTTGTCGGTCGGGCTTTCCTGTTGAATCCGATAGGGCTGGTGATTACCGCCATTGCCCTGGCCGCTTACCTGATCTACCAGTATTGGACGCCGATCAAAGGCTTTTTTACGGACCTGTGGAATACCGTCGGCAATGCATTTAGTAGCTCCTGGGCCAGCATCAAGGCGTTTGCGGGCGGTTTGTGGGCCGATGTGCAGCAGGCCTTCGCCGGCGGCATTGGCGGCGTCACAGCGCTGATTCTAAACTGGTCGCCTCTGGGCTTGTTCTACCAGGCGTTTGCCGGCGTGCTGCGCTGGTTCGGCATCGATTTGCCGGCGAAGTTTAGCGATTTTGGGTTGAACATCATGCAGGGCCTGGCAAACGGGATCACTGGCGCCCTGGGGACGGTCCGCACGGCGATTGCCGGCGCCAGCGACAGTGTCGTCGGCTGGTTCAAGGAAAAGCTTGGCATCCATAGCCCGAGCCGGGTATTCGCCGAGCTCGGGGACTTCACGATGCAGGGCCTGGCGGTTGGCCTGCAGCGCAGCCAGGACAGTCCCCTTGACCAGGTCGGCGGCCTTGCCAAGCGGCTGACCCAGCTCGGCGCCGGTATCGCCATCGGTGCAGCCGCCTTGCCGGCGCTGGCTTTCGACACGCGGCCGCCGCTGGCGCCGCGCACACCTGGCGCCGGCATGGTGATCCAGGGCGACACAATCACGATCACGGTCCAGGCAATGCCTGGCATGGATGAGCAGGCGATTGCCCGCGCTGTTGCACAGGCGCTGGAACAACGCGACAGACAGAAGGCGGCGCGGCTCCGCTCCAGCCTGGCCGACTACGATAATTGAGAGGAAAACCTGATCATGATGATGGTCCTGGGCATGTTTGTGTTTAGCTTGCCGACCCTGGCTTATCAGGAGCTGCAGCGTAAAACCGACTGGAAGCACCCGAGCACATCTCGGGTCGGCGCCCGCAATGCGCGCCAGTTCACGGGGAAGGGTGACGACACGATCACGCTGTCCGGCTGGATCGCGCCGGAGCTGACCGGCAGCGTCTATTCGCTGGATGCCTTGCGCCTGATGGGCGACACAGGCAAGTCCTGGATCCTGATTGCCGGCACAGGGCGCATTTACGGTTCGTTCGTCATTACCGGCATGACCGAGGGGCGTACTGTCCTGGGCCAGGACGGCGACGCCGGCAAGATCGATTTTACGATCACCCTGGAGCGTACCGACGAATCCGTGCTGGGCTTGTTGAACACGCTGGGCGACCTGGGCAGCATCAAGAACATGCTGAGCCTGGAGGGCATCAGCAATAGTGTGAGCAACTTTGCCGGCGACGTGCGAGGCGCATTCTGATGGAATACCCGATTCCCGCGTTTAAGATCACCCTGGACGGCCGGGATTTGACCGCCAAATTTGCGCCGCGCCTGGTCAATCTGAATTTGACCGAGTGCCGCGGCGACAATGCCGATGAATTGCGCCTGACCTTGTCGGATGCTGACGGCCAGTTAGCTTTGCCGCCCAAGGGCGCCAGGATCAATGTGCAGATCGGCTGGGCCGACGCCGGCCTGGTCGATAAGGGCGTGTTCACTGTCGATGAAGTCGAACACAGCGGCGCGCCGGATGTGTTGACGCTGCGGGCGCGCACGGCCAGCCTGATCGACACCTTTCGGCAGCCTCAGGAGCGCAGTTTCCATGACACCACGCTGGGCGCGGTGATCGAGGTGATCGCGTTTCAGCAGGAATTGGAAGCCGGCATTGCCGAGGCGCTGCGCAACGTGCCCGTCAGACATTTGGACCAGACCAGGGAGAGCGACGCGGCTTTCCTGCGCCGGTTGGGCAAGAAATACGATGCTGCCGCAACGGTGAAGAACGACACCTTGCTGTTCATGCCGGCAGGCCGTAGTAAGACCGCTTCCGGCCGTGATTTACCGAGGATCCAGATCACCCGCCAACTGGGCGACCGGCACCGTTACCATAGTGCCGAGCGCGATAGCTACAGCGGCGTGCGCGCATTCTGGCACGACGACAGGCACGGCATGCGCCGCAGTGTCGTCGCCGGTGCGCCCGGTAACAGCAAGCGGTTGCGCACAACCTACGCCAGTGAGGACGATGCGCGCACCGCGGCCGTCGCGGAATGGCAGCGTATCCAGCGCGGCTTGGCGACGTTTGAATTGTCGCTAGCGGTGGGCGATCCGGCGTTGATGCCGCAGTTGCCCGTGAATGTGGCGGGCTTTAAAACTGAGATTGATAGCCAGGACTGGTTGGCGGCGAAGGTCACGCACAATATCAGCGATGCCGGATTTACTTCAGAGATCGAATGCGAAACACGCACCGAGGAAGCCGAAGTCGAACGTGAAGACGAGGTCGACCCGGATCCGGGGGTTACGGGTGTCACAGCACCATGGCGCAACAAGGTCACAAAAAAACAGGGGGAAGCACTGGCCGGATCAAAATCCAGCGTCAAGGCGTTGAAACACGTTTATACGAGTAGGCAGACTGCCACGCGCGCCGCTAAACTTGAATGGGAAAAAATTCAAGAGCGGCGCGACATCATCAAGGAAAACAGCGATGGTCAGTAGCGCCGATACGTGACCTGGTGTCACATCAGCGGCGCCGAACGTGAGCGGGGGCGGGAGGCTTCGCCCCAATAGGCCGCCGTACCGTGGTCATCTATAAAGCATTCCTGATAACTGCCATCTTCGATTTTGATTTTAGCTCCGGCAGAATACGTGCCGGCATCCCAGCGGCAATATCTTTCCATCATCGTCGGTTCGGGTTCTGCCGCAGCGTTGGCGCGATCATCAACCAATGCGAAGCCGCCGACGCTCAACACAACGAATAGTGCCGCCATGCCGATATGTCGACGCTGTTGTGCGCGGTCGGAGGCTCGGCTGTTTCGGACATATTCTGGGCTGTTGATGGCCGGCCGCCAATAGTATGACGACGTTCCATTTTTTTGTGTCAACGATACCTGCCTGGCTTTGTTGTCGACGCCATTATAAAAATTACCCATGATTATTTGTCCAACTGCTACCGGGAGCGCCGTTTCTTTTCTGGTCCACCATTTGCGCCTTATTCCTCCAGAGGTTTCTTCTTCTTTTTTTTATCGTTGGCCTGGAAATTTAAGTCACCGTGTACAGTTTGACTACCTTCAATCACTTGTTTGACCGGGGCGGCATATTTTATGCCGTAGGCCTCTTGCGTCGAACTCTTCTTTGGCTTTTCTGGCGGAGCAGTGCCGACGACATCGAGCATGCCGAGCATGTTAGCTTTGCCGCGAATATCCAGTTGACGATAGCCAGTCAATAATTCATTTTCTTCGGTGGTCAAGGCGATTGATGAACGTTGCCCGGTCAGGATGTATTGCACATCAACGCCAATAGCAGCCAGCGCCCGAAAATAGAGTCCGTCAGGACATCGCTCATCTTGCTCATACGAGATTTGAGTACGTTTTTTCACGCCACCGGCAGCTGCGAAATCATCTTGATTCATTCCTAGACGCAATCGCTCACTTTTTAAAGTTTCCCCAATGGTGTACATAGTTTCATTTATTTTCATTGACAGGTGCAAATATGTGCACTAAAGTTACGCCATCCGTAACAACTACAAATCATACCATTATGAAAAAACCAGGCGTAATACGACGCGCTCCCAAATACCTCCTCGCTGAAGCCATTGCTGTCCGTTTGACAACGGAAGAACAGACTACCGTGGAGCAATATGCCTATGAAGGCGCAGAATCCCGTGCTGCATTTCTCCGTCGCATGATCATGCTTGGCGTGAAGCAGCACAAGCGCAATCTCTCCAAAACAAAATCCTAATCAGCAAGGACATCGCCATGGATCAATTGCAGTCTACGTTTGTTTCTTCCCATCAGCACACAGTTCTTATTGCGGAGCAATGATGAAGCGTCCAATGCAAATTGAACAAGCCTTGCGCAGTGCGCTGACCGGCCCCGGTCGGCAGGACGTGCAGCATAAGGTCGGCTGGGATGATTCTCAGGTAAGTCGTTTCCTCAATGGCGGGCAGGGCATTGTTATCGACAAGATCGATCTGCTGGTGGCCGCTGTCGGTTTCGTCATGGTCACTTGCAAATATCTAGATGCTGTCTCCACTTTAGGCGAGGTCGGCATGCATTGCGAGTGCGCCCGACAGGGCCAGGGCGAGTGTTCCCGCCGCATCTAATCGCATCACGGTAGTTTGTAGTTGTTGTAAGCCGGCGTCAGGGGCCGATTGAAGTGTCAGGTAAAGAGATTGTCGAAATGAGAAATATTGGAATGTGCTGTCCCTTTTGTTCCACCTCGCCACGCGCCGTTAAAAGCCGTGTGCTGTCGTCGCTGATGAAAGAGATTACCTATCAATGCCAAAACCCGTATTGCGGTTATTCCTTTGTCGCCAGGCTGGAGATTGCCCGGACGCTGTCCGTTTCTTCCATCGTCAAGCCTGAAATCAAAGTGCCGCTTTCGCAGCACATTAACTGGTCTGCCATCAATCAGCTGACCTTGAATCTGACGCCAGCCTGAGGCCCGCCAATGAACCACCATCGCATCCTAGCTCCGCCGTAACCACGGCCTAAGCAGTTTCTCCCACGTTGTCTTTTGTCATGCCTGTTTGCAGGCATGCCGGATTCGCTCATTCTGAAATAAGGAAAACCCATGCAACCCTATGTCGCCAAACAGATGATTCATCCGTTCCCCCGCTTGTCATGCCGGCGCATGACCCGCATGCAAAAGCTGCGGCGTCGTATCGCGCTCAAGAATGCCGGTGAGGCATTCCGCTCGGGCTTGCTCTGCGGCTTCGTCATGTTCGCGCCATCGCTGGCCGTGGCGCTCTCCTGGGTAAAGGACTGAACCATGCCATTCGTTATCAAATTCATCGTCCGGCGAGAGCTGATGGCCAAGCTGGCGGACGACTGGCTACGCGCCAACTGCCCGTCATTCTCCGACATGGTGTGCGCCGAATGCCTCCACGCGCTGGGTGGCATGGCGGGGGAGTGGTGATGACGGCGCCCAATGTCAGCTTTGAGCAATTGCAGCGCGTCCACCACGCTTTGCGTATCACCATCCCGCTGCATGAAGTCTCGCCGCTAATGTTGTCCACGCTGTCCGTCATCGCGCACTGCTGGCGCGACCGGATTCCGGCGCATCTGTGGCGGGATCCGGTCGAGGAAGGGCGGCCCAGCATGAGCGCACAAGAATTTCAGCGGCAATATTTATGCACCTTTGCCGTCACCCCCGAAAGCAAGCAGCAACCGATAGACCTCAAACGCCGCGCCGCGGCGGATTACGAATAACACGATGAATCCATCTTTACACGCCGACATTCTCAACCGCTTGTCCGAATTCAACTTCAAGCACGAAAAAAAGGGCTATCTGCGCGCCGGCACCTGTCCAGGGTGCCAAAAGAAGGAACTGTATACCAACGCCGATAACCCGTGGGTAGTGCGTTGCGGCCGCCTGAACAATTGCGGCTACGAGGGCCATGTCAAGGAGCTGTATCCTGACCTGTTCGACGACTGGAGCAAGCGTTACCAGACGCCTGAGGCGACCAACCCGCAAGCGGCGGCCGACGCCTACATGCAGCACGGCCGCGGCTTTACCTTATCTCGTGTGCAGGGCCTATATCGGCAGGAAAGCTATTTCGACAAGGATCTCAATATCGGTAGCGCCACGGTCCGCTTTGCGGTCGCGGACGGCTATTGGGAGCGCCTGATCGACAAGCCGCAGCGCTTTGGCAAGAAGAAGGCGCGGTTCAGCTTCGGCTCGGCCTACCATGGAAAATTCTGGTCGCATCCCTCGCATAGCCTGCAGGCGGTCGATGAGATCTGGATCGTGGAAGGCATTTTTGACGCCATCGCCCTGGAACACCATGGCATAGCCGCCGTGTCGATCATGAGCTGCAATAACTACCCGCTGCAGTCGCTGCAGGATCTGCGCGACGCCCGGGGTAATCAGGATTGTCGTCTGGTGTGGGCGCTGGACGGCGACAGCGCCGGCCGCAGTTATACGACCAAGCATATTGAACGGGCCAAGGCGGCCGGCTGGGAGTGCAGCGCCGCGCAGATCCCGCAGAACGGCAGGCTCAAACTGGACTGGAACGATCTGCACCAGCGCGACAAGCTGACCGAAGCCGATATCGAGAACTACCGCTACCACGGCGCCATCCTTGTCGCCGGCAGCGCCAGCGACAAAGCGCTGCTGATGTACGGCAAGGAAGGCAAGACCGAATTCGATTTCGAGTTCCGTAACCGCCTGTACTGGTTTACGCTCGATCTGATGGCCTATAACAAGGAAATGGAGCAGCTTGATAGCGAAGGGTCCACTAGTATCCTGTCCGAGGCCGGCAAGCGCGAGAAGGCGCTGTATGCGGCGCATACGATACGCCCGATTGCCAACTGCAACCCGGTGGCGCTGTATTACCAAAAAAACGAGATGACGGACGAAGCCTGGTATTACTTCCGGGTCGATTTCCCGCATGACGGCGCCTCGATCAAGAACACATTCACCAGCTCGCAGATCTCCAGTTCGGCCGAATTCAAGAAGCGCCTGCTCGGGATCGCACCTGGTGCGATGTTCAGCGGCAGCAGCGCCATGCTGGACCGGATCATGGAGCGCGACCTGTTCCATATCAAGCGGGTCGAAACCATCGACTATATTGGCTACAGCAAGGAATACGGCTGCTACGTCCTGGACAATGTCGCTATCAAGGACGGAACGCTGTATGACGTCAATAAGGAAGATTTTTACGACCTGGGGCGCATTGCCGTCAAATCCCTGAATCGGTCAGTGTCGCTCCAGATCAACCGCGATCCGGACGGCTATACGACCGAATGGGTCAATCTGCTGTGGAAAGCCTTCGGCGCCAAGGGCATGGTGGCCCTGACATTCTGGTTCGGCTCTCTGTTTGCCGAGCAGATCCGCGCTGCCCAAAGCTCCTATCCGTTCCTGGAGGTGGTCGGTAAGGCCGGCGCTGGTAAGTCTACGCTGATTGAGTTCCTGTGGAAGCTGTTCGGCCGCGCCGGCTATGAGGGCTTCGATCCAAGTAAATCCAGCCTGGCCGCCCGCGCCCGTAATTTCTCCCAGGTATCCGGCTTGCCGGTGGTGCTGATTGAGTCCGACCGGGAGCGTATGGACGGCGACAAGAGCCATGTGAAGTCGTTTGATTGGGATGAGCTGAAAACCGCCTATAACGGCCGCTCAACCCGCGCACGGGGCATGAATACTGGCGGCAATGAAACCTACGAGCCTCCGTTCCGTGGCGCCATCGTGATCTCGCAGAATAACCCGGTCAATGCCTCCGAGGCGATCCTGTCGCGGATCGTCCACCTGTATTTCGACCTGACGACGCAAACGCCGGAATCCGGCGAGGCGGCCGACGCCCTGAAGTTCATGCCGGCCGAGAAAGTATCGGGTTTCGTCCTGGCCGCGGCCAAGCGCGAGAAGAAGATCATGGAAACGGTGGCCGAGCGCACGGCGGTCTATTTGAAGGAATTGCGCATGCGGCCGGAAATCAAGATGCCGCGCCTGGTGGAAATTCATGCGCAGATGCTGGCGCTGACGGACGCCCTGGGCCTGGTCATCAAGCTGACGCCGGAGCAGCAGAAAGCCATGCGCGAACAGATCATCACCATGGCCGGCGAACGCCAGCAGGTGATTAACGACGACCACACCCTGGTGCAGGAATTCTGGGAGGCGTTCGACTACCTGGACAGCAACGACATGCACCGCTTGAACCATTCCCGCGACCCGCAGTTGATCGCGGTCAACCTGAACCACTTTGTGCAGATCGCCGCCGAGCGCCGTCAGCAGATCCCGGTGATTGGCGACCTCAAGAAAGTATTGCGCACCAGTCGCCGACGCAAGTTTCTCGATGTGCGCGTGGTCAACAGCCAGATCCGCGCCCGAGACAACGTCCTGGGTAGCAAATCAATGATGTGCTGGGTATTCCAAAACGATAAACCAACTAACTAACCAAAGGAAAATTTCCGAGATGAAAGTTCTATTTTTAACCTGCTTGTACACGATGATGATTTTTTCTGCCTATGGCATATCGGTATGCGCAAAGTCGTTGTTCTCGAAATTTTCGGTGCGATGCAGCACGTTAGATAGCTGGATTGTGGGCGCTCTCGCCGTCCTGGTACTTATCGTCGGCGTCTATTGTGGGGTGTCGCGTGATTGAGGCGGTGGAAAGAAAAACGGTTGTGGTCGGTGATCGTGTCACATTTGAAAATGATCAAGGGCCGCAAGTTGGCAACGTGATCGGGATCCAGCGGAATATCTGCAATGCCCAGCCATTTGCCATTATCGAGGTGGACGATATTCTGCCAGGCATTCTAATGTCAGCTGCGATTGCGGATATTGAACTGGCATCTAACGAAATTTATCATCAAGCACAACGGAGAAAATGTGATAAGTGAAGAATTGCTGATTGAGTGCGCCAGAAGAGGCGCGCAGTTATACGCTGAGTTACATCCCAGACCGGCGCACGTCAATCAAGTACAAGCTGCAGACATGCTAAGCCTGTCACCTCAAACCATCGGAAAAATGGTGCGTGATGGTCGGCTTGCATTAAACTCTCTTGGGCTAATTCCAATTTCTGAGATTGATCGCGCTCTGTCGGTCAGGTGATTCTTTTGGCGATATCGGCAGCACTCGCATTGTAGTAAACGAGTGCTTGATCGATCTTGGTCCAACCAAACATCTTGCATAAATCAAACACCGCTTGCTGTGCCGCGATGCCATTTGATTGCATCCGGCCGGCGATCCACGTGGCAGCAGTATGGCGTGAGTCATGGAAGGTAAATCCTGATAACCCAGCGCGTTCGCGCGCGCGCCGGAATAGGGCGTCGAGCGTCTGCGCCTTTAACCCGAAGACGAGTTCTGTATCAAATCCCCGCATCTGTTCGATTAATGCCCGCGCCTTGGGCGTCAGTGGCACATCGCGTTCAGTGTCATTTTTCGTTTTCACCAACTTACAATAGCCGTCGTGCACCCGATCCCAAGTCAACTCGCACAATTCACCAGCGCGCATCCCTGAGCGCAGCGCCAGCAGGAGACAACACGCCACGGCCTGAGTGATCGTGCGTACTTTGTTTTTGACATATCCCATCTGGCGCAGCATGCGCTTGAGTTGAGGTCGGCTGATGAGTGTCTTACGGTGCTTCGGCTCTTTAGGTTTGCGTACATCCCGCAGTGGGTTCTGATCGATCCAGCGCCATTCGCGCCGAGCTGATTCCAACACGGCCGATAACAGGCTGATTTCCCGCAGGATGGTGCCTGGCTGTACGACCTTAGCCCGACTGTCACGCCAGGCAGCCAAGTCTTCCGGCACGATCTTGTTGATCGGTTTTTTCAGAGGCAGCGCATGCTGTTCAAAGGCGTTCAGCCGAAGCATTTCCCATCGTTCGCCGCGCTTGGTTGGTGAAACTTCGTCAGCGTATTTGCGTAGCGCGTCCAGAAGCGTGTGACGTGTTCCGAGGGGTGTATTGTTGACAGTCCGAATCTCGGTTTCTCGGCGCGCGGCCCATGCATCGGCCTCACGTTTTGTCGGGAAAGACTTATTCTCGCGGATGCCGCGAATAGCGATCTGAACGCGCCAACTAGCGCCGATCTTCTGGATACTTGCCATGGAGGTGTAAATTGAGGTGTAAAAAATGTGTAGTGAGAGTGTAATTTAATATCGTTTTGAACGATATGGACTACTTGCACATTTTATTTAACTCATTGATTTGTAAGAAAATATAGCGTGAAAATATATTTACTTAAATTGTAATGGTGCCCGAGGCCGGAATCGAACCGGCACACCGTTTCCGGCGAGAGATTTTAAGTCTCTTGTGTCTACCGATTTCACCACTCGGGCAATTCTGCCGTTTCGAAGAAACGGGCAAAACATGTATCGACAGCAATTGCCTGCGATACGGGACAGGGCCGCATTCTAACAGGTTCTAATGGCCAAGGCCATCCTCCCATGCGCGCTTATCCGCTTGCAGCTACGGGTGGAACCGGAGAGCAATGTTGTTAGATCGGTCAGCTTGCGAAACGCAATTCGGAAGTGGCT
Source organism: Collimonas rhizosphaerae (assembly GCF_038896935.1). Classification (NCBI taxonomy): domain Bacteria; kingdom Pseudomonadati; phylum Pseudomonadota; class Betaproteobacteria; order Burkholderiales; family Oxalobacteraceae; genus Collimonas; species Collimonas rhizosphaerae. The sequence continues at coordinate 33,624 of NZ_JBANDC010000028.1, forward strand.
ACCGCCTTGATTTCCGGCCCGAAGCTGTCGAGGTTGGGCAGCGTCGCGTTTTCATGCGCGCGAATCTGCTGTCCGGTCGCATGCGGCTGGTCGTGGGTGGTGTGGGCATCTGACACCAGCGTCACGGGATAGCCCAGGGCGGCAGCGCGGCGGGTGGTGGTGTCGATGCAGAATTGCGAAGCGTAGCCGCAGATCACGAGATGTTCGGTATGCCATGAAGCAAGCAGTGCTTCGAGTTCGGTGCGGAGAAAGGAGTCAGGCGTCGTCTTGCGCACTTTTACATCACGGTCCTTTACCTGCAGTCCAGGCTGGAGTTGCCAGCCTGCGGAGCTGTATTCGAGATCGCTGGCTTCATGCTGGATGAAGATTACCGGAACGCCGGCAGCGCGGGCCTTGGCGGTCAAGGTGTTGATGCGCTCCACGACCGCGTCGGCTTCGAACGGGCGGGGTGTTTCATCAAACAGGGCTTGCTGGACATCGATGACGAGGAGAGCGGATTTCATGGTTTCCTGTGGGAGCTTGAGCCGGGAATCCCTAAGGAATTCCCGCGGTTAACGCACTACCTCGAGAGCCGGGCGAGGTAGTTGCCGGTATCGGTTTCAGGTTTCCGGAAGATTCGAGACGACTGCAGTCGCGCCGAAATTGTTGGGTTCCTTTGGTTCCTGGGCCAGGAAATAGATAATGATGATCCAGCCGATGACGGGGATGATCGCGATCAGTTGCCACCAGCCGCTGCGGTTCGTATCATGCAAGCGCCGTGCTGCAGCTGCAATCGACGGCAGCAGCGTGGCGACGGAAAAGAGCAGGCTGAGTTTGTGGCTGACTGCGTCGGTTGCGAACGAGGCCAGGACGATAAAAAGCGCGAACCACCAATATTCGGAGCGCGCAGCCCTGCCGTTGAAGTCGGCGTATTTGGCAAAACAGACTTTGATCGATTCCGTAAACGTCATTTCTATCCCCTGTAGTTTGTAAGCACGGGCGCCCGCCTCCGGCGGTGTTTATACCCATGGGTTTCAGTAAAATTACCAGAGAGTAATAATAACAAAAGCCGTAGCCGTCACGGCAAAATGTTGATGTATCGGAAATCTACCTAAGTCTTGGCGCCGGAACTGCCGCTAGCCCGTGCCGACGGACAAAATTCCCTCTGTTCTTTTTGCCTGATGTCGTCTCCATTGCATTTCATTGCCATAATAAAAATGTATCTATAAAGAAACAGTTTCTTGGGATAAATAAAAATGGATTGATGTTGCATCAGACAAGCGCATAATAAATTGCCGTGCAGAAATAAAAATAGATTGAGGCTGAGGATACGCAACTGAATATGTGAATGCAGCAGGCCGATATGCCGATCGCTGATCGGATTGAAGTTGAAGCACATATGGGGGAGGCGTCATGGGCAAAGCATTGTCTCGTCGGGTATCCTTGTTCATTGTTTTTATTGCAATCTCGGTAGCTATTACGGGTTGCGGAGGTGGCGGAGGCGGCAGCGGTAATCCGAATCCCGTTACTCCCCCGGTTCCAAGCACTCCGCCGGCTCCGGCTGTTCCCCCGGTTTCAACCTTGCCGCCTCCTGTCGACAACAGCGGTAATGCGATAACGCCGGCCATGCTGGACGTACTCGACCCCAGCAACGCCAAGGCCGCCCACGCGCAAGGCATGACCGGCGCCGGCGTCGCGGTCGGCGTGGTCGATACCGATTTCGACGTCAGCGATCCCCAATTGGCCGG
>NZ_JBANDC010000029.1:0-30608 GCF_038896935.1 Collimonas rhizosphaerae
TCTTCGGCTACATGGGTTGGGCCTGCGTGGTATTGTTGCCCTTGTTCGTGATAATGACGTTTATTTTTTTCCGTTGATTTTTCCCCGTTAGTGGCAGAACCATGAAACCAAAGATATTGATGGCGCGCGCCGTGTTTCCCGAAGTGATCGCCGGCCTGCAGCAACACTTCGAAGTTGAAAGCAACCAGGAAGACCGCATCTTCAGCGCGGCCGAGCTGGCGCAAAAACTGAGCGACAAGGATGGCGTGATCGCCACCGCCAGCGAACGCATCTCGGCCGAATTGCTGCAAGCCTGCCCACGCCTGAAGGCGGTGTGCAACCAGGCGGTCGGCTATAACAATATCGATGTCGCGGCGGCCATCAAGGCTGGCGTGATGGTGGCCAACACGCCGGACGTGCTGAACGAAACCACCGCCGATTTCGGCTGGGCCTTGCTGATGGCGACTGCGCGCCGGGTGACGGAATCCGAGCACTGGCTGCGTGCGGGACACTGGAAGCAGTGGCGCTACGACAGTTTCCTGGGGGCGGACGTACATGGCGCCACGCTCGGCATTATCGGCATGGGACGCATTGGACAGGCGATTGCGCGGCGCTCGCTGGGCTTCGACATGCAAGTGCTGTATCACAACCGTTCACGCCTGGCGCCGGCGCTGGAAGTACGCGCCAACAACGCGCGCTATGCCGGCAAGGAAGAATTGCTGGCGGCGGCCGACCATGTGATCCTGGTACTGCCGTATTCAAAGGAGTCGCACCATACCATCGGCGCGGCCGAACTGGCCTTGATGAAACCGGGCGCGACCCTGGTCAACCTGGCGCGCGGCGGCATCGTCGACGACCTGGCCCTGATCGCGGCATTGCGCGACAAGAAAATCGCCGCTGCCGGACTCGATGTATTCGAGAACGAACCGGCGCTGCATCCTGGTTTCCTGGAATTGTCGAATGTGGTGCTGACGCCGCATATCGCCAGCGCCTCCGAGCCTACGCGGCGCGCGATGGCCGACTGTGCCGCGGCTAACCTGCTGGCGGCCTTGCTGCCGACGGCGGAGCGCAAGTGGCCGCCGAACCTGCTTAACCCGGAAGTGCTGGGCCGGGTCACGCTGAGTTAGGCCGGCCCGGATCCGGTTTTAGTCTTTCAAGTCTTCGACCAGGTCGATGTATTGTTGTTTTGCATCGTCCTGGCCAGTGCCTTTCAGCTCATTCCATGCATCCCATTTGGCGCGGCCGACAAAATCGGTCATGCCAGGGCGTTCGCCGGTGACATCGCCGCTGCTGCCTTGTTTAAACAGGGCATACATCTTCAGCATGGTCATGTTGTCAGGACGTTCGCTCAATGTTTTTGAGTCGGCCTGGGCTTGTTCGAATTGGGCTTGGAGGGTCATGGGGATCTCGTATCAAGGAAGAGGGAAAAATCGGCTCAGTCGGGGGTGACCGCGCCGACTACTGCGGAACCTGCTTTGACAGTGCCTTCAACTACGGTAGAAGCAACGCCGACCGCAGCGCTGCCGACACTGACGCCGGCGCCGACCACGCTGGTGGTCACGCTGACCACCGTGCAGGCGTCAAGCAGCGGCACGGCGAGCAGCAGCACCGTTGCCAGCCGCAGCGGATTCAGGCCAGGCAGGCTGAAATGGATCATCAAGGCGCCGTAGGACTTATACGCCCAGCAGTTCAACTTCAAAAATCAGGGTGGCGTTCGGTGGAATCACGCCGCCGGCGCCGCGTGCGCCATAACCCAGCGCTGCCGGAATGATCAGTGTGCGTGTGCCGCCGATTTTCATGCCTTGCACGCCTTCGTCCCAGCCTTTGATGACATGGCCGGCGCCCAGCGGGAATTCGAACGGATCGCCGCGGTCCTTGCTGGAGTCGAATTTCTTGCCGGCGCTGCCGTCGGGATTTTGCAGCCAGCCGGTGTAATGCACGGTCACGTGGTTGCCGGCTTTTGCTTCAGCGCCATCGCCAACGGTGACATCTTCATATTGCAGGCCGGAAACGGTAGTGGTGGTCGACATGGGTGTCCTTTTAAAGTAGTTAATAGTGCCAGGCTGCGTGCCAAAGCCAGCCGCCGGGCAGGGTAATGCAGTGTAAACGAAAATCCGGCCGCCAGCCCGGGCCGCGCGGCAATCTAGTGCGTTGCTTCGGCTGGCGGGCAAAAGCCATTTAAATCCGTGGCCGCGATTCATGCGCGGTAAAATAGTTGTTTTCGCTTCTCTGGGTTTCCCCCATGTTCGTTGTCATGCCAGTTTTTGTTCGCCGTTCTGTCCGTTGTTCCGTACTGGCCGCCTGCGGCCTGCTGACTGCATTTTCCACTTTCGCCGCCGCGCCGGCGGCGGCCATCGGCAACGCCGTGGTCGTGCTCAATTCGCGCGACGCCACCATCACCCTGCTGGACCAGGCGACTTACAAGGAAATCAATACGTTCCCGGTCGGCAAAGAGCCGCACCACCTGATGCCTACGCCGGACAACAAGTCGCTGATCGTGGCTGCCGCCACCGGCAATTCCCTGCTGTTCCTGGACCCGAAAAGCGGGCAGCTGCAGAGCCAGGTCAAAGATATTGTCGATCCTTACCAGATCGGTTTTTCACCCAACCAGAAATGGTTCATCGCCAACGGCCTGCGCCTCGACCGCATCGATATCTACGGTTACGACGGCAAGGACCTGAAGCTGGCCAAGCGCTTGCCGCTGCCCTCCATGCCTAGCCACATGGCGTTTACCGCCGACAGTGCGCTGGCGTTCATCACCCTGCAGGGCAGCGACGAGCTGGCAGCGGTCGACCTGGCGACGCAGAAGGTGAAATGGACCATGCCGATCGGCAAGCAGCCGGCCGGGGTCTACATGACGCCGGACAACAAATACCTGCTGGTAGGCGTGATGGGCAGCGACTACGTGGCCGTGGTTGACTGGCGCACCCAGAAGATCGTCAAGAAGATCAAGACCGGCGACGGTGCCCACAATTTCCGTCCGCAAGGCGACAACCGCCATGTATTCGTCTCGAACCGGGTGGCCGGCAGCATCAACGTGCTCGACTTGAATACGCTGGAAAGCACCGGCAGCATCGCTGTCCCGGGCGGTCCGGACTGCATGGAGATCACCGCCGACGGCAAGACCATGTGGGTCACCCAGCGCTGGCTGAAGAGGGTGTCGGTAATCGACCTGGACACGCGAAAAGTGATCAAGACGATTCCTGTGGGGCGTTCGCCGCACGGCATCTATTTCAATAACCGTGCTTCTGAATTGTGATGCGCATGTTCCCCGCAACCAGGCGTAGCTGGCTGACGGCAGCACTGGCGCTGGCGGCCCTGGCGCCGGCCACGCTGGCGCTGGCGCAGCCGCAGCCGGCCAAGGCATGCAGCGGCACGATCTACCTGAGTTTCGACACCGGCAGCCAGTCGCAAGCCGAATACATTGCACAGACCCTGAGACGGCACCGCATCAAGGCCACGTTTTTCATGGCCAACGAGAAAACCGTGAACGGCGATTACACCCTGGACCCGAGCTGGGCGCCGTTCTGGAAATCGCTGGTGGCTGACGGCCACGCTTTCGGCAGCCATACATTCGACCATGTGTACGCCAAGCGAGACCTGGCGGACGGCAAGATCGAAGTGAAACCGCAGTTCGGCGCCAACGCCGGCAAGCTGCAAGCCTGGACCCCGCAGCAATATTGCGATGAGCTGAACCGCGTCGACCAGCGTTTCCAGACGCTGACCGGCAAGCACATCGACCATTTCTGGCGCACGCCCGGCGGCCATCTGACGCCGCATACGCTGGCGGCTGGCGAGGCCTGCGGCTACAAGCATGTGGCCTGGGCCGCGGCCGGTTTTTCCGGCGACGAACTGCCTAGCGACAAATGGCCGAACCAGCTGCTGCTGGAGCGCACGCTGAAAAATCTCAAGGACGGTGATATCGTCATGGCGCACCTGGGAATCTGGTCGCGTAAAGATCCTTGGGCGCCGGCGGTGCTGGAGCCCTTGATCAGCGGCCTGGAGAAAAAAGGATTTTGTTTTGCGACGTTGCGCGACCATCCGGCCTACCAAGGCAGCCTGAAAGGCCCGGTCGCGGAAATCAAAGCGGGAAAGGCGCATAAGGCCTCATGATAAATACATTGGTGGACTGGTTCGCCAGCGTCCAGGCATGGCTGTTCCAGTCGGTGGTGCAGCCGCTCATGTTCCATGCCGGTTTCAGCGAATACCTGGAAGATGCTTTCGACGGCACCGAATGGTTCCTGATCGGCGTCTGCGAACTGGTCCTCCTGTTCCTTATCCTGCGGCCGCTGGAAGCATGGATTCCGGTGCACAGCTTCAGCGACCGGCGCGCGCGCTGGATCGATTTCCTGTACACCGTGCTGTACCGCCTCGGCGCCTTTTCGGTATTCGTGTTTTTCCTGGTCGATCCCCTGGTGGCGAAAGTCACCGAGCTGCTGCACCTGCAAGGGGTCAACCCGTTCAACCTGGAAGACCTGCTGCCGGGCATGACCGACCGGCCGCTGGCCGCCTTCCTGATGTACCTGGTGGTGCTGGACCTGTGCGAATACTGGTACCACCGCGCACAGCACAGTTTCGGCTGGCTGTGGGGCTTGCACAGCCTGCATCACAGCCAGCAGAACATGAACCTGTGGAGCGACGACCGCAACCACTTGCTCGACGGCCTGATCCATGACGTCGTGATGGCGCTGGTGGCGCTGGCGATCGGCGTCGAGCCGGCGCAATACGTGCTGCTGGTGTCGATCACACGCATGCTGCAAAGCCTGCAGCACGCCAATGTGCGGATCCACTTCGGCCGCCTGGGCGACGCCATCGTCGTTTCGCCGCGCTTCCACCGCTGGCACCACGCGGTCGGCGTCGGCCACGAGAGCAAGGGCAAGGGAACACTGGGCGGCCATAATTTCGGCGTGCTGTTTGCGTTCTGGGATGTGCTTTTCCGCAGCGCGCATTTCGGCAAGACTTTTGAACATACCGGCGTGCGCGACCAGCTGCCGAGCGCCGGCAGGACGGTCCGCGACTACGGCAGCGGCTTCTGGGCGCAGCAATGGCTGGGCCTGAAGCGCATGGTCGAATTTTCCAGAAGGCGGTCCAGCTGATGCGCCCGGTACTGGTAGCCTTCGGCCGGGCTCTGTTGTCGCAGCTGCATTACCGCATGCTGATGCTGACTTTCCTGCCGTTCGTATTGTCGATCGTGATCTGGGGGCTGGCCTTGTGGTGGGGTTTGCAGCCGATGATCGACTGGCTGCAAAAGAATTATTTTGCCGGCAACGACGGCTGGGGCATTGCCAATTATGTGCCGGCCTGGCTCGGCCTGGGCGCGCTCAAGACCGTCATCGTGCCGTGGCTGGCGCTGTGGGCTTTGCTGCCGCTGATGATCCTGACCGCCTTGCTGTTCGTCGGCGCGTTTGCCTTGCCGGCGACCGCGCGCCACATCGGCCGCCGCCATTTCCCCGACCTCGAACTGCGCCACGGCGGCTCGCTGCTCGGCAGCGCCTGGACTTCCTTTACCGCCTTCCTGCTGTTCTGCGTGCTGTGGCTGGTGACGTTGCCGCTGTGGCTGATCCCGCCGTTCGCCTTCCTGGTGCCGCTGGTGTTGTGGGGCTGGCTGACGTACCGGGTGTTTGCCTACGAAGCGCTGGCGGCGCATGCCGACAAGGACGAAATGCGGGCGCTGCTGCGGATCCATCGCTGGCCGCTGCTGCTGATCGGGGTGATCGCCGGCGCCCTGGGCGCGGCGCCGACCGTCTTGTGGCTGGGTGGCGCCTTGTGGCTGGTGGTGTTCCCCCTGCTGGCAGCCGCTTCCATCTGGCTGTATGTGCTGGTGTTCGTGTTCACCGGCCTCTGGTTTGAATATTATTGCCTGGCGGCGCTGGCCAAATATCGGGCGGCGGGCCAGGCTGCTATCATTATGGCTGAACGCGGCGAGGGCCAGGTGATTCACCAGCTGTCCGATACGCCGCAGCTGTAGGGTTCATGTGCCGGTAAAGATTCGGAGTTAAGATCGGTGTGGAATGCCTTGACGTCATTAATTATATTTCTGCCAAATACCTCTATCCATCCTCAGCTGAACGGCGATCCCCATGGCAATCGGACTTATCATCATCGGCGACGAAATCCTGTCAGGCAGGCGAGTCGATAAACACTTTCCAAAAATACTGGAAATGCTCACTGCGCGGGGTTTGCGCCTGGACTGGGCGGAATACATAGGCGACGATCCGGCCCGTATCACGGCCACCCTGAAACGTACTTTCGACAGCGAAGACATCGTGTTCTGCACCGGCGGCATCGGCGCCACGCCGGACGACCACACCCGCCAGTGCGCCGCCGCGGCGCTGGGCGTGCCGCTGGTGCTGCATCCCGAGGCACGCGAGAAAATCCGCGAACGGATCGCCGACACCGCGCGCGACGCCGGCCTGGCGCTGGATTACGATACGCCGGACAACCTGCACCGGCTGAAGATGGGCGAGTTTCCGCAAGGCGCCGCCATCATCCCCAATCCGTTCAACAAGATCCCCGGCTTTTCGGTGCCGCACCAAGGGGAGGGCGCCCATTATTTCGCGCCGGGTTTCCCGGTGATGGCCTGGCCCATGTTCGAGTGGGTGCTGGACACCTATTACGCAGACCGCTTCCACCAGGATCCGCAGCTGGAACAGTCGGTGCTGGTGTTCGAGGCGATGGAATCGACGCTGACGCCATTGATGGAAGCCATCGAGGCGGAGTTTCCGCTGGTGAAGGTGTTCAGCCTGCCGCACGTAGGCGATGCCGGCACCCGGCGCCACATCGATCTCGGCGTAAAGGGCGAACCGGTGCAAAGCGCGGCAGCGTTCAAGAAAATGCTGGCAGGCCTGGACCAGCTAAAGGCAGATTACCGGCCGGCATGACGCCGGCCCCATCGGATTCCTACCCCACTCATTTTCCCACTTAACCAAAGCGTTTGCCGCCGGCGATCGGCGGCAATCCGCTGCTATCTGATTGACATCATATGTTCGGATTCCTTTTCAAGCGCGCAGACCGTACCGACCGCAAAGCGCCGCAAGCCGCCGTTGCTCCACAGGCCGCATTGCGCGCCGAGGCCAGGCAGGTATCGGACCAGGCCCGGCAGCAAGCGTTGCAGCAAGCGCAGGCTTTGACTGATGAAACAGCCGCGGTGGCGTTCATTCTGCAATCCGCGTTTGCCGATGCCCGTTTGTGCGCGGCGCAGCTGGTGCAATCCCCCGCGGCCCTGGAGCAGGTTTTGCAGGCATGCCGCAACACTGACCGGCGCGTCGCCAAGCTGATGCAAGGACGGCTCGACAGCGGACGCCAGCAACAGCAGGTTGCCGAAAAGGCAGCCGCATCGGTGGCGCAGGCGCAGCGCTTGCTGCAGGAGCAGCAGCTGATGCCGAACCAGGTGGCCGAGCTGGACCGGGGCTGGGACGCCAAGGATGCGCCGGCTGGATTGCAGCAGCAATTTTCGCAAGTGCGCGCGGCGCTTGCCGAGCGCCTGGCAGCCCAGGCCGATTTGCAACGCAGTGCGATCGGTGTCCTGGCCAGTGCGCGCGCATTGCACCTGCAGCTCAAGACAGCCATGGCCGCCGAGCCGCAGGACCAGCAGGAACTCGACACGCTGGAAGCGCAGATGGCGGCTTGCGCCAGCCATGCCGAGGCGCCGGCCGTGCCGCGCCACCTGGCGGCCGAGTTTGCTCAGGAAGCCCAAGCGTTGCGCAAGCTGCTGTCGGATTTGCAGCAGCATCAATCCGCCTTGCAGGCGCGCAGCGATTTGCTGGCAAGCTGGGAAAGCACCGCCGAAACGCTGGATGCGGAGACACTGAAGGCGGGCTGGTCAGCCTTGTCCAGATTGCCGGCGGCATTGTTTGACGATAGCCTGGAACAACGGTACCAGGCACTGCTGAAGCAATATACGGTGGCAACGCCAAGCAAACCGGAAAGGACCCGCCCGCCGGCAGCAACGGCAGAGGCAAGCGAGCGCCCGCAAATTGACGCAACCCTGGACGGCCTTGAGAAAGCGCTGGAAGACGGCGCGCTGCAAGCGGCGATGGATTTCGACAAAACGCTGCGGGCCGTCGATTTCAAGCAGCACAAGCCGAGCGCGGCGCAAAGCAGCCGCCTGGCGCAAGCGCGCGCCGAGCTGGCGCGGCTGCAAGGCTGGGCGCGCTGGGGCGGCAATGTTTCGCGCGAAGAATTGACCAAGGCCGCGCAAGAGTTGCAACAGCAAGCGCTGGCGCCGGCCGAACTGGCAAAAAAAATCGGCAGCCTGCGGGCGCGCTGGAAATCCCTGGATGTCAGCTCAGGTCCGGCGCCCAAGACCCTGTGGGAAGGTTTTGACAGCGCGTGCACCAGCGCCTATGCGCCGGTGGCGGCGCATTTCCAGCAGCAAGCCGAACAGCGCCAAGCCAACCAAGGCAGCGCGCGCGCCCTGATCGACGAAGTGCAGCAGTATGCGCAGGCGGTCTTGCCGGCAGAACAGCCAGCCGGGGCGGCAGCGGACTGGAAAGCCATCGCCCAGTTTTGCCAGCAGAAACAGCAAGCCTGGAAAAACCTGGGGCCGATCAACCGTAGCGAAAAAAAGACGCTCGACAGCAGTTTTGCCGCAGCCATCCAGACCTTGCTGGCGCCGCTGGCGCAACAGCAGGCCGGCGAAATCGCCAAGCGCGAACAGCTGATTGCCGAAGCGGCGCAATTGCCTGCCAATCAGCGCGATACCGCCGAGCGTGTGAAGGAATTGCAACAGCGCTGGCAAGAGCACGCCAAGGCGCTGCCTTTGCCGCGCCAGGACGAGCAGGAACTGTGGCAGCGTTTTCGCAGCGCTTGCGACGCCATCTTTGCCCAGCGCAAGGAAGCGGCGTCCAGCGCCGATGCCGAGCGGCGCGATAACCTGCGTTTGCGCGAAGAACAATGTGCGGCGCTGGAAGCCGCAGTGAACCAGCCGGCGGCAGAATTGCCGAAAATCCTGCAGCAGGCCCAGCAGGAATGGTCGCGCGGCGGACAGGTGCCGCGTGCGCTCCAGGCCCAGGTTGAAGCACGTTTCCAGGCCGCGCTCGGCGCCCTGCAGGCGCGGCTCGAGCAGGGCCGGCGCCAGGCCGCTTTGGCGCAAGCCGATGCCCTGCGCGACAAGCTGGTCTTGTGCCAGCAGCTTGAAACGGCGATAGCGGCTGCCGAGAATCCGCTCGAAGCCGACTGGCGCAACCGCTGGCAAGCCCTGCCGCGGCTGGCGCCTGCCTTTGAAAAGGTTGTCGCGGCGCGTTTCGAGCGTGGCTTGCAAAACGCCGATGGCTACGCTGCCACGCTGGAAAGCCAGCGCCCGGCATTGCAGCAAGAGTTGCTGCTGGCGGAAATCCTGGCTGGCGTCGATAGCCCGCCGGCGTTGTCGCGCGAGCGTTTGCAGCTGCAGGTGGAAGTATTGCAAGCGTCGCTGAAGGCGGGCGGTTCGGCGAAAAACATCGAACAACAGCTGTTGCATATTTGCAACCTGCCAGCCTTGATGGATGAAGCGGCGCTGCAGCGGCTGTTGAAACTGGTGGCCCAGGCCAAGCCCGCAGCGGATAAATAAAAGGCGCCGGGCAAAAAAATACCCCGGCTGGCCGGGGTAAATACCGATACCGCTATCGCGGGTACCGAGGAGATTCAGGCTGGCGCGCCAGGCACGCCAGTTTTGCAAATTACTTCTTGGCGCGGGACGCAGTCTTGGTAGCAGCTTGCGACAATTGGTCGACAGCGCTGTTGACGTTGGTTTCCAGCGCTTCAACAGCTTGCTTGGTGCTCTTGGCGAACTGTTCGTAACCGGCGTTGGCGCTGCCGATGGCCGATTTGACGAAAGCAACTGCGCCTTCTGCGCCAGGAGGCACGTTCTTCGATGCCTGGTCAACGAATTCGATGACTTTACGCTTGGTTTCTGCAACTTGCGCTTCAGCCGACTTGGCCAGTTCAGCTTGCGTGCTGGAAGCGATGCTGGCGAAATGACGGCCGTAAGCAATTGCTTTTTCAGTGTTCGGCTGGGCCAGCGCTGCGCTCAGCGAGAAAAATTCCTGTGGATCTTTAGCCGAAAACAGTTTCTGGGTAGTAGCGTTCGAATCTTCCAGCGAAGCCTTGGCGGCGTTCAGGTTGAGGTCGATCAGCTTTTCCACGCCGGCAAACGCCTTGGTCGTGAAATCGGTGAACAGGGCCAAATTGGATTCAAAATTGGCTTTGGCGGCGGCTGAAAATTGTTCTGCAACGGTAGACATGGCTTCTCCTAAGATTCGGTGCTATAAAAACGAAAAGGGCGATAGGGCAATTCAAGGGTGGCTAAGATCTAGCCGTTGATTGCGCCTGCCAGTAGTCTCGATGAGCATTGTGCGACGCAACAATTTCATTTTAAATTATTCTGAACCTGTGTCAAGAGATTTTTTGTGCGCTGCAATATATTGTTTATATCGATTTGAAAAAAGCTTATGAAATCAATTTATTAGCGCATTATTTGTTGTTGTTTCGAGCACTTTGCGGCGGCAGCCGGCCAATGGTAGACTGACCGTTTTACCGGATCCGCGCCGTCTATCTTGAAAGCCTTCTACAGCGACCATTTCGTGCTGCCCCTGCCAGCCGGACATCGTTTCCCCATGCAGAAATACCGGCTTATCCATGAAGCCGCGCTGGCGGCCGTCGGCGATATCGATTTCCATGAGGCGCCGACCACCGGCGACGGCGTGCTGGCCCTGGCGCACCACCCACGCTATATAAATGCGGTCAGCGCCGGCACTTTGCCGGAAAGTGTGCAAAAAGCCATCGGTTTTCCATGGACGCCGCAGATGGTGGAGCGCTCGCGGCGCTCCGCCGGCGCCACCATCGCCGCTTGCCGCGCCGCGCTGACCGATGCCGGGCGGATCGCGGTCAACCTGGCGGGCGGCACCCATCACGCGTTCGCCGACCAGGGCGCCGGTTTCTGCGTCTTCAACGATGCGGCGATCGCGGCGCGGCTGATGCAGGCGGAGCGCCGGGTGCAGCGGGTCGCCATCGTCGACCTCGATGTCCACCAGGGCAACGGCACGGCGTCGATCCTGGCCAAGGACGATTCGATTTTCACCCTGTCGCTGCACGGCGCCCGCAATTATCCGTTCGATAAGGAAAACAGCGACCTCGACGTGGCGCTGGCGGACGGCACCGGCGACCAGGCTTACCTGAGCGCGCTGCAGGAGGCGCTGGCGACCATGCTGGGACGCTTCTCGCCCCAGCTGATCATTTTCCTGGCCGGCGCCGATCCGCATGAAGGCGACCGGCTGGGGCGCCTGAAGCTGAGTTTCGACGGCCTCGCCCGGCGCGACGCCATGCTGCTGGAGACTGCCGGCCGCCATGCGATACCGGTAGCGATCGCGATGGCGGGCGGGTATGGCAAGAATATACAAGACACGGTAGCGATCCACCTGCAAACTATCTCGCTCGCAGCACAGTTCGCGCGCCGGCAGGGCGCCGTCCAGCCGCCTACCTCACCCGGATAATCCATGCATTCAGCCAGCCTTTCCACCGCGCCGCCAGCCCATCGCCTGCTGGCGGCCATGCCCATGCTGTTCGTGCTGCTCTGGAGCACAGGGTTCGTGGTGGCCAAGTTCGGCTTGCCGTATGCGCCGCCGCTGACCTTCCTGCTGCTGCGCTTCGCCGGTGTGCTGCTGGTCCTGCTGCCTTTGGTGCTGCTGATGCGCACCCCTTGGCCGGCAGGCCAGGTCCGGCATATCGCGATAGCCGGGATCTTGCTGCAGGGCGGTTACCTGGCCGGCGTCTGGTGCGCCATCAAGCTGGGCATGCCGGCCGGCGTGTCGGCGCTGATCGTCGGCATGCAGCCGATCCTGACTGCGTTCGCCGCGCCCTTGATCGGCGAATCGGTGCGGCCGCGCCAATGGCTGGGATTGTTGCTCGGCATTTGCGGAGTAGGGCTGGTGGTCGCCGCCAAGGTCAGCCTGATCGGCCTGTCCTGGCAAAGCATCTCGCTGTGCCTGCTGGCTTTGGTTTCGATCACGCTCGGCACCTTGTACCAGAAACGCAAGTGCCCGCATTTCGATTTGCGCACCGGCACCATCATCCAGTTCGCCGCCTCGATCGCGGTGCTGCTGCCGTTCGCGGTTTTCTACGAACACCTGGGGCCAAGCCTGGATACGGTGCAATGGACGCCGCGCTTCGTCGGCGCTTTGCTGTGGTCGATCCTGGCCTTGTCGATCGGCGCGATCTTCCTGCTGTTCGCGCTGATACGCAAAAGCGCGGCAACCCGCGTCACCAGCCTGCTTTACCTGACGCCGCCGACCACCGCGCTGATGGCCTGGCTGATGTTTGGCGAAGTATTCAACCTGCTGGGCATCGCCGGCATGGCGGTGGCGATACTGGGCGTGGTCTTTGTCATGAAAAAATAAGCGGGTTCAAAACGGCAGCAGCATCACCAGCTTGAGTTCCGGCCGGTTGGCCACCCGCAGGTTGACTTGCCGGTACGACAGCTGGCCCAGGGCCGGATGGCTGAAGCGGCGTTCGCCGCCTTCCTTTTCCACTACGTCATGCAGGTTCCAGGCGCGTTTGAACGCGCTGCTGGCGGCGCTCAGGCGCGCCACCAGCTGGACAATCTCCGGTTCATCCAGGTACATGCCGCAATCGGCCCGGAATTCGGCAGCCAGCCGGCTGGCTCGTTGTTCCCAGTCGCTGATGAGTTGCGCGGCTTCCGGGGCGCAGTAGGTGTATTCGAGCAGGTTCCTGCTGGCGCTTTTTTTATCCAGCCAGCCGACGAACAGCGTCTTGGCGGCGCGGTTCCAGGCGATCGCATTCCAGTGGCGGTCCAGCAGGTAGGCGGGGGTCTTGATGGCGCCGGTGACGGCCAGTATTTCAGCCGGGATTTCCTGGGCCAGCGCGTCCTGCGCCTGCGGATCTTTTTTGCCCGACAGTTCAAACAGGTAAGCACGCTTGGCGCGCGACAGCTGCAAAGCTTCGGCGATCCGCGCCAGCGCCGGCGCCGATACCGACACGGTGCGCCCTTGTTCTATCCAGGTGTACCAGGTGACGCTGATATCGCACAGCTGGGCCACTTCTTCGCGCCGCAAGCCAGGAGTGCGGCGGCGCGTGCTGCCGCCCAGCCTGAGCGCTGCGGTCGGAAGCTGGGTGCGCTGGGTCTTGATGAATTCGCCCAGTGCTTTGCGTTTGCCGGTCTGGTCCATGTTTATCCTGTTATTCGTAGTACTAGTATAAGCACTAGTCTTGTAACAGGATAAAAAATAATTAGACTGGATCCTGCCTGAAACGACATGGCCTATTCCCGAGGAGAAAACCGATGACCGCCGTACGCAACCACGACAAAGTAGTTTCCGAACAATTCGGCAGCACCGCTGCCGCCTACCTGACCAGCACCGTCCACGCCCAAGGCGCGGACTTGCGGCAGCTGGCAACCTACGCCAGCAAATTCCCGCAAGGCAAGGCGCTCGACGTCGGCTGCGGAGCAGGGCATGCCGCGTTCGCGATTGCGCCGCATACCGGGGTAGTGATCGCCTACGACCTGGCTGCCGAAATGCTGGACGTCGTGCAGCAAGCCGCCGCCGAGCGCGGCCTGAAAAATCTTCACGTACAGCAAGGCAGCGCCGACCGCCTGCCGTTTGCCGACGCTTCATTTGAGCTGGTGTGTACGCGCTTTAGCGCGCATCATTGGACCAGGCTGCCGGAAGCGCTGGCTGAAATGGCGCGGGTGTTGAAACCGGGCGGCACATGCATCGTGATCGATACCGCTGCACCGGAGGACGTGTTGAGCGACACCTATTTCCAGTCCATCGAACTGCTGCGCGACACCTCGCACGTGCGCAATCGCAGCGTGGCGGGCTGGCGCCGGTTGCTGGCCGAAGCCGGTTTGCGTCCGGCGGCGGACAACAGCTGGAAGCTGCCCTTGCAGTTCGATACCTGGGTGGCCCGGATGCGTACGCCGCCGGAACGGGTGGCGGCGATCAAGTCGTTGTGGGACAGTGCGCCGTCGGAAGTGGCGGCTTATTTTGAGCTGCAGGCCGACTACTCGTTTTCGATAGACGTCGTGCAACTTGAATGTTACAAATAGTCAGAATGTCTGGATCAGGAGTTACGGTAAAATCTATCTCGCAAATTCTGGTCCAGACATCGAAAGTCGTTTAATTTAGTGCGCTAACCCTCTAATTCTCTTGCGATTTCTTAGATATTTGCCTACACTTCCACAAAGTTATAGATCGCCGCATATTGGAGCCGCAAATGGGCAAATCCGCGTTAATTGTTTTTTTGTCACTCTTCCTCGTGCTCGCGAACGCGCCCGTTGCCCTTGCTTCAGCCGAAACTAAACACAGCACTGCAAAAAAAGCCGCTAAAAAACCAGCGGCTACAGCTGCTTCCGCCGGCAAAAAAGCGGTAGCCAGATCCGGTTCCAGAAAACATGCCGTGATCGCGGCACGTGGCCGGAGCGATACGGCATCGTTCAATAAGAATGAAAAGCTGGTGAAGAAAGTAGTGATGGTCCATGGCCGTCGCAAAGTCACTTACCAGCGCATCGCATTCGCGCCTGCAGTGCCGGCTTTGCCGCCGGTCCTGTCTGCCGGCGAGCAAGCCGGACTGAACCTGACGCGCGATCCGCTCGAACTGAAATCGAGCGTGGCGCTGGTGCTGGACCAGAACAGTTCGGAAGTGCTGCTGGATAAAAATTCCCAGATTGCGTTGCCGATCGCGTCGCTGACCAAGCTGATGACCAGCATGGTGGTGGTGGAATCGAAACAGGACATGAACGAAGTGCTGACCGTGACCGATGACGACATCGATCGCGAAAAGCACAGCGGCTCGCGCTTGCGCATCGGTTCGCAGCTGACACGCGCCGACATGCTGCACATCGCCTTGATGAGTTCCGAGAACCGCGCCGCATCCGCGCTCGGCCGCTCCTATCCTGGCGGCTTGCCGGCTTTCGTGCTCGCCATGAACGCCAAGGCAAAAGCGTTGGGCATGACCGAAACCCACTATGTCGATTCGACCGGCCTGTCGCACCTGAATGTCGCCAGCGCCCGCGACCTGTCGCGCCTGGTCATGGCTGCCTACCAGCATCCGGTGATCCGCCAGTATTCGACCGATTCCAAATATGTAGTGGAGCCGGGCGGCCGGCCGCTGCAATACTCGACATCGAACCACCTGGTCGAAAATCCTGAATGGCAGATCGGTTTGCAAAAGACCGGATACATCAACGAAGCAGGCCGCTGCATGGTCATGCAGACCACGATCGACGGCCGCCAGATCGTGATGGTGTTCCTCGATTCGCGCGGCAAGTATTCGCGCCAGGCAGACGCCGACCGGGTCCGCAAGTGGCTCGCCGATGCGCATCCTGCCGCCCTGACGCGTGTAAAGATCGCCGACGGCCAGACCTAGGGTTTACCCGGGACGTAGACCAGACCGGATTATCATCCGGCATAAAAAAACAGAGTTTATTCATTGCGAATAAACTCTGTTTTTTTTATGTCTTGCCTGGTTGCGGTTACGATTGCTGCGAGGTATATCCGAGCACCGCGGAAATCTGGTTCGCGGTGCTGATCAGGTCCTCCACCCATTCCTCCTGCAGGCGATCGGCCGGAGCCGAGATCGACAGGCCGGCCACCATCTTGCCGGAATCGTCGCGGATGCCGGCCGCCATGCAGCGCACGCCCAGCTCCAGTTCTTCGTTGTCGCGCGCATAACCGAGCGCGCGCACCAGGCTCAGTTCGCGTTCCAGCTTGCTGAGGTCGGTGATGGAATTCTTGTTGTGTCCTGCCAGCCCGGTGCGGGTGGCGTAGGCACGCACCATTTTCGGATCGTCGATGGACAGGAACAGCTTGCCGGTGGACGTCAGGTGCAGCGGCGCCCGGCCGCCGATGGCGCGCACCACCTGCATGCCCGAGCGTTCTGAAAACGCGCGGTCGATATAGACGATTTCATCGCTCTGGCGCACCGACAGGTTGACGGTCTGGTTGGTCTTGCGATGCAGGCCGCGCATGAAATCAAGCGCCGCTTCACGCACGTTGAGACGGCTCTTGACGACATTGCCGAGTTCCAGCAGGCGCATGCCAAGGCGATAGCTGCCCGGCTCGGAGCGGTCGACAAAACGCTTTACCACCAGGTCGTTGAGAATCCGGTGCGCGGTCGACGGATGCAAGCCGGTGACGGCCGATAGTTCTTTCAGGCTTACCGGGTCAGGGTAGAGCGCCAGCGTATCGAGCAGTGAAATCATGCGCTCTATGACCTGGATCGAAATCTTGTCGGCGTCGTCGGCAGTGGCTGTTTTCATTGGAGTAATGGTGCATTGCAATGGAATGTTTATATCATAATGTGAAAAGTTGTGCTTCGTTATTGTCGTCGATTAGAGTGCATTCACGAGCCGGCGCGCTGGCGGCAACCGGCGAAAAAGCATTTAGCGTGCAGCGCAGCAAGGCTGTTAAAATTCGCTAACGCAAACCGGCGTTTCCATCACAGCGAGCCTAGTACCGCACTGGCTTGCCATCAGATCCAGCACAGCATGAGCGAAAACAAGCAATCATCGCAGTCGCAAGACGCGCCACAGCAGCCGATCAGCGAATTCAAGAGCACCAGCGGATTCAAGAGGATTTTTTCAGCGTTCTTCTATTCTGCGGAAGGCTTCAAGTCGGCCTGGAAAAACGAACATGCATTCCGCCAGGAGCTGATGATCGTGGTTCCCGGCATCATCGTCGCCTTGCTGCTGCCGGTGACGGCGCTGCAGAAACTGCTGCTGATCGCGGTGCTGGTCTGGATCATCATCATCGAGCTGATCAATTCGGCGATTGAAGCGGTGGTGGACCGGGTCTCGCTGGAACGTAATCCACTCTCCAAGAACGCCAAGGATTTCGGTAGCGCCGCGGTGCTGCTGACCTGCGTGCTGGCGGTCGCCACCTGGGCGGTGATCTTGTATCCCGTCCTGTCCCAAGGCTAAATCCTGCAAAGAAGGCTTTTTCGGTTTTCTGTTGCCCATGTTTGCACGTTTGTGTATATTTACACTTGTTTGTGCACGATATGGGCGATATGAACACGACCAACCTACTTCTCAAAGAGCGCCACGCATTCATCCGGCAACGCCTGCTGGCTGACGGCCGTGTGCTGGCGCTGGATCTGGCGCAGCAGCTTAACGTCTCGGAAGACACCATCCGGCGCGACCTGCGCGACCTCGCCGCCGCCGGTTTGTGCACCCGCGTGTACGGCGGCGCGCTGCCGCTGCCTCCCGCGGCGGGGCCGCTGGCTGAACGGCGGGCCCAGGCGCCGGAGCGCAAAGCACAGCTGGCGCGGGCGGCAGTGTCGCTGGTGACGGCCGGCAACGTGCTGTTCATCGACGCCGGTTCGACCAACCTGGAGATTGCCGCGGCATTGCCGGAGTTGCCGCTGACGGTCGTCACCAATGCCGCTGCAGTCGCGCTGGCGCTGCAAGAACGGCCGGCGATTGAACTGATCATGATCGGCGGCCGGGTCGACCGCCGCAGCGGCGCCAACCTGGGCGCGGCCGCGCTGCGCGACGCCGAGCGCATGCGGCCCGACATTTTTTTCCTGGGCGGCTGCGGGGTCGATGCCACCGCCGGCGTCACCTGCTTTAACTACGAAGAAGCCGAATTCAAGCGCAGCCTGGCTGCCGTCAGCAAAACAGTGCTGGTGGCCGCCACCAGCGAAAAATTTGGGACTGCCGCGACTTATGCGGTGCTGCCTGCCGCCCACCTTACCCACCTGGTGCTCGAATCCGACACCGACAGCAGCCAGGCCGGCGAGTTTGCCCGGCAAGGCGTGCAACTGCTGTATGCCGACGCTGACTACCTGAAAGCCCAGCCATGAATCATATCGGTCCCAAGCAGCGCCTCGCTACCCGCCTGGCCTTTCTCAGTGCTGGCCTGGCCATGGCGGCCTGGGCGCCGCTGGTGCCGTATGTCAAAGCGCGGCTCGGGCTGGAAGAAGCCGAGCTTGGTTTGCTGCTGCTGTGCCTGGGTGTCGGCTCCTTGCTGGCCATGCCGCTGACCGGCGTGCTGGCGGCGCGTCTCGGCTGCCGGCGCGTGGTCCTGGCGGCCGGCGGCCTGGCTTGCCTGGCGCTGCCTTGCCTGCCGCTGGCGGCCAGCGCGCCGCAGCTGGCGCTTACCTTGTTCATCTTCGGCGCAGCCATAGGCACCCTCGATGTGGCCATGAACATACACGCCGTCATGGTGGAAAAAGCCAGCGGCGGCGCCCTCATGTCCGGTTTCCACGGGTTGTTCAGCGTGGGCGGATTCCTCGGCGCCGGCGGCATGGCGCTGCTGCTGTGGAGCGGCTTGAGCCCGGCCTGGGCCAGCCTGGCGGCGGCGCTGGTGGTGGCGCTGGCGCTGGCGGCGGCCGGTCCGCACCTGTTGCGCGAGCCGGAACCGGGCGAGCGCGGGAGCTTGTTCGTGCTGCCGCATGGCGCGGTGATCTTTATCGGCGTGCTGTGTTTTATCGTATTCCTGGTGGAGGGCGCGATCCTCGACTGGAGCGCGCTGTTCCTGACCGCCAGCCGCGGCCTGGACCCCCGCCAGGGCGGACTCGGTTATGCCGCTTTTGCCATCGCCATGACCA
Source organism: Collimonas rhizosphaerae (assembly GCF_038896935.1). NCBI lineage: Bacteria > Pseudomonadati > Pseudomonadota > Betaproteobacteria > Burkholderiales > Oxalobacteraceae > Collimonas > Collimonas rhizosphaerae. The sequence goes on from NZ_JBANDC010000029.1 coordinate 18,526, forward strand.
GCGGCCGCCTCAGCGGCGACCGCATCGTCAAGCGTTTTGGCGGCAAGCGCGTATTGCTGCTGGGCGGCCTGTGCGCTGCCGCCGGTTTTTTCGTGGCGGTGTTTGCGCCGGCTGCCAGCATGGCCTTGCTCGGTTTTATCTTGATCGGGCTGGGCGCATCCAATATCGTGCCTATCCTGTTTACCGCGGCCGGCAGCCAGCCGGCGATGCCGGCCAGCCTGGCGATTGCCGCCATCACTACCATCGGTTACGCCGGCATCCTGGCCGGCCCCGCGCTGATCGGCTTTGTGGCGCACGCCAGCAGCCTGAGCATTGCCTTCGGCGGACTGGGCTGCGCATTGCTGCTGGTAGCCTCCAGCGCGTATCTCGGCGTAGCTGGCGGGACTGCGCGCAAGTCCCGCTGAGAGCGGCGGCCAAGGCGGCTGCCGTCGCGCCGCGCGGCAACGCGATTCCTTACAGCTTGCAAGGCTATATGCTAATTCAGCGGGAATAAACGTCCCCCTTATTCGCCTGGCCAGTCCATACATATCTGTTTTCTGCATAAGGAGAGAAGAAAGAATTCGTTTTGTTTTCCAGGCCGCCTCATTAATCTGTATTCCTCAAAACAAAAAACATCTACAAACAAGGGAAGCAGAACATGTTCAAGAAAATAGTCAGGTCGGTCATCGCCATCGCCTTGGTAGCCCAGGGGGCGCAGATTGTTCATGCGGCTGATTTTTCGCTGCTCAATGTTTCTTACGATCCGACACGCGAGCTGTACCAGGAGTACAACAAGGCTTTTGCCAAGTACTGGAAAGACAAGACCGGCGACAACCTCACCCTGAAGGCGTCGCATGGCGGTTCCGGCAAGCAGGGGCGCTCGGTGATCGACGGCCTGGAAGCCGATGTGGTGACCCTGGCGCTGGCCTACGATATCGACGAGATTTCAGAAAAAGCCAAGCTGCTGCCGGCCGACTGGCAAAAACGCTTGCCGCATAACAGCACGCCGTATACATCGACCATCGTGCTGCTGGTGCGCAAAGGCAATCCGAAGGGCATCAAGGACTGGGACGACCTGGTCAAGCCTGGCGTGTCGGTCGTGGTGGCCAACCCGAAAACTTCCGGCGGCGCGCGCTGGGCCTACCTGGCTGCTTACGGCTATGCGCTGAAGAAGAACAATAACGACGACGCCAAGGCGCGCGATTTCATTTCGCGCCTGTACAAGAACGTGCCGGTGCTGGATTCCGGCGCGCGCGGTTCGACGGTCACCTTTGCTGAACGCGGCGTAGGCGATGTGCTGCTGTCGTGGGAAAACGAAGCTTACCTGGTGGAAGCGGAATTCGGTAAAGGCAAGTTCGATACGGTGTTCCCGTCCCTGAGCATCCTGGCCGAACCGCCGGTGGCGGTGGTGGACAAAGTGGTCGACAAGCGCGGCACGCGCAAGATTGCGCAAGCCTACCTGGAGTACCTGTACTCGCCGGAAGGCCAGGAAATCGCCGCCCACAATTATTACCGTCCTATCGACCCTAAGGTCGCCGCCAAGTACGCCGGCAAGTTTCCGAAGCTGAGCCTGTTCACCATCGACGACACTTTCGGCGGCTGGAAAAATGCGCAGACGGTCCACTTCAGCGACGGCGGCGTGTTCGACAAGATTTATCAGCCTGGCGTGAAGTAAGCCGGCTGACCGGAATGAATCAACTGCCCTGCCTGGCGGGGCGGTTCCAAGATTGCAGAAAATGACTATTTTGTTATTGGCCGGCAGCCCGTCGGCGCCTTCGCGTTCTACCCGTTTATTGCATTACACAGGTGAAAAACTGGCGTTGCTGGGACACCGCTACAGCAAGCTCGACGTGCGCGACCTGCCGGGCGATGCGCTGCTGCGGGCCGATTTCAGCCACGCGGCGATCCAGGCTGCGCTGGAGCAGGTTGCACAAGCCACGGCGGTGGTAGTGGCGACGCCGGTCTACAAGGCTTCGTACAGCGGCGTGCTGAAAGCGTTCCTCGACCTGTTGCCGCAGTTCGGCCTGACCGGCAAACTGGTGTTGCCGCTGGCCACCGGCGGCAGCCAGTCGCACATGCTGGCGCTGGATTACGCCTTGCGCCCGGTATTGTCGTCGCTGGCGGCGCGCCATGTACTGCCCAGCATCTATGCGACCGAAGCGCAGGTGCAATGGTCGGAGCAAGAAGGATTGAGCCTGGACCAGGCCATCTTCCAGCGCATCAGCGAAGGCGTGCAGCAGTTGTCAGACAGCTTGCTGGCATTGCGTAAAACCGGCGCCAACCATTTCGATCCGATTCCGTTTTCGCAGGTGCGATGTAGCGTGTAGCAGAAAATCCGGCCGAATCAGCTAACTAAACAACACACCCCGCCCAGCGTTCTGCAAAAAATCCACCTTGACTGGCGGAGGGGAGCGTTTTGTCCAAAAAACAGGAAACAAGCAATGACAGTCTCGACCAGCAACAAACACACAAGGCGCCACGTACTGGCGCTGCTCTCCGCAATCGCCGCCGGCGCCGTCTGCACAGTTACGGCCGGCTTGCCGCAATTGGCGCATGCGCAGGACAAGCAGGTGCTGCGCATCGGCTACCAGAAAGCCGCCAGCACCCTGGTGCTGCTGAAAGCCCACGGCACCTTGGAAAAACGCCTGGCAGCGCAGGGCATCGAGGTCAAATGGGCGGAATTTGCCGCCGGCCCGCAACTGCTGGAAGCCTTGAACGTCGGCTCGGTCGATTTCGGTTATGTCGGCGAAGCGCCGCCGATCGTGGCGCAGGCCGCCGGCGCCGATTTTGTGTACAGCGCCTATGAGATCCCGACGCCAGAAGCGGAAAGCATCCTGGTGCCGAAGAATTCGCCGATCACTTCGCTGGCGCAATTGAAGGGCAAGAAAATCGCCTTCAACAAAGGCTCGGACGTGCACTGGCTGGTCATCAGCCTGTTGAAGAAGGGCGGCGTCGCCTACAACGAATTCCAGCCGATCTACCTGGCGCCCGCCGACGCCCGCGCTGCCTTTGAACGCGGCGCGGTCGACGGCTGGGCGATCTGGGATCCGTTCCAGACGGCTGCGATCAAGCAGATCGATGCGCGGGTGCTGGCGAGCGGCAGCGGTGTCGTCAGCCACCATCAGTTTTTCCTGAGCGCGCGCAAGTACGCGGAAAAGAACCCGGCGGTAGTCAATGCGATCCTGGAAGAAGCCGGCAAGGAAGGACAGTGGATACGGACCAACTACAAGGAAGCGGCAGCTCAGCTGGCGCCGATCCAGGGGCTGGAGCCGGACGTGATCGAAACCGGCCTCAAGCATTACGCGCACATCTACAAGCCGGTCGACAGCAAGGTGCTGGACGAGCAGCAGAAGATCGCCGATACCTTCTATGAACTGAAACTGATTCCCAAGAAGATCTCTACGCGCGATGCAGTATTGCCCGCCAAATTGGCAGACAAATCCTGAGGCCCGACACATGTCTATCTCTTTGTTCCGCCGCCGCTCCCTGCAGAAAATCCGCCACGCAATGACGCTGCCGTTGCTGGCCGCGCTGCTGCTTGCATCGCCGCTGAGCCAGGCCCAGCCGGCAGCCAGGGAGCCCGAGCAGATACGCATCGGCTTCCAGAAAAGCGCGGTCAACCTGGTGGTGCTGAAACAACGCGGCACGCTAGAGCAGCGCTTCAAGAACAGCAAGATCGTCTGGCTCGAATTTCCAGCCGGCCCGCAGCTGCTGGAAGCCCTCTCCGCCGGCAGCCTGGATTTCGGACTGACCGGGGATGGCCCGCCGGTATTTGCGCAGGCGGCCAACAAGGATCTGCTGTACGTCGGCGCCGAACCGCCGAAGCCGGAGAGCTCGGCCTTGCTGGTGCAGCCCGCCTCGGACATCAAGACGCTGGCGGATTTGAAGGGCAAGCGCATCGCTTTGCAAAAAGGCTCCAGCGCGCAATTCCTGCTGGTGCGGGCGGTCAGGAAAGCGGGCCTGGCCTGGACCGACATCCAGCCGGTCTACCTGGCGCCGGCCGATGCGCGCGCTGCATTTGAGCGCGGCAGCGTCGACGCCTGGGCGATCTGGGATCCGTACTACGGCGCCGCCGAACTGAGTTTCAAGCCGCGCGTCCTGAGCACCGGCAGCGGCCTGTCGAACAATAATTCGTTCTACCTGGCGGCGCGCGGTTTTACCGAAAACTATCCCGGCACGGTATTGAGCCTGCTGGATGAGCTGACCAAGGCCGACCGCTACGTGCAGCAAAACCGCAAGGAAGTGGCGCAGCTGATTGCCGATGTCAGCGGCCTGAACCTGGCGACGGTGTATCTGTTCCTGCGCCGCCGTCCCGATCCGTCGCCGACCGCCGTGCTCAGCCCGGCCCTGGTGGCCGACCAGCAGCGGGTGGCGGACAGCTTCAAGGAACTGGGCCTGATTCCGCGCGCGGTCAAGGTGGCGGATATTGTCTGGCATCCCAAGAACGCGCCGCTGGCGCAGCAGTAAACACATACATATACGGAAGCAGTCATGAACGTTTTCTGGTTTATTCCTACCCACGGCGACAGTCGTTATCTCGGCACCTCCCAAGGTGCACGCCCGGTCAACTTCGATTACATGAAGCAGATTGCGGTGGCGGCCGACACCCTCGGTTACGACGGTGTGCTGCTGCCGACCGGACGCTCCTGCGAAGATGCCTGGGTAGTAGCCTCGAGCTTGCTTGGTTTTACCCAGCGCCTGAAATTCCTGGTGGCGATCCGGCCCGGCCTGAGCACGCCTGGCCTGGCGATCCGCATGGCCTCGACGTTCGACCGGCTGTCGAACGGCCGCCTGCTGATCAATGTGGTCACCGGCGGCGACCAGGCCGAGCTGGAAGCAGACGGCTTGTCCGCCGACCATGCCGAGCGTTATGAAATTTCCTCGGAATTCCTGAAGGTCTGGCGCGGCGCCTTGTCCGGCGAAGGCGGCGACGCCGGCTACAATTTCATCGGCAAGCACATCAAGGTCAAGGGTGCGAAGACGCTGTACCCGCCGGTGCAGAAACCGTATCCGCCTTTATATTTCGGCGGTTCTTCGGAACCGGCGCATGCGCTGGCGGCGCAGCAGGTCGATGTCTACCTGACCTGGGGCGAACCGCCGGCCGCTGTCGCTGAAAAAATTGCCGACATCCGCGCCCGCGCCGCCAGGCATGGCCGCACCGTCCGTTTCGGGATCCGGCTGCACGTGATCGTGCGTGAAACCAGCCAGGCCGCATGGGCGGCCGCCGAGGAACTGATCAGCCATGTCGACGACGACGTGATTGCCAGGGCCCAGGCTGCATTTTCCAAGATGGATTCGGAAGGGCAGCGGCGCATGGCGGCCTTGCACGGCGGCCGCCGCGACAAGCTGGAAGTGTCGCCCAACCTGTGGGCCGGGGTCGGCCTGGTGCGCGGCGGCGCCGGCACCGCGCTAGTAGGCGATCCCGAAACCGTGGCGGAACGGATGCAGGAATATGCGGCGTTGGGCATAGATACATTCATTCTCTCCGGTTATCCGCACCTGGAAGAGTCCTATCGTTTTGCCGAACTGGTTTTCCCTTTGCTGGGCAAGGGTCGCGCCGCCTCCGGCGAGCAAGCGCTGACCGGACCGTTCGGCGAAGTGATCGCCAACGGCCTGCTGCCGAAGGCATCGCAAAGTTGATGGAGGCGACATGAGCGCAATCAGTAGCGCGGCAACCGCAGGTGCACAGCCGCAAGCAGGTAACACGGAAAAGATCCGCAAGCTTCAGGCTTCGCGCATCTGGCAAGAACGCCTGCTGCCCTGGCTGCTGCCGGTGGCCTTGATCGTGGGCTGGGAATTTGCTGCGAAGGTGGGCTGGCTGTCGAGCCGGATATTGCCGGAACCGTGGGCGGTGGCGCGCGCGGCCTGGTCCCTGGCCTTGTCCGGCGAACTGTGGACGCACGTGCGGATCAGCGCCTGGCGCGCGATTTCCGGTTTCGCCGTGGGCGGCGGCCTGGGCCTGCTGCTGGGTTTGCTGACCGGTACTTTCAAGCGGGCGGAAACCCTGCTCGACACCAGCATCCAGATGATCCGCAACATCCCGGCGCTGGCCCTGATCCCGCTGGTGATCCTGTGGTTCGGCATCGATGAATCGTCGAAACTGTTCCTAGTGTCGATCGGGGTATTTTTCCCGGTATACCTGAACACCTTCCACGGCATCCGCTCGGTCGACAAAGGCTTGATCGAGATGGCCAAGAGCTACGGCTTGTCCGGCTGGCCCTTGTACCGCGATGTGATCCTGCCTGGAGCCTTGCCGTCGATACTGGTCGGCGTGCGTTTTGCGCTGGGCCTAGTGTGGGTCTTGCTGATCGTCGCCGAGACCATCTCGGCGCAGGCAGGGATCGGTTACATGACCATGAATGCGCGCGAATTCCTGCAGACCGATGTGGTGCTGGTAGGCATCCTGCTGTATGCCTTGCTGGGCAAGCTGGCCGATATCCTGGCGCGCGTGCTGGAACGTTACTGGCTGCGCTGGCATCCCGGTTATCAATGAGTATGCAGTACAAGTTAAGTTAATCAAGGTGGAAACGCGATGCAGAATGATCCAGTCGAAAATGCCGAAGTAAAAGCCGCGGGCCAGCTTGGCGCCGGCCGTGGCGTCGGCATCCGGGTGCGCTCGGTGTCGAAGTCGTATGCCGGGCGTGCAGTGCTGAAGACGCTCGACGTCGAAGTCGCCGCCGGCGAATTCGTGGCGATTGTCGGCCGCAGCGGTTGCGGCAAGAGCACTCTGCTGCGGCTGATCGCCGGGCTGGAGCAGGCCAGCGGCGGCGGCATCGGTTTCGGCGCGCACGGCGAGAAGCCGGAAATCCGCATCATGTTCCAGGATTCCCGGCTGTTGCCGTGGAAGCGGGTGCTGGACAACGTCGGCCTCGGTTTGCCGCGCGCCTCGCTGGCTTCGGCCAAAGCCTTGGCGCAGGTCGGACTGGAAGAGCGGGCCGGTGAATGGCCGGCGGTATTGTCGGGCGGACAGCGGCAGCGGGTAGCGCTGGCACGGGCGCTGGTGCACGACCCGGAACTGCTGCTGCTGGATGAGCCGCTGGGTGCGCTGGACGCCTTGACCCGCATCGAGATGCAGCAGCTGATCGAATCGCTGTGGAAGGAACGCGGATTTACCGCGGTGCTGGTAACGCATGACGTGCAGGAAGCGATTGCGCTGGCGGACCGCGTGCTGCTGATCGAAGACGGCGAAATCACGCTGGACGAACGGATCAGCCTGCCGCGTCCGCGCGCACGCGGCAACCTGGCTTTTGCGCAGCTGGAAGAACGGATACTGGCGCGTGTATTGAAGCACCCCGCGGCACAGCCTGATTCGGCGCTAGGCGATGTTTCGCTGCAGCGTACGGTAAGCCAGGTCGGCTGGGCCATCTGATGTTTGACGCAATTTTTGACGCATTTTTTTGAAGCAGCCGCATTACCAAAGGAGAACCAATGAGCATCCAGGCAATTAACGTCCGCAACCAGTTCCGCGGCAAGATCCACAGCATTACCGAGGATGACGTGTTATCCGCGCTCGATATCGAAACGCCTTCGGGCATCGTTTCCTCGGTCATCACCACCCGTTCCGTGCGCGACCTTGGCCTGGTGGTCGGATCTGAAGTGGTGGCGCTGGTGAAAGCTACCGAAGTATCGCTCGCCAAGCTGTAATTTTTTACCGCTGGCAAATCCCATCCAATCGTATCTGTTCAGGAAAATATCATGACTATCCAAGCCATCAATGTACGCAACCAGTTCAAGGGCAAGATCAAGGCCATCATCGAAGGCACGGTCGTCTCGGAAGTCGACGTCGAGACGCCGGCCGGCATCGTCACTTCGGTGATCACCACCCGTTCGGTCAAGGATCTGGGCCTGGTGATCGGCACCGAAGTGGTGGCGCTGGTGAAGGCTACCGAAGTATCGATCGCCAAGATCTGATTGCCATCCTTTCTTGTATCGACCACATCGAGGTAAGCCCATGTCCTTTCCCGCCCTGGAACAGTATCTGGCCCGCCTGAACGGCGCCAGGGATGACCCGGCCCGCGACGCTGCCCGCAGCGATTGCCGGGTCTGGCTGGACGGCGACGGGCGCGCCCAGGGGCGTTATTTCAACACCACCCTGACCAGCGTGTTCCAGCCTTTGCGCCGGATCGAGGCTGGGGCGGGCAAGGGCGCCATCGTCGGCCATGAAGGTTTTGCCCATAGCTATTCGGCCAGCGACAACGGCCTGTACCTGTGGAAACTGCTGGACCATGCGGCCAGCGACGACGAATCGATCGAACTCGACCGCCTGTGCCGCATGCTGCATTCGATCAATTTCTACCGCCAGGCAGAAGCCACCGCGGGCGATCTCTACCTGAGCGTGCATGCGCGCCTGCTGGCGGCGGTCGACAGCAACCACGGCATGGCGTTCCGGCGGATCCTGACGCTGCTCGGCCTGCCGCACGAGCGGATCGTGCTGCAGCTGCCGACCATTACCGAAAACCAGGGCTGGTTGTTAAACTATGTGCTGGACAATTACCGGCGCAATCATTTCCGGCTGGCGGTGAATGCCGACGACGTGGCGCAAGCGGCAAGCCTGCTGGAACGGGTGCGGCCGGATGTGATCAAGATCGATGCGCGCGGCGTCGCCCACGACGAGCAGGCCACGCGCCTGCTGGAAGACTGCGCCAAGCGCGGGATCCAGGTGATTTTCAAGCGGCTGGAAAAGGCGCGCGACCTGGAAGTGCTGCAGCAGCTGGCAAGGATTGCCGCGCTGCCTCTGCATGCGCAAGGTTTTCTGTGGGACTTGCCGCAAGCCGCGCTGCATGCATTCGCGGCGCCCGGCGCTCTGCAGGACGGCCTCTCTACGGCGGCACTCGATACTGGAGGAAGTTGATCATGGCGACGCTGTCATCGTTCCGCGTGCTGGTGGTGCCCGGGCTGTACAACAGCAGCCCGCAGCACTGGCAATCGCGCTGGCAGCGGTTGTACCCCGGTTTCGAGCGCGTCGAGCAGGCCAGCTGGGATGCGCCGGTGTTGGAAGTCTGGTCGGAGCGTTTGCGGCAGCAATTGTTGAAATCGGAACAGCCGACGCTGGCGATAGCGCACAGCTTCGGCTGCCTGACCACGGTGCACAGCGCCTTGAACGAAGTTCCCAACCTGGCCGGTGCGTTGCTGGTAGCGCCGGCCGATCCCGACAAGTTCGATGTCGGCGCGGCCGTCAACGGCCGCCTGCCGGTGCCGGCGATCGTGGTCGGCAGCCTGAACGACCCATGGATGGAAAGCCGGCGCGCGCGCCATTGGGCGAAAACCTGGGGCGCCGAATACATCGACGCCGGCGCGCTCGGGCACATCAACGCCGAATCCAACCTGGGGGACTGGCTGTACGGCCAATCCTTGCTGCAGCGGCTGGTGGCGATGTCGGCCGAGCGTCCGCAGGAAGCGCGGCCCGCGGCTGCCCGCTAGTCAAGCGCGGCGCGCTTCGGGAGCTACATGCATGGAATTTTCCCGTGTCCGATTGCCGAGATAGACGGCCCGATAGCGCAGGTAGCCTTCAAACTCAACCTGCTTGCGCAAAAATTCGCTGCCTAATTTTTCGATGAAACCGGCATAGGAATCATGCACCATCTCATCGTAAAATGCGCCCACCTCAGGAGGCACTTTGATCGTCTGGATCACGTTATAAATCTCAGTGACATTTTTACTATAGTGATGCCGCGCAGACCGGTCCTCTGCATCAACAATAGGAAGATATCGAGATACCAGTTCGATCTGCTTGGCGAACACTTCCTGTCCTTTCCTATAATAGAACAGGCTATCCTGCTCCTTCATATTGCCGAAATTGTCGCGGTATTTGATGATTCCGACTGCCTGCGCATACCTCACGCTATACAAGCGCTCAAAACCTTCAGCCGTATTTACCATGTGGCGCCAGGCCAGATACATCAAGCCATGTGCACGCAATTGCCGATCGATGGGGAGATCCTTGACGATGCGGCAGTTGGCAAAATACCCGGCTACCGCCGTGCGAACTTCAGGATCTAACGCGAATTGTGCAATCAATGGATTCTCGTCAGTCTCGGACTCAGGCGTCACATCCAGCCACGGCTGACCGGCCGAATGATATTCGCAGGCTTTTCTTGCGGCCTGATACATATCGTTGAGTGGGAGTTGCGACAGCTTTTTGCTATCGTCCGGGACCGGCACGCCATCAACCATTTTCACTGCCTTGCCTTGGGCGCCGGGCGGGTAACCACCACCGACGTCGCTATGGGCGCCCGGATAATAATGCTCGTAACAATTTGACGGCAAGATATCGCCTTGGCATACGCTATCGAGGGGGAAGACAGTGCGAAACTCATGCAGCGCCACGTAATGAACGCAGTTCCTGACCTCCGGATGAATGCGCAAATTCTCCGCCGTAGCCCAGTCCCAATGCCCCTCACCATTGTTTGCATTGGTAACACCCACCGATGCAACCGTATCCATGAGGCCCAACATACGGACATAGGCAGGAATGCCAAACAGTTTGCCGTCAATCAGGAAATATTGATGCAGCCAATTGGTGAATACGCGCGCCTGGGCTGCGCCACGAGAAAATCCGAATACGTCGAGATAAATGCCTGCCAGACGCGGCAAGGTCTTCGGCGCCTTGAGCTGGATGCTCAGCTTGAGGGCACATTGTTTCAAGAAGTCCTCTCGCGTCTTTTCGTAATCGACCAGACCGGATTTCAAGCCGAGCGCTTTGAGTATCTTGTCTTCCTCGGATGGAAGGGGTATTGGCCATTCACGTCGATCTTCAGGCTTTACCCAGTGATCGCCGCACAAGACTTGCATTTGTGTTCTATCAAGCATCGGCTTAGTCTCGTTTACAAAGCTATGTACGGAATTCAACACTTCCAGTAGTCCCCATATAATCCGAGGTTGGCCGCCTTTGCCACCAGCAGCTTCTCGTATATCTTCACCATCTGTGCCGAGTTCTTCAAACGGAGTCGCGACGCCCGGAATGTAGTGTGAAAAAAAACCTTCCTGCCATTCATCTCGGTATGCCGAGAATAAGCGAGCAACATTGCTTTGGGAAAGGGATGGGGTGTCACGTTTCATATTGTTGTCGGTGCCATCAAAAAAAATGCCGATACTCAAATTGAAGTCGCAATATGTTCCACAATCCATCGGCAACGCGCGTGGACAGACTACTTCGGCCTGTTCAAGGCCGGATTTTGCATTCGCCATGTTTATTTCCCCTGTGCCGGTTCAGGTTTTTCGTCGGGGAGATGAATATAATTTGGGGCCGGGCCGCGCGGATAAGCTGGCCCGGGATAGTTGGGGCTTCCAATTCCCTCATCTGCGATCCAAATTTCGACTTTATGACCAGGCAGGAAATGCACAACCGCACCATAACCTGTTCCTGGTTTCGCTTCTGATATATGTAGCGGTACGGTAGCCTCATGCCAGCGTTTCTCAGTAACCGCCGTGCGATAGGTTTCCCATTTCACGGTCACCATGGTGGGGGTGCTAGTCTTGTACGGCAGACTTACGCAGCACACCGTTTTTCCACCACCACCCCAGCCGTTATACTGGACTCCGCCCCAGCTACCGTTGACATAGAAGTTGCCAATGCCAATCCCTTTGCCGTAATGCGATACAGACGAAATCGAGGTGGCAATCTTTCCTTCCGCTACCAATCGGTTTGATCCCGCACCAGCACAGGCGCTTAACAGCAATGCCAGGAGTGACGGCAGCAACCATCGCAATAATGCAGATTTAAAGAAATTATTCGTCATCTGATTTCCCTTGGCGGTGATTTTTCATAAACTTCCCCTGCACTTGGTTTTGGTGCGGGGGATTCTGGCACAGGGAAATAATATTATCAAATGAACATTTAATGTTATTTAAATAACATAACAAGCAATAGGTGTTTCAGAGGCTGCTGTCGGCAAGCCGCGGCCTGAATGAACGGATAAAGCATCCGTGCATAAAAAAAGGAGCCGAAGCTCCTTTTCTTTATTTGCGCCTGCCTGAATCAGGCAATTGCGTCAGGCAAATGCACCAATCTTCTCAACCACCGCATTACGCACCGACCCGCTCACCACAAACGACTGCGCCACCGCGATATCGTTGTGGAACCAGCGGTCGCCTTCCAGGCAAGC
>NZ_JBANDC010000030.1:0-29624 GCF_038896935.1 Collimonas rhizosphaerae
TGCGCTGCTAGCGACGGATGATGGGAAGCCTGTGACGGGTGATGCGCTGCTAGCGACGGATGGTGATAAGCCTCCGATGGGTGATGCGCTGCTAGCGACGGATGATGGGAAGCCTGTGACGGGTGATGCGCTGCTAGCGACGGATGATGGGAAGCCTGTGACGGGTGATGCGCTGCTAGCGACGGATGGTGATAAGCCTCCGACGGATGATGCGCTGCTAGTGATGGATGGTGATAAGCCTGTGACGGGTGATGCGCTGCTAGTGATGGATGGTGATAAGCCTCCGATGGGTGATGCGCTGCTAGCGACGGATGGTGTGCACTAAATGACGGGTGGTGTTGAGCGAATTCTTCCATGACGATTCCTTGTTTAAGATTGATCGTGCCGAATTGAACAACTACATCATTGGTAAGCGACCACTATTTCATAGTGATGCGTAGGTACAGCAGTGCAACCATAGTGCATCAGGTGGCACAGTTTACGTTCTCATGCAAAACCGGACTGCACAAGCTGCCATTTGTGACAGGTAAATCAATTCATTCGCGGCTTTGCCGTTGGGGGAATGACTTCGATTTTTATGGCTTTCCTGATATGCATTTTGAGACGTCCTGGCGTTGGTAAGCGCATGATGCTTTACCTTTTAGTAAAGGCACAGCAAGCGTATCAAATACTTCCCGCTGTCTGGTCCAGTCGCAGGGGTTCTCATATATGGACGCCCTCAATTTGCAAGTGGTAACTCGGATTAGCGGCGGAAGGTTAGATTGCATCCATATATTCGGTCTGCTGGCAGAGCCAGCGACATAATGGAATTTGCTGGTTGGCGCCTCAATCAGATCAACGGACTAGTATGTCCTTGAACCCCTCCAGACTTGGTCAACCGCGGTCTTACAGATTTCGCCATTACTTCGAGATACCTCTGCAATCAAAGACGGGTTGCGTCTCAACAAATACACGGTGTCAAATATTTTTGCTGAGCAGATTCTCAGGCTGGCGACAGTATCGATGCCGGGATGAAAGCGGTTGAGGATGGCTAGAAGGCAGCTAAGATCAGACTGGGCTTATAAGCGCCTTTAGTGCCTTCCCGAAGCAGACATTGCAATTCAGAATCGGCGCAAATGAGTTCGAAAGTGGGCGCGCCGTTACAGGATGGCTGGAAACATCTCCGTTTTCGCCTAAATTTCGCCCACGTTTGAGACACCAGGCTCGGCGACAATCCCCCCTCTCGTTCGAGAGAACCTTCACCACATCAACGTATTCCGGCAAATTCCCGCCAAAACCCTAAATCCATAATCGAGTGCGGCGTAAATTCCTCTGCCCGATCCTCTCAAAAGGGTTAGTCCGCTGCCCGCGTGAAATTATATTGCTCGACCACGGCGAACAGATAGCGAATATGACGCAGTGGCATTCTTGATAACTATAGGTTGCTCTTATAGAGGTGATTGCATATCGGTCTTGGACCTAATAGCTAAAGATGCTCATCATGGCCCAATTACTTCAACATCTACCAGGAGAAACGCCATGAAATCCATCGTCGATGGAGTCTTGAAATTCCAGCAGCATACATTCCCCGGCCTGTCCGGCCTGTTCAAGGAACTGGCCACTACCCAGAATCCGAGCGCCCTGTTCATTACCTGTTCCGACAGCCGCGTAGTGCCGGAGCTGCTGACCCAGCAAGATCCAGGTGACATCTTCGTGATCCGCAATGCCGGCAATATCGTGCCCTCCTATAGTTCGACGCCAGGCGGCGTCACCGCTACGGTCGAATATGCGGTTGCCGTACTGGGCGTGAGCGACATTGTGGTCTGCGGTCATTCTGATTGCGGCGCCATGACGGCGATTTCCAGCTGCAAATGCCTGGATCACTTGCCCGCAGTGGCAGGCTGGCTGCGCCATGCCGATTCGGCCAAGGTGGTCAATGCGGCCCGAACCCACGCCTCGCCGGCGGCGCGGCTCAGTTCGATGGTGCGCGAAAATGTCATCGCCCAGCTGGTCAACCTCAAGACCCATCCGTCCGTCGCCCTGGCGCTGGAACAAGGCAGCCTCAACCTACATGGCTGGGTGTACGACATTGAAACTGGCGGCATCGTGGCGCTGGACGGCTCCAGCAATCAATTCGTCTCGCTCGCCGAATTTCCACAAACCGTCGCGACGCAAGCCAAGCGCAGCGCTCAGGCCGTTTGATGCCGGTCTGTTGAATCACTGGCAGTTCTAACCCCGTTCTCTAACTGAAAAGGAAACATCATGCAACAAGCAAACGTATCCCAAGACAATCGCGTCGCCCTCACTTCTCGCGTCATCGCTGCCAAGGCGCTCAAGGACCTGTCCTGGAAGCAGCTGACCGAAGGCACCGGACTGAGCGTGGCTTACGTCACGGCGGCACTGCTGGGCCAGCACGCCTTGCCGAAAGCCGCCGCTGAAGTGGTGTGCCAGCATCTTGGCTTCGCGCCGGAAGCGGCGGCAGAGCTGCAGATGATCCCGCTGCGCGGCAGTATCCCGGGCGGCACTCCTACCGATCCGACCATCTACCGCTTTTACGAAATGCTGCAGATCTACGGCACCACCTTGAAGATGCTGGTGCACGAAGAACTGGGCGACGGCATCATCAGCGCCATCAATTTCAAGCTGGACCTGAAGCGAGTGGAAGATCCGGACGGCGGCTCGCGTGCGGTGATTACCCTCGACGGCAAATTCCTGCCGAACAAGCCTTACTAAAACCGACGTTGCAGCTTGGATTACACCAATACTGGCGGCATGCTTTTTTTGAATCAAGCAGAAATAAAGGTCGTTGCCGATGGAAAATGGCACGTCTTCCAGGCTTAGCCCCGGCCTAGTGACATTGATGGCAATGGCGACAGGCGTTGCGGTGGCCAGCAATTACTACGCACAACCGCTTGCTGCATACGATCGCCGGGTAATTCGACATCAGCAAAGGCGTTGCCGGTTCGATTGTCACTGTGGCCCAGCTCAGTTATGCGCTGGGATTGCTGTTGTTGGTGCCCCTAGGAGACCCTTGCCGTCATTAAACCGAGTGACTACTTACACATATATGACCCCCTGCGACTTGTCCAGTCGTAGAGGGGCACTCCAAAAGTGCGTCATTTTGCGTCAAACCGTTGCAGCCGATTTTCCCGCCAACCCGCGTAACTTGGGGGCGTTTTTGCAAACCGCATTAAAAGCAGTGCATTTAACGAAACCGGCACTCGGGGGGCCGCGATTGAATGGCCGCCGCCGGCCAGTTCTTCATCGGCAAGCCAATAATGTCAGGACGTTAATTGGGATCGACCGTGTGAGTTGGCATTGATTATCCATTGGAAAACACCTCTCTAACTGCGTTCCCGTTACCTCTATCATTTGCTGCAATGAAGAGGGTATATGGACGAATTCACGCGCATCGAAGCCGATGCCCATCGTGGCGCAATGGGGCACAACAATCTATCAGAACCTACCCAGGCGCAGAAGCTGGCAGGCAATTACAAAGTAGGCAGAACGACCTTTCACGGCATCGCAATTGCTATCGAGCAGCCGCGCGGATCTTTCCGTTGTGGCGTTGATGTCGCTGGCCGGCCATGGCAAAACAGGATGTCGGCACATTACGGCTATCTCGTTGGCACGACTGGCAACGATGGCGATGCACTCGATGTCTTCATCGGCTATTTCCCAGAATCGCGAGCCGCCTTTGTGATTAACCAGGTCGATCAGCTGACCGGTGCATTTGATGAGCACAAAATCATGCTGGGCTTTCCGGATGCGCAAGCGGCATCCTGTGCCTATCTGGAAAGCTATCACCGAGGTTGGCAAGGGCTGGGCGACATCGTCCCGATTTCAATTCCTCAACTCACATGGTGGGTCAAGCATGGCAATCACACCCAGCCGATCAACGCGGTGTCTCTTCCAATTTTAGGGTACGACAACATGAAAAAAATAATGTGGGACGGTGAGTCTCCCATTGGCAAGACCTATGACGGGCTGCTGTACGACATTCGGCGCTACGATGATGACGGGTTGCTGTACGACCCGTTGAGCGTGACGGATATTCTGGATGATACGGAAGGTGTCTATACCTTCGATGCGCTGGTGACGCCATTTTCGAAGCTTGAACGCAAGATGCAGGTCCTGCAGAGCGTCATGGAGCGCACCGGCGGCACTGTCAAGCCGGTCACCATGCAGATCACGGAGCCGTTCAAGCAGCGGGGAACAGCCAATGTTGCAGTGGTCTATGAACTATCGGACGGGCAGACGCTCAGCATCTTCTTTCACAATCCAGATGTGACGCCACAAAAGATCGCTCCAACGGACGATCTCATTTCGTGGAAGTGGATGCTCAATAAGAAGGACGTGACGATTGTTGCAGCACCCGAGCGCGGCGTCGATCTCAATGTGCGCGAGGTTGCTAATCGCCTTATGCGCTTAGCCGAACGGAATTCGGCCACGTTTCAGCGCGCCAATGCGAAGCGCTCTGCTCGCATGCAGGCGATTGAAACATTGAAGACAGCGATCACGGAAAAGAAAGCCACATTAGCGCGGCTGCAGCGCGAGCTGGAAGTCAGGCGCCTCGAGAAGGAGTCTACGCCAGGTGTTCCGGATAGTATCAGCACCGCGCCGGCGGCACCTATCGTTGATCCTGCCGCCGCGCCGGCCACTGAGCCAGCTCCGGAATCAGCCCCTGAACCAATTGTCGCGGTTGCGACACCGTCCGAACCTGTCGCGGATCCTGTTTCCGTCGAGACGGGTGACGTTGCGCCGGAAGAGATCGTGGCGCCACAGGCCATTGAAACGCCGGAAGGTAGCAATCCAATCTCCGAAGGTGAGATGCCGCCGGCGGCCGCTGATCTTATTTACGTCACCCCTGCTGTTGTGACCGTTGATCCGGTTGCCGAAGCTAGTCCTGCTGTGGTGGAACCGACGGCAGTGATGGATCCCGTCATGGATCCTGTGGACGAACCAACGTCAGCTCCAGAATCGCAGCCGGAGGCCGAACCTCCAATAGTTGCAGAAACCGTTCCTGCGCCGACAGAATTTTCCCAGGAGATTGGTACTGAAGCCGTCGCGGTGGAGGTGTCGACTCCAAAGGAATTAGCCGCACCGGCTATTCCCGAGTCGCCGTCCGAAATGACGGCGGACGACTTGCCCCCGCAGTTTGTTGACGACATGCCGCCGGACGGAGAGGTGTCGGAGTCCGACGATGACGAGCTGTCCAACGACCCGAATAGCCCGAACTACCGCTATGGTGATACGGGATATATTGCTGATTCCCGTAAAGAAAAGGCCGCTAGCGTCATAGCAATTGCGAGAAAGTCCGGCCTAAGACTGCGCGCATCTGACGTTGATTGGAATGCGATCGAGCAGAATCCACGGCAGGCCGCAGACTTGATTACGAAATCCAATCTATTTGGAAAGACGGATTGGACCGCCTTGCAAGAGAGCGGAATGCCCCCGGAAGTGGGATTTCTTATTAATAAGGTCTTCGCATCCATTGGTTCTTGTCCTTCAAAGGATGGGGCGCTGTCTCGTAAAGATTATGCGTTTGGCCTGGAAACGATTCGTGACAGATTAGAGGACCAGACTACTGTCGTGGATGTTTTGGCCGTACTGGCTGAAATCAAAGACGAGTTGTCGGGCACTCAATTGAATCTCGACGAGACGGAGCAGATCGAGATCATTCGTTCTGAGGTGGCTACTCTACGGAGTGAAGTCAAGGAGTTGGATGATTCCTCAAATGAATTGTATCGAGCGGCGCAGCAAGCGCGGGCCGATTTTTATACGATTGAACGTGGTATTGACTCTCGTAAACGCCGCAATTGGACGATTGATCCGAAGGCAGAAAGAGCAATGATCGATGCCAAAACTACGTCCGATGATCTATGGGCAAGGTTCGCGACGGTTCGTGAAGAGGTTAATCCAAAGCTAGACGTTATGCGCAACCGCCTTGGTGAATTGTCTAAACAGGAAAGACTGATCACTATGTTGGCGACGGTCCGCAATCAATTGCAAAGTCCTGTCACGCGGGCATGGCTCACATTTGGTGATCGTTTTCTCAAGCTGTTGCATTATCGGAGCTTCCGCGGCGGATCCGACTCCTTCGCTGGACATGTAACAAATGCGAAGACAGGCAAGATTGTGGATTGGTCGTGGGCCGACAAGGATCGCCCAGTAAGAGTGAAGGGGGCAACAAGGAAGGAAATCAATTTCCAGATGAAAGTTGCCGACACCTATGTCCGTAAGGGCGGCAGATCGGTGTCGGTGAATTCAACTCAGGCGCTGAAGGACGCACTTGGCTTCCGTGACGTGCAGTCTGGGAATTGGGTGTTGAAAGATCCAAACAGTGCCAAGTTTCACGTCGAACAAACAGCCGCGGCGATGTCTGATCTCGCCGACATGCTAGGTATTGACCAAGAGTTACTAGGCTTTAGAGGCCGTCTAGGGATGGCATTTGGCGCGCGTGGATCTGGCGGAAAGAATGCAGCTCGTGCGCACTACGAGCCAGTACACCGCGTCATCAATCTAACCAAGATGGGTGGTGGTGGATCGCTTGGCCATGAGTATTTCCATGCCTTGGACAATGTGATGCATGAGCTAGTCAATGCACAATCATCGAGCAAGAAGAATGAGTTCGTGACGGCTAACCCCGACTTATTACCTGAGGGAGATTTACGCGATGCCGTCAAAGCACTTAAAAGAGCCATCATGGACGGAGATCAGCGGGCACCGGAAGTGATCAAATTTACAGACAAGGACATTAGTACTGCCAAATATAACATCGATGCCCCACGCAATCGAATCGCACGCGCTATCAAAGACGCGGGCAATGCCACGACGGGTGTCCTCGCTATTGATGCGTTCTTGGCGCCAAGTTTGACGGGAAATTCGCGCATTGCCAAACAGAGAAGTCAGTGGCGCAAGCTGGCTGCGGCTTACTATGCCAGCGAAGGAGAAACGATGGCGACGCTTGCTGTTGGGAAGAGTGTTTCAAGCTTTGCTTTTGAGGCGGCTACGTTGGATAAAGGACAGTTGGGGAGCTACTGGTCTCAGCTTGAAGAGCTTTCCGCCAGAGGGTTTCAGGCATGGATCGAAGATCGGATGGCGCAGCAAGAACGTCAGAATGATTATTTGAGTGCTTTCGCTGACAATAAATATCACTATGATCCGCTGTTGGATATCCAGTACAAGCCCTTTCCAGAAGGGGAAGAACGAATCAAAATTAATGCAGCATTCGATAATCTGTTTGAAGTGATCCGTAAAAATCAAGTGTTCCAGAAGGCGAATGCCAATGAGGTCTTGTTAGATTCAATCTTTAATGCGTAACTGGCTGATAGTCCAGCCCCATCTCTTCAGCGATGGTCTTGAGGCGTTTGTCTCGGGTCCACAGGCGGGCGGCATGGATTGCCGTGCTGGCCAGCAGATGCGTATCAATATACCCAATGCCGCGCCCCATGAGCTTGTGTTGTTCGATAAAGAACAATGTTTCCTCGTTAGTGGCGATGGGTAATTGCGGCAGCGATTGCAATAAACTTAAGATTTCGGTCCGGTTACCGAGGCTGCCGCATGCGAGTTCGCCGACGACGAAGGGGTGACAATAACCCCGTCCCGTTTCTAACAACCCGGCTAATGCCGGGCTGCCGGCGCGCAAATGGTCAATCCAGATGGATGTATCGACCAAAATCATTGCGTCTCGCCTTTGCGACGTGCAATTTCTTGCAATTGTGGTTCGCTGCCGCCTAAACGCGCCAGGCGACGCGCGCTTTCACGCTGAATCAATGCATTCAGCGCTTCCTTCAGCAGGGCATTGCGCTCGTCCAAACCGCACAATGTTTGCGCGCGGGCAAGAAGGGCGTCATCTAAATTGACTGTGGTACGCATAAGGTGCTCCCTGTAAATGGATGAACCAATTGTAGCATCAAATGATGCTTTAATTGGTTCTTGATGTATTCCCCGAGATGGAAACCGCCGAACAGTCGTGTTGATCTTTTACCCGACAATGCTGAATACAGACGATTCAGAGCGAACATGGCAAAAGATATTGAGAAGAATGTGTCCGGTCTCTTAGGCAAAATGGGCACGTCCGCAAAAAAATGGTTCTCCGGCAATGTCGAGAAGGTGGACGACCTGGGCAAGGACGATCCTTATGCCTTTGATTTCGGCGCCGCATCGCAGTCGCTCCTGGGTACTGGTCGCCGCGCTGCCCGCATGCGCGCGCAGATCTATCAGAAATGGTCGTTTATGGAAGGCGATCCGATTGTGTCCGGCGCGCTATCACTGATCGTCACCTCCGCGCTCGGCGGCCATGAGACGACCGGCAATACGGTGTTCATCGAGAAAAAAGCCGAAACCATCAAAAACATCAAACTCGCCAAGATGGTCGATGAGATCGACGCCGCCTTGACGCCGAAGCTCAATCAAATGGCGCATTGCATGGCCTATAACGGCGCAACCTTTGGGGACAGCTACGCGCGGCCTTATGTGGATAGTAGTGGTGTGCGTGAATTGTATTTCGGCGAGATTGTCCGGCCACCCATGGTGCAAGCCTATGAGAAAGGCAATCGCACTGTGGGATACATGGTGTATTCCGGTGCCAAGGCGATTGAGCGGCTGGATACGACGCAGCTACTACGCCTCAAAATGCCGCGGTTGGTCTGGGTGCCGCAGTTTGCTGTGCAGGATAAAGTCATCAAGATGGCCTTGTCGGAGAACGACCTGGATGAGCTGCCGATCCTGCCGTCGATGGTGGGCGGATCCTTCTTACACCAAGCGGAAGAGGCCTACGATCACTTGTACGCGTCACTGCTCGGCTTGATCGGGCAGCGCTTTGCCGACTCCATTGATGAGCGTGTTCTTGGTTTCAATGGCGATGGTATGACGGCGGATCAGAAGAAGAAATTCGGCGACGGTGTCATGACCATGCTGAAGCAGGCCAAGCAGCGCGCACAGTGGGCGATTGAACATGGCCAGCCGATTCTGGAGAAATTTACGACCGTGCTGCCATACCATGGCGATAAGCAGCTCACGAACCTGTCGCAGCTAGTTGGCGATTCTGGGCGCAATGGGGAACTGTCGATCGAGGACGTGATGATGCACGCGCGCTTGCTGGGTGGTGCGTTGGGGGTGGACTTGTCGATGCTGGGCTTCGCCGATCAATTATCCGGCGGCCTAGGTGATGGAGGCTTCTTCCGTGTTAGTGCCCAGGTAGCCGAAAAATCTCGGATTATCCGCGGTGCGCTGTCCGATTTCTTCAATTCCGTCATTGATCTGCACACGATGCATCGCTACGGCATTGTGTTTTCTGAGGAAGAACGGCCATGGAACATCAATTTCTATGGTTCCATTTCCGCCATGGAAGCCGAAAAGCAGCGAACGCGCCTGGAGTCAGCGAACTCTGCCGCCATGTTGGCGCAGGTCATGTCTCAGATCAAAGAGATGGGCTTGGATGAAAAGACGACCGCCATGTTCCTGGCGAAGCAGATGCTGCTAGACGAAGATGAGGCGGCGGCCTATGCCAAGGCCATGGTCGCTAAAGCTACCGAGGAGGCAGACATTGGGGCTGTTTGATAACGTTGCTAATAATATTGCCTTGCCGAAGAGCGCAGGCGCCATTGCAGCCATTGGTCAGGCCAAGAAATATCTGCCGCCGCGCTTGGGCGCGCTGGTCAATACGGGCTTAAGTGTTGGCAATAAGTTGTTGAGCGGTGATCTTGGTGGTGCTGCGCTTTCTGTTCTGGATTCGGGGCTATTAGCAAATTATTTTCCGCGTGTGGACGGCCTAGCCGCATTGGCGGCCTATTGGGCCACGCCGACGCCGCTCTTGGGCGGCATCACGCCGGCGGAAGCCAAGGCGATTTTTGATGAATGCTCGGCAACCCGGTATGCCAAGAAAAACCTGTTTTTGGTCGAAGTCACGGACTTGATGCCGTCCAGCATGGAATCGTTGGTCTCGAAGCTGACGGCCGGCGATGGCGCCAGCATGTTCAACCTGTTTGCAACTGAAGTAAGTTATTCGCCCTGGACGATTACCGGCGACAAGGTGCGAGTTGGATCAGGAACGATTGATTCGGTGCATAGCCTGGAATCCGTCGATCTACGGTTAACCACCATGGATGATTCGGTCGGCACGCTCAAAAAATGGTTTGAATCGAAGGCGGCCGCCGCGACCAAGCGGGACGGTTGTGTCGGCGTACCTATCGAATACCTGGTCAAAATCCGCATCTTGCATTCGTTCATTACCGACGCTAGCAATCGCGGCGGCTACGAAAGCATTTTGTATATGCGTCCGGCCAGCATCGAATTCGACCTGTCGCGACGAGACGACACGGTGCAAGAAATTCAAATGACGTTCTCTCAGTTCGATTCCTTCTTTCCGGTAGCTTGACATGGCAATTCAATCCGATAGCTTTGGCTTCCTGGTCGGTGATCCTGCCGACTGGAGCGAAGCGCTTAAATTGTGGGCGGAGATACAGGATGACGTGCGGGGCATCCGCCTGGCGCTCACCTCAAGCGCTGCTGGCGCCAAACGTGCTACCCAGAGTAGCACGGCCCCAACTCTTGCATTACCTCGCCGCCAAAGCGCCGCAGCTGCGAAGGTGGTACAGATCACCTCCAGGACAGTTGTGCAACCTACGTCGTCGCTGAAGACGGCGATTGTCAGCAAGGACGCGCTACGCGCGACATTTCCAACGACAGTCGCGCGCGATGCCAATGGTCGGTTTGTGCGCACTGGCCGAGAGGTTACGCCTAGTGCACCGCGCGGAAGCCTTGGTCGGCCGCGCGAAAGCAGGGGAACAGGTGACGGCATTGCCAGTCGTTCGGTCATCCCCGGAAAAATTGGCGCGGTGGGCGCCATGGCGTCGAATGCGATCGATCGCGCGCCCGATGTGGATCCGGCCATTGCCGCCGCCAAGGAGCTCAGTGCGATTGTGACGCCGGTCGGACGAGGTTTCGGCAAGTTGCTTGGGCGTGACGGGGAAGAAAAGAAGAAGACGGTATGGTTCAGGCGACTCTGGACAGAGTTACGTGGGTTGCGCCGGGACGAGACTGAATTCAGCAAGGCGCAACTGCGCAAGCTCGCTGCGATTGAGAAGAAGCCCGCCGCCGGTAGCAGCTCAGGGGGATTGCTGAGCCGTTTGGTACCAAAAATTCCAGGACTCGGGATTTTTGGAAATTTGCTGGGCAAGGGTGGTAAGGGGCTATTCGGGCTCGGTAAAGGGTTGTTCCGACGCCTGCCATTGCTAGGTTCGCTGCTGGCGGGCAGTTCCGCGCTGGCCAGTATGTTCGGTAACGACGATCCAGATCAAACATCGGCAGAAAATCGGAAAGGGCGCTTTGCCGGTGCCGGCAATGGCATCGGTGCATTGATCGGTGGCGGCATAGGGTTGGCTTTTGGCGGCCCGATTGGCGCGATGGTCGGCGGTATTATCGGGGACAAGCTGGGTGAGGTCACGGGGGAATGGCTATCCACCTTCGACTGGAAAACGATCGGCGACAAGATCACCGCGACCTGGGACGCTGGCGTTCAGAAATTCAGTGACGGGTGGGATGCGATGACGGACTTTTTTAAGGATAAATTTGAGATTACCAGGAATGCTGCCAATGCGGTGAAGGATCTCGCTGTCCAGGCAGGAAATGCAGCGAACGATACTCTCAAAGAGAAAATCGGTGTTGATGTCAAGGCGAAGGTCGCCAATGTGGCGACGGTAGTCAAGAATACTGCTGTTGCTGCTACGGAGATTGTCGATCAGCATGTCGTCAAGCCGGTGACAGCCGCTGCTGGCGCCGTTTCCAATTATGGGCAAGAGCGTGTTGCCAGGATGGCGGCACCGATTGGCCGTGTGGTCAATGAGCGCTGGCAGGCTGCAAAGGACTATCTGGTCGGTGGAGCGAGTTCTGCTGGCGTTGATCCTGGCGTGGTGGCGCAGATCGCGCATTTCGAGAGCGGGTTCAATAAGGATGCCGCACCGATCCAGAAAAACGGTAAGAAGCTATCAAGCGCCCACGGCTACGGCCAGTTTCTCGACGGTACTTGGACCGATATGATCAATAAGTATGGTAGAAAATATGGCGTCGACGGTGCCGGGAAATTGTCGAAGCAAGATGCAGAGAAATATCGGAGCGATCCTAAAATCCAGGCTGGGATGCTGGCGGAATTTACCCGAGAGAATATTGAAAAGGGGCGGAAGCTGGGTGGTGTGGACGACGCGGCGAACGTCTACGCGTATCACAATCTAGGTGATGGCGATGCTAGCCGCATTTTAAAAGCGGTCAAAAATAATCCGAAAACCTCCGTACGGGATGCGCTGGTAGGTAGTCGAGAAGTTAGTGACAGTGAGCGCTTGAGGATCGACACCGTGATCAAAAACAATAAAAGCCTGTATGGCGACGGGACGATCTCCGCTGGTGCCGCTTATACAAATATGGGCAATAAGATGCGCATGGGGGAGTTTTTTGCGCAGGATGCGAGAGCGATGCAGGCGAAGAGCGTCATTCCATCGCTGGCGGGAAGGTCGCAAGCACCGGCGGTGCCGAATATCTCTGCCGTCCCGAATATGCCGACTGCGCCTGCCGTTGCGAAGATGTCGGATATTCCTGAGATCGCGTCAATATCGCCAGCGACGCGGCTCAATGCCAAGTCGTCGAGCACGTCGGTTACTATCGTTGCTCCGAAGTTTGATGTGGGACAAGATTTGCGTGACCGCAAAATTGCCCATGTGGTGACCGGGGGAATGTCAGCAGGGGCTTAAAATGAAATTGATGCCGTATGCTGAGATTCTTCGATCAGGACTTCCGGATGACGCATAGCGATATTCAATAATGTTCGGGCAGCACCAGACGGGTCACGTCGACCTTGCTCCCATTCTTGCAGCGTGCGCACCGACACGCCCATGAGTGCAGCGAACTGCGATTGTGACAGCCCAGACTGGGTGCGCGCCTTGGCAATTGGCGAGACCGTAACGACTGTTGAGCGAGCCGCTTTGCCGGCCTTCATATCGCGTACCGATTTGAGTAGATCGGCTTGGAATTGATCGAGCTCTTTATCCATGTTGAATTTCCTCTCGGAGTTGATTTAAGAAATTGGTCGGCAAGTTATCGAACTTGGCTTTTGTGTCGGCAATCAGCAACCAGATTTGACCGTTATCTAGCAAGTTGTAATAAATGACTCGTGCGCCTCCGCGTTTGCCCATTCCCCGACGTGCATAGCGCACCTTTCGTAAGCCGCCGGTACTAGGTATCACATCGCCAGATAATGGATTGGTGGCAATCCAGTTGATAAGCTCCTCGCGTTCGGCATCTGACCATATTTCTGAGGCATACCGTTGAAAAATTTCGGCTTCGATGACTGTGCACATGAATATTGTTATACGTCATTGACGTATAGTTGCAAGTGTTGCTAATCGGCTAATGAAAATGCCATTATGCCTGTCCCATGACGAGTATGGAAAACGTTCCCAAGCTCCTCCCATATGAGCGGCTAAAGTTAGATGCATTATCTAACTTACCCGCATGAGGGCACCATGACCGTATCCAATCCCGCTTACCTGCAGAGCCTGTACAACATCACACGGGCGATGGGCGACAAAGCCATCTCCAGCGATGCTGCCTTTGAAATTGAAGGCTTTGAGCAGATGTGGTTGCTGACCAAGCAGTTTCCGTGGCCTGAACTGTCGAGCGCCGGCGAAATTGAAATCCCTATGCCACTCGGTGCGGCGAAATGGGAGGCGCAGCAGGTCAAAATCAACCAGCAAGGCCAAATCACCTTGATGGAGACCAAGGCCGGCCATGTTTCTAAAATGATGCTGAATCTGATCCGTACCGGCGGCAAATTTAACGCCAAAGTGTATGAAGGTACGCCATCTCAGTTTTCTGTCGCCAAGCCAATTTATGACTGCTTTATCCAGCTGGATAACCCGGATCGTGATTGGGAAAACCGGTCGCAGGTACTCAATATCTCGGGCACGCTGTTTTTCCACTATTTCAACGAAGAAATTCCAGGCAATCTTTAAGCACCATGGCGGAGTTTTCTAAAACGCTGAAGGTGTTGGCGTTGCTCTTTTGCGAGAAAGAGCGGCCGGTGGGTATCGTGCTGGAGGAAGAAACAGTGCTTGCCCAAGCGCTGGCTGCCGCTAGATATTGCGGCGGCTACGGCGCTTTTGACGCTTTGCTACCGGCAGCACCGATCACGGACAGCATATTTGACGTGCGCGACCCCTGGGAGTCTTCGTCATCGCATCCACGTTTTTCACCACCAGCCGACCTGTATCCGACGAGCGATTTTGTCGATATCGACACGCCGCTGACACAGAGCGAATGGGCGATTGTGCGTCCATTGTTCATTCTTTACGTTGAGCGCGAAAACGCCGTTTACCTGGAGGCATCGCGTTCTCTTGGCGTAGACGTCTATGGCCGTTCGGCGTCCGAGATTGCCCAGGATATCGTCCAAAAGGAGATGGATGTCCAGCGCTTAATGTTCTGCATGCCAATCATGACGATCTAGCCGATGCAACTGATTTTGTCATCCGGCACGGTGCTGCGCGGCGACCTGCTGTTGAGCGCCTGCCTGCATTCCGATTTGGCGCCGGTGCCGATGACGCTGGAAGCTGTCGTCAGGGCGACAGATGCAACAGTATCGGAGCTCAAGCAAGGCAAAAGGATCCGCGTCGCCAGTGAAGGGTACGTATTTCGTATCATCCAGATCAAACGCAGCACGGTGTCGGCGAACGTCCAGGGTAACGACCAGATGGCCGCTTTACACGTTGTGGCGCTTTTTGAGCCATGTCACCAAATAGCGTTCCGACGCAAAACAGCAGTGATCAAAGAGGGCGCCACGCTGGGTAGTATTTACGGTGCATGCGGCGCGCGCGTCAAAATCAATGCGGATTATCCGATTGCGCGATTTGCCTGTTACGCAGGCAGCGTGCCTAGCTATGAAGTCGCCAAGGTGTTGCAGGAAGAAGGTGGCGCTATTTATACCGATGGCCGTGAAGTCACGTTCATTCGCCTGCAGGACATTTTTAAGCAAGAGCCGATTTTGATCCTGGAACAGGATACCACCGAGAATATCGATAGCGGCTTCATGGAGCGGCACGAGGTGCCGTCGTTCTTTTCGACTGACGCGTTCGGTACATTTGTCTATGGCAATCGCTCTAAGGTACGGGCTATTGGCTATCAGCCAAGAACCGATACCCGCATGCTGTGGAACATGACGCGCGCACTGATCCAGAAAAAGATATTGAAATCTGACTATCTGCCGACCGTCAATGCCGGCAAGGTCATCCGGATAGAGCGTGTCAGCTACGCCATCATCACTGCCGCGCACGCCTTCGAGAGCGGATCGGATGGCGGCGATAGCCGCCTGTATTCCAAATTCTGGCTTGGCATTTTGGAAGAGTAAGTCATGCTGCCTTCCCGTGTTCCCGGCATAGTCCGGTCCTACCTGGCGGCCTCGCGCGAGTGCCGTGTTGAGATTCCGGGCCTGACGGATGGCGCCGATGTGCTTCCGTTGGCAGAGATCGAGTATCCAATTGGCGACAAGGGCCGTGCGGCCAGCCATGCTACCGAGATCGAGATCCTTCCCGGCGATCTTGTATGGCTGGCTTTTGAGGGGGGCGACCCGCGCTACCCGATTATTACCGGATTTCGTAACCCTAGGAGCGGCAATACGATTGACTGGCGGCGCTGGCATCACGCCAACATTGAGCTGACCGCGGACGGGATATTTCGCGTAAATTGCGCGCGCTACGAGATCAATGCTAGTGAAATGGTCGACGTTAAAACGCCGCAAGCGACGTTTTCAGAAAAGCTTACGTCGGTCGGCCTGCTCACGTATCAAGGTGGCCTGGCCGGATCCGGAGGTAGCGGTGGAGCGTCGGCCAAGATACAAGGCGGTATCGACAATACTGGCGGCGATATTATCAGCAACGGCATCGGAGTGGCATCGCACCATCACGACGAACACGACGGTCCAAGCACCGGCCGGGCAAAAGCATAATTCACAATGACAAGGAACGTTATGGCAAAGAATCTCATTTTCAGTTTTGACGACATGGGCAGCAAGAAAGATACCGCGACCCGCGCAGTGGTGCGGTATTTCGCGCGTGCGGGTTCCCATATCGTCCAGGGCGATATATCTCCCAATATCAAGCGCTCATCCGGCGTGTCCTATCGAGAAATGGTGCTGACGTTCGCCGACAGCCAGGTCGTGACGTTTTCGATTAAGCAATCGGGGGATATATTTCAGGTCAAGCTGAACGGCAGGGTTGTGCCGCTCAAACATCAGGATGACCAGGTAGCGGCCATTGGTGAGATGGTCGGCAAGATGGATGCCGGTCGCTCCAAGTTCCAGGCCGCCATGGCGAAGGTGCGCATTCAGTTGCCGGACAGCATACGGACGGCGGCGCCAAAAATGGAGATCGCGTTGCAGGAAAGGTCGGCTGCCTTGGATGTCGCCATTGTTGCCATCACGGAGGATATTGCTGCACTGGCCTAACTCCGCGAAGATGGAAAACTGCTAAAAGCAGCATTGCGTCACCGCGTAATAATGGAATTGCACATACCGCGTGGGTATTTCACCTGCGCCGACATTGGGGCAAATCTTAATTACGACAAGGGTGATCTATGCCAAAGCAACATGCGGAATATAACAACGCAAAAACAGAAAAAGTCAGTACGTTTTACACGAAATTGAAGGAATCGGCGGTCAGCAGCACTGGCGTATTCGATTCCGCCAGCGCCGGCGCATTCATTGCCGACGCACAGAGCTTGTCCGCGTCGATTACCGGTGTCGAGGTACCTGAAAATCTGCAGATCCTCTTCGATGAGTCGGGCGAAGGTCGTGCCGGCATTGCGGGTGCGATTCTGGATGGTGCTGCCTTTTATGAAACAGAACACGGCGTAGAACCGACCGCTGATGTGCTGGAATGGGCGATCCACCAAGCCTATGCGACGTCGGATAGCGCACGCTCCAAGTACAAGCTCGATTCGGCCTCCAACCTGGCGCACGATCCGATGTCGCTGCAACAAAACCGTGCGGTGATTTCGATCACGGCGGCCATGGCCGAAGCCATTCCGGTTGCGAACTATCTTCCGGCTGATATCG
The DNA here is from genome assembly GCF_038896935.1 of Collimonas rhizosphaerae. Classification (NCBI taxonomy): domain Bacteria; kingdom Pseudomonadati; phylum Pseudomonadota; class Betaproteobacteria; order Burkholderiales; family Oxalobacteraceae; genus Collimonas; species Collimonas rhizosphaerae. The sequence goes on from NZ_JBANDC010000030.1 coordinate 17,078, forward strand.
GTTCCAACGAAGCGCCGCTGGTGATCGTCTCGCACGAAGCTGGTAGTACCTTCGGTCACTATGGCGCCGGCGACCTGATGGATGGCGTCTTGAGTGGCCGCGCTTATACCTCTGCACAACGTACCCACCTGCTGAAGCGTACCGGTGACGACTTCGACGGCAAAGTGACGCCGATTCAACTGACTGCGGATACCTGCGACCAGGATGCGCCGTCGGCCAAGTTGCTCAAGGGCCGCACCATCATCTACATCAACGGTTTGCCGGTGGCGAAGGAAACCAGCGCGGATGCACCGGCTTCGGCTTCGCCAATCAGCGGATATGTGCGCCTGGGCGGTACGCTCTTTACTGTGTCCGGTTCGATGAATTCGGATACGGGCGCCGTGAAAGTGACAACCGTGCCAGCCTTGCCAGCGAACACCCCGGTGATTGCTGAGGCGGTCATCGATTTCGAAAACAACAAGGGGATTATCCCGACCGTCAATACCATTGCGACGCGTTTTATCTTGCGCGCTTCGCCATGGAAAGCCAACGCCTTTGTGTCGACCGACAGCCAAACACAAATGGTCAATGAAATCGGCTTGAATCCCATGGGTGAATCGATGCTGGCCATTCGCAATCAGTTTGCCAATGAGCGCCATTACCAGGTGCTGGAGAAGGCCGCCCGCATTGGTGCCAACAATGCCATGGTCTGGGATTTTAAGTGGGATACCCAAGGTCTGGAAAAGACCCGGGCGCAGATCTGGCAGGACGGTTCCTGCATCCTCGGTGCTGCCAGCCAGCAGATGGCTGAAGACACCATGGATCATGGCATTACCCATTTGTACGTCTCCAAGAAGATGGCAGCGATGCTGCTGGGCTTGCCCAGCACGCTGTTTACTCCATCCGGCGTTACCGCGCGTCCTGGCATCTATCGCGTCGGTCGCCTGTTCGGTCTGTACGAGGTGTACTACTCGCCGCGGATCGTGGACGTCGACCATAAAACTTCACGGATTATATGTATCGGCCGTTCGACCCAGGTGGCGCGCAACCCGTTTGTCCTCGGGGATGCTGTGGCGCCCATGCTGATCAACATGAATGCCGACGAAGACCAGCGCTACAAGCAGGGCTTCTATGCGCGTAACTTCACGGTGGTCAATCCGCATCTTCCTTCAGCAATGGGATGCGCGGTCATTGATGTCATCAATCTCGACTAACCCTTGTTTTAACACTACAACCGAAGGAGCAGCGCAAATGAAACGTACGTTGAGTTTGGGCGCTTCTTCCCTTACGGGGAAGAGCGCCAATCAATTGGCAGAGAAAATATTTGGGAAAAGCGATTTTCCTCTCAAGCTGCGCGTCACCAACAAAACGCCTCGAGCGTTGGTGCTACCAGATGTCCGTCTGGAGCTGAAACCCAACTTCAAGAGCCCTGAAAACATCGTTGAAGTTGTATTTAAGGATCACGGTTTCTTTACCAGATTTGTCTCTGATATCGATTCGCTATCTGAAAACAACAAATGGATTGATGCAATCGAGCTGGAAGATGTTGACAGCCAAGGGGAGGATATGGAACCGGTAGTTATCGAAAAAAAGCAAAGGGCGGTTAAAGCTGGAGTTGAACCCAAGTCGGTAATGATTTCTGAGGCGGCAGCAGGTGACACTGCCATCGTTGATAAAAAATAAGGAACGGTCATGTCCACAGCTTTTACACGGCAACTTGCCTCCCAGTCGGGCGTGCAATTGAATCCCTTGCGGGATATGACCGATGGCTACGCGCCGGATAATTCCGATCAAGTGTTCGGTATTATCATGCGCGCCACGCGCGGCCGTATCGATAAGCCGTTCCGTGTCAATCGCGGCAATTTCCAAAAGAAGCTGGGGCGCGGCGAGTCGTTGCGCGCGTCAGCGCTCAATGAAGCGCATATCCACGTCTATGAAGCCTTGCAAAAGGGAGCCGCCTCAGCGGTGGTGCAGCGCTTAACGACGAGTACAGCCGTGCTGTCGACCATCATCGTGACCCAGCCCGAGCTGCCTGCGACGGATCTGCAGTTTGCAGTTGCCGTTGATGTGCCAGTCGATAAGCCATTTTTGTTGTCGGTAAAGCACCTTGAATGCTACAACGACGGAATTGTGGTCGAGCTGCATGCCGACGCGGTGACGGAGAACGGCACTCCAGTCGCTAATCGCCAAGTGACACTGCGACTGCGCGATAAAGACCGCAATACGCTCTACGAATTTGTCGGATCGCTCAATCCTGATGCGCTGGACGACTATCAGCAAAGTGCCTATTTACCGGATGTAGTGGAGCGCACGACCGACAACGTCGAAGTGCTGGTGGGCAGTGGTGCCCAAATTGTACCGACCTCGAATGCCTACGGGCGAGATACCAATGGCCGTGCCAAGTTCGCAATCTCTCCGGTGATGACGTATTTTGCCGAGGGCAGCACCACCTACGGCGTGCCGGACTTTGCGCGTGCGCGGGATTTGCTGCAGAAGACGGAACATGATTATGCCTATATCGTTAGTGGCGGTTCGCATGCGTTGGCGCTGTTGTCTGCCTTGGCCCAGCTGGCCTATGACACGAACCGGCAATTTGCCTGGGATGTGCCGGGCATGCTGTCGCCGGGAGCGGCCATAGCCTTCATTGCGCAATTGAACTTCGATTCTCACTACTGCCAGGCATTTTGGGCGCCGTTGAAGTCAGACGATCCGCTGGGCTTGAACGGCAAAGTGGTGCTCGGCACGTCCGCTTACAACGTGGCGCGCCGGTGTTTGCGCAATGCCCAGACGGACGCCAATGGTTTTGCGCCTAAAAACTATCCGATTGCCGGCAAAAATTGGCCACTGGATAGAACGGGCATTGTGCAAATCCATACACCCGACGACGATTTGAGTGACCTCGCGGACGCCAAAATCAATCCGGTGATCTACGTCAAATACAACGGCGGCGGCAAATACGTGTTCAGCGATTCGTTGACTTGTGCCAAAACTGCAGTGTCGATGAAGAAGTTGATTTCGGTCGCTGATATGTCCAGCTCGATCGATGACTGGGTTACGCGCTTTGCCAAAGAAGCGCTGCAGCTGCCGATGGAAGTATCAGTCAAAAAGACCGATGCCTTCCTCAAAAAGCTGTTCAAGGACGCCAAAACGGCGAAATGGATCGTACCTAGCACTGAGATGGATGGGGAAGCGTTTCAGTACGTGGTGCAGCCGAATGCGCTACGGCCGGCGGATCGCATGGACGTGTCCTATTCCTTGAAATACGACGGTACCAATCGCCAAACCTTTGTCACCCAAACACTTTCCCGCTAATCGGGCTTTACAAAATGAAAGGAAGAAGATGAGTCATTTAGCTGCAGCAGCGATCCGCAATACTTTGTTTGTCAAGGATGTTGCGCATAAAGGCCGGCAGACGGTACTGGATTCAGCATCCGATGACGAAGACAGCAATGTCGCGGCGGACTACGCCGCGACACATATCGCGCTGGGTACGGCATCAACCATTCAGGAGTGGATTGAAACCGATGATCTGGATGAAGACGAAACCCTGGCTGATCGCCTCCTGGCGAATATGGTCGGCCTGGTTGATGCGAACAAAGACGGCGAACTCAGCGACGACGAAGCCGAGGTGCTGGAGACAGCATTGGAATTCGCCTGGGACTACCTGGCGGAGAAGGGCGTCTCGGATGAGGATTGCAGCAAACTACTGAACGATTGGGACGAAGCAGCAGCGGACCGCATCCGGGATCTTCTGGCCGCGAGTTTACCGGATGGCGACGATGCGTCGAGCGCCGATATCGACAATTTTGTGTTTGGCGACGAGGGCAGCGACGCGATGCTGGACGCCACCTACAAGAAGCGCATGGTGATCCGCAAGGGCAAGAAGGTACGGATCAACAAACGTATCTCCGGTCGTGTCCGCCTGACTGCCAAGCAGAAGGTCAGCATACGCAAGGCGCAGATGAAGGCGCATACCGCCAGCGCCACTATGCGTCGTATGAAGTCGATGCGGCTGAATCGGAAAATGGGCTTAAGCAAGTAATCGTTCCCAGTTTGAATTAGCACTTCAACACAGCGGGCAGCCAGGTGAATCGGCTGCCCGCAATTTTATGGAAGGTGGAAATATGGCAGCACCAGGGCAAGGTACGACGGCAGACCAGCAAATCCTCAGTTCCCAGTGGTTGGGGCTTTCCGAGCATTTGATTGCAAAAATCTATCCAGTCGATAACAGGGGACTGCGTGCGGGGCAAGAGCAAATTGAGGTACATGCGCCGGTGATCGCCGGTGGCAATATGGAGGCAACCTTGAATTGGCAGTCGCCATTCGAGCAAAGCAGCCCGGATAGCAAAGCACCGGCCTTGATTGCTATGCTGCAGTCGGGCGCGTTGCTGCCCGGAATGAACGATTTTTACTCCTTCTTCGGATGGACGTCGAAGTCGGGATCCGGTAGTGCCGATGTCGGTGCAATCGAGCGCAATATTAAAAAATTTGAAGGCCGCTCCGGTATCACCAAGTTGAATTCGACTCAGATCTTTACGGGTATGCCGCCCATCAAAATCAATGTGTCGCTGGTGTTTCGTGCCTTTAGCGATCCCAAAAGGGAGGTTGCGGCACCGCTGCAGCAGCTATGGGCTTGGGCGCTGCCACAGAAACTCAGTGGCGATAGCCTGGTGGCGCGCGCCGCCGGCGGTGGCGATGGCATCGACGGGGCGATCAACAGCATGTTCCCGTCCGTCGCGCCGCAGCTGATCGGTTTTCAGTATAAGCAGCGAACCCTGGCACCCATGGTGATCGAGACGATCGGTGAGCCCATCGACGCACCTATCGACCAGGACGGTTATTACACCGAAATCACCATTCCTTTGACGCTGGCGACCTTGACCGCGCTGGACCGCGACGACATGAAGAAGATGATGATGTCGGGTTCCTATTCGTCCAATTAACTAAGGATTATCGAATTATATGATTGCTTTCTCGCCCCTCCGAACACGCCGCCTGGCCGTCAAGCTGCGCGAGCTCTCCATTGTGAACGCCGGCGCGCTGGCCGCAGTGCCGCCGGAGCGTTTCGAAGAATCGACCACGACTTTCTTACAGATGATTATCGAGTCAGCTGATGCGCCCACAGAGCGTCATGTCACCGACCCTAAAAACTGGACGGTGCAGGAACGCATGCTGGTCGTCGGCCACTACCTGGCCCATACCACAGGAGAAGAGGGAGGCGGTGCCAATTTCATGCTGGGTGAAGGGTATTACATGGATTACCTGAATGCTAGCCGTGACACACCGGACTTTCCCATTGCCCTGGGCAGCCATGGCGGTGATGAATGGCATATCTCGCCAGTGACGGGAACGATGGCGGAAGCGATTGAGCAATTGCACGGCCATATTCCGAATGTTGCCGGCCAGTTGCATTGGATGCTGGGTACCATGGCCGCGCAGCTTTTACGGGTGGGCGAATTGGCGCCGGATCCTGCACTGGATTCGTTGAAATACTTGGAGTGGCTAAAAAATCGCATGCAGATTATCAGTGAATATCCAGAGTCCGAGTTTCTGGGGTTGTACGCGATGCGTCACCGTGGCAATAAGCTGCTGATGCATTTCTTTGAGACGATCGAAATTGACGAGGGATTCGTTGCATTACCTCATGAGGGGGCGGAGGCAGAGTCGTTGCCTCCGGCCCGATTTCCAGTTTCAGCCTGCGTCAGTGAGTTCGCGAAAAGAGTTACTGGAAAACCTGCGCAATATGGCGGTTAGCTTGAGTTTATATTCAAGCACCTCCTATCCCGAGGCGATGCGCATGGATATATCGGACGCGCGGGATTTTTTGGAATCAAAAGTGTTTGATACCTGGGTGAAGAATCGGGAACTGGAACAAAAGGTGCAGTTTGCGTTAGTGGGTCGTTTGGACGGGGTCATCAAGGCGATAGGGGGACTGGGTAAGGCAATCAGTCGATAGGGGAAAGATGGTGTGTGTCATCGCTCCTGCTGGCACAGATCATTTATGGGAACAGTCATGGCAGAACCAACGAGCACGCTAGCCGCAGTCTGGCTGGCAATCACGAAATACCTGTTACCGCTATTGCCTGGCGCAGTGGGATCGGCGGTCGCCCTGAAATTCCTGGGCGAGGGCTTGAACTGGTGGCAGAAGCTGTCCAGTTTCGCTGCCGGCCTGGCGTGTGCCGTCTACATTGCGCCGGTGATGATCGATTGGTTTGCCATTACTGGCGCACGTACCCACTCTGGTATCGAGTTTCTGGTCGGATTATTTGCGCTTGCCACCGCGCGCGAGGTGTTTAAGGAAATCAACGAAGCAGACATCATCGGCACGCTCAAGCGCCGCTATCTAGGAGCTAAAAATGATCCAACTAATTAACACAGGGGCCAATCTGGTGTTGCTGGTGTTTTGTTTATGGGCGGTCTTGAACAAGCACCTGGAAACGCAGGTATTTGGTACAGCTGCGCTTTCTCTGGTGGCAATTACGTCCTTTGTGAATATCATGCGGCCGGACGCCTTGGGTTTCTGGAGTGAACAATCGGAAGTACTGTCGAATGTTGCCGTCGCCATTCTCGCCGTATGGTTCTGGCGCCGGTGGCATCAATGTAATTTTTTGGAAAAACCATGAATCTGAGTCCTCATTTTACTTTGGAAGAGTTGGCGTTTTCGCAGACGGCGATACGCAACGGCCTGGATAACTCGCCGTCGCCTGTCATAAAGAAAAATCTCAAGCGTGTCGCCGAGACCTTGGAGCTGGTACGCGTCCTGGTTGGTAAGCCAGTCTCCGTATCGAGTGGTTATCGTTCACCAGCGGTGAACAGGGCTGTTGGTGGTGCCAGCAACAGCGCACATGTGCTGGGCTTGGCGGCAGACATACATTGCTCCGGCGTCACACCGAAACAACTCGCCAATGCCATCAAAGCCAGTGGTATCGCCTTTGATCAGCTCATATATGAAGGCACTTGGGTACATATTGGCCTATCGGACGGGACACCGCGTCAACAGGTGCTGACAGCCGTATTTGATAACGGCAGGGCGTCATACCTAGTGGGGATTGCATGAATCTCTTGACCACTATCTTGCCGGCGTGGGTTCGGTGGTTGACGTTAATTTCAGCTGCCGCAGTGTTCGGCACCATCGTCTATAACAAGGGCAGGCAGGTTGAAGGGGAGAAGCACATTGCTTATCTCGCTGAGCAGTCCGCGCAGACCCTCAAAATCGCCAAGGCGCAACAGGTGGTCGTGACGCAAACGCAGATCAAGTACGTTGACCGCATCAACACTATTTATGCCAAAGGAGAAGAAATTGAAAAGCAAGTGCCAATCTACATTACCCAAGTGGACAACGCTAGCTTTGCTGTTAGTGTCGGCTTTGTGCGCTTGTACGACGCCGCCTGGTCAGGTGACGATCCCGGATCTGCCGCCGATTCTGACCGAGACCCCTCCGAAATTTCGCTTGCTCAGGTCGCAGAAGCCGACGTTTTCAATGCAACGACCTGCCGAGCTTGGAGAGAACTAGCGCAAGGGTTGCGAGAAAATTACACACGCTTGAAATCTACAATGGACCAGCAGAGGTAGTGATTAAAGTTAAAAATGTGTCCGTTAGTCCGCAAGCGCGGATTGATGAAAGTCCAACTCTTCTATACTCGGTGAGATCGTCAGAGCGTATCTTTATTGATGATTGCTTGCATGTTCTTGATGCATCTACGAAGCAAATCACCGCGTACATTGTTTGGCGGAAAGGTTAACTGAAGGCCCTCTGCAATGAGGGCCTTTTCGTCGCTCTAGCAGCTGGAGGGCAATATTAGGATTGATCTTTTCCAAGACTTACCGTAAATGAGCCGGAGTTATCGCCGTAGGTGCTCGGAACATCGTTATATACGAATGTGATGAGTCCTTGAGTATGAGGCGGAGCGCTCCAGCGGAACAGGCCTGTGTTCACAGGGATGTAACCACTTGATCCTATTTTCATCACTAATGCGCCGCAGTATGCGTCTCCACATATCAATCCTTGATTCGGATGAGTCTTGTCTCCTTGTGGTCCCCAGTTGGGCTGCGGGCCGTAGCCAGCCCATCCCGATGCAACGATCGTAATTACATCTCCGGGATTATAAGTTACGTCAGTTGGTTGTCCGTTTTGTGCGTTAGCTGCTACTGTGCCAGTCCAAGCCATGATTTACCTCCGGTGGTGGTTAAATATTTCGTGCAATGGAAAATAATTACATTTTTGTCGTCGATAACCTCCTTCTTTAAGGGGGGAGGGGCGCAGCCTGTTTGTCTATTGCATTAAAGCGCAATACGGGAAATCGAGTAGCTGATAACTTTGACAGGTGCAAGGCATTGCGCTGCTAATAATGAGCTGCAATGAGTTGCTGGGACGTTCTCGAAAAAATTCATTAAATGCTACTAAGCCACAAGCGAATGAATTCACTCATGGTCAACGCCGCTAGCTGGGGCAATCTAAGCCCCACAAAAATTCTACCCCTCTCGAATTAGCCATTTTTTTTGCCGTTTATCTTTACGCGAATGAAGCCAATCCACAATCGCAATTCGAAAGTCATTTTTCAGCGTACATTAGTCGGAATCCCATGCGAGTTTGTAATCCGTCTTTACGTTTCGCGAGATATCGCGCATTCAAGTCGTCGGACCCAAAGTCTTCTGTTTTGTGAAATCCGATACGCTGTAATTTTTGTTGTAAAGAGGTTGGATCGAAAGAAGTTTTCCAAGGCTCCCCCTGTGCCGTAATGAATTTCTCAATATGATCCCCTATGGCGATTTCCATGGGGTTGAGTAGTGAGCGTTGTACTCTGTAGTCGAATGTAATTCCACTTCCTTTGGGTAACGATGCGACGAATTTTAGTGTTTCAAATATCGCGTCGGTGGAAAGGTAAACTGTGACGCCTAGCCAAGAAAAATATGCCGGCTGATCTGTGCGAAATCCGGCTTCTTGCAATTCCTTTTCCAATGATTCTGTTTCAAAATCGATTGCTACAAAAATTACTGATTTTGGTACGTCGATACTTGCTTCTTCCAAAATACTTCTTTTCCAATTCTGAGTCGATGGATGATCTACTTCATACACTCGTAACTCCTTACCCTGATGACTATTTCTGAATGAAAAAGTATCCAATCCCGCGCCAAGAATGACGTATTGTTCCACCCCGAATTCCATTGATTGACGCAGTTTGTCTTCAGCTAATCTGCTCCGTACCACTAGCCCGGCACGTACGCTTTGGGTGAACGGATCATTAAATTGAGATGGGTCATTTCGGATGTAAGCTTCTGCGCACGGGCCAAGAATAGGTAAAGCCATCGGGTCGTTGAATATGACCGGATTATCCAGTAATTGATGTGCTGCCCGAAGCTCCGCAACCCATCGCGCGGACCAACTCGGTTTACCTGTTTGAATAATATTGTTTTGTATAGAATTCATTCTAGTTCTCCTGTATTTTTATATGATAGCGATTCGTTTAATTCACCTCTCTGGGGCTTAAATCTTGTCGAGCTATGCCTTGCAATCAAAAAGATCATTCATTTGTTCTTGAGAATATGGAATGGCCAAACGCGTTGCAATGGCGCATAGAAATATTGCACTATCAAGTAAAAATCCCGCGCATAGAAATATTGCACTATCAAGTAAAAATTCCATATGTGTTTTCTTCATTAGTTTTTTTTAATTTCAGCGAACTTCTATCGTCGGTTGATGATGCTGAAAAAAACAATAGATCATCTTTCCGAACACATGGTCGAGTCTCGTTACTCAATATAGATTGAAAACTATTTCCATGAAACTGAGGAACTTTACAGGTCCAGTTATTTGCGGTTTTTTTTGAACGACACTGAACCGAGATGGTTTTGGAATTTCTGGAATATTTAATTTCCAAGTTCAGTTAAAAAAAGTACGGCCGGGCTGCTCGCGATTTTTTTTTGATGTTAATTTCAGCAGAGGACGATAAAGAGGACAGTGCAATTGTGGAGATAGAGATGTTTGCCTAACGATTCACGCACCGCGATTGATATTGGCGCAATTGTTTATCGTATATTTCCTGGCGGACCAGTTTTGAGGCGTCCATGGAAGTGATAATTGTTAGCTGAACGTCGGAGGGATGTAGTTCAGGTGAATTTCTTAAGCCTCATTTTCATCGGTTAGTTTCGCCTTAAGTTTTCTGCACTCGTACCCCTCTTTCATGCCAAGCTCAGGAACTGCGGAGGAGAGAAAATTCATGTCACTGCTGGTGGTCGTGCTCAGGGGGAACATGTCGTAGTAATTACAAAAGGCCAAACATCACCGCCTTGGCTGCTGCTGCTGTTTTATTGGTGGTATTGAATTTTTTTAATGTATTGGAAATGTGGAAATTTACCGTGCGATCAGAAATACCCATGATATTTCCAATTTCTCCTGAAGTTTTTCCGTCAGCGGTCCAGCGCAAAACCTCGATTTCTCGTGCGGTCAAATCATTCAATGCTTCAGGTAAATGCTTTCTGATCAATAGCCGAGACAAACCTTCATGGACAACGTCAATCAGCCAGGATAGCTTCCACGCGGTTTCACGCAGCTTCTCGCTTGAGACACTATCATCCGTGCGTGAAAGATTGAGCAGTCCGCTAATTCCCCTTGCGTCGTAGCGTGATTGCGCCCAACCGGCGTGCAAACCGTGTAAGCGCGCATCTTCCCAAAATGATGCGTTGACGATAGAGTCTCTATGGGACCAAACTAGCGGGAGGGTAGAGCGCTTGCCGTGCGTGACGGTCGGATCAATTTTTACATATTCCTGCTGCGCATATCGTTGCTGCCAGTCTACTGGATAGTTATTCAGCGCGATTCCTTTGGGCTGCGCGAGCGGCCATGGTAGGCGCATATCGTATGCGCAGTAATCGAATCCAAGATGCTTGGTGATTTCGGACAAAGTGCTGAATAAGGCGGATACGGATTCCGCATTTAAAATGGACTGTATTTTCTGTTCTTGCCAATTAATCATAACGACATTTCCATAAAATTTGCGCCCATTTCTTTGGCAGGGGAAATTTTTTTCATATCGCATAGACGAATTAAGAAATACTGAGTTTAAACTTCGAACTAATAATTTTAGGCTGCGCTAAATTGAAATTTATGCGCATTGCGGCGAATTATTTGCATGCGAAATCGAACAGTTTCAGCATTTTAACCATCTAGCATTCGATGTGTTCAGCGCCGATTAGCCTTCAATCTAGTCGTCGGCTCCGCTAAGGCGTCGAACAAAATTTCAGTGTGTAACTAGACAAATTTTGTTTACGTATTCGAACTAAACGGTGAGGCTACTCTCAAAAATTTTCTTCCGCACCTGTCAAATTGATCAGTACCCAGTCATTGGGACAATTGATAAAAGTATCATTGCCCTGATTTCTGATCGTAACTTCTACATCTCGCGGGGGTAGTGGGAAGAAATGAATTTGTCAAATACTTCAAGAAAAATCATCACCATTACACATGCTGATATGGCTACGCCAGCGTGAACAGAAATGGACTTCAATAGACAGTCAGCCTTACCGCCTCTTTTGATAAATCCCCTTCATCCTCCTCTTAATCTGTGGGTTTTTCTGTGGGTTTTTTGAGGGGATTTCAGGGCGAATGAGGGGTATGTCTCCCTATGACACCTCTGCGAAGGCGCATAAAATTGAATCCTTAAATTGGTTCGAGTCCAATCGTGCCTACCAGTATTCTCGATGTTGTGGGAATGCTGGGATAAATCGAGAGCAACTCCCGGTTTATTTTATGAAAATCGTTTTGGCAAATTATGGATGGAAGCGCGGTATGGCTTCCATTTTTGCTTTCTATCTCCCGCATCCGCGGAATCAGTTCACTTTATATCGGCCGTAAATAATATTTGCATTTGCGCGAGCTAGCTGGCGGCCGATGTGTGTCCGGTTGTTGACGAGAGCCAGGCCTCGATGCAATTCAATACGCGCATTTTTTTTGCCGCGGCCATAAAAATGCCTAGCTGTCGCAGATCGCCAACAAGAATGTGAACTCTTGCAAAATTCGCTATTTTCCAAGTATTTCCCCTTGGTAACTAATGATGTTGGCAGTTATGATTTGGTGAAATATTTATCAAGCAAATTCTCAGTAATATTCATTGCCAAAAAAACCATAATATTGATGTCGATTTAATTTCCAGGGGCGCCGCATGAGCAGTGTGTTCAAGTCTTTGATAATGGGGCGTCAGCATGGCCGCATATTGCGGCTCTCTTTCCCGCACGACGATGGTCCCCAGGCGCAGCTCCTGGTCAACAAACTCGATGCAGTAGAAAGCCTGTCCCGCGACTTCGAATTCAATGTCGAATTGATATCGGACGACCCGGCATTGGCGCTCAAGGATTTGCAAGGCAAGCTGTTCAGCGTAGAGCTGGTGCGGGCAGATGGCAGCCTCCGGTATTTCAGCGGTTTTTGTTTCGAATTCCGTATGACCAGGACCGATGGCGCCATTACGTTCTACCAGGCCAAGCTGGGTCCGTGGCTGCAGTATCTGCGGCTGCGCAAAGACAATTACATTTTTCACGGCAAGACGCTGCGTGAGCAGACGGAAAGCATCTTCAG
>NZ_JBANDC010000031.1:0-25887 GCF_038896935.1 Collimonas rhizosphaerae
TATCGTTGCCGTCGACTGCCGCCGCACCATAATCGCCCCACCGGCTGCGTGGCGTGCCGAAGGCGTTATAGGCGCCGAATTCGTCATCCGGCCCGAGCCCGTTGGCAATGATCTTAGCCGTTTCACCCCTGTGCCCGTTGTCGCGGCTGAAGTGAATATAACCGGCGCTCGGGTAGTGATCCGCGCCGGCCACGGTAAAGCCGATCACGCCTTTGCCGTTAGGCAGCGCCGCTATGGCCGGCCGCGTAACGCTGTTGCCGGCAAGCGCCACCTGCCCCTGCCTGGTCACGGATGCGCCAACCTGGCTGGCTGAAACGGCCGGATTCAGCACATAGTAGGCAATCCCGGTCTGTTCCTGGCCGGCGACATTGACGACGGTATCGAGCGCACCATACAGGCGGTCGCCGGTGAAAAACACTTGCTGCATGCGCGAATCGTTCGGATCCAGGTCCGCCAGCGTTTCGGGCACTGCCGGCAAGACAGTGGTCAGGTAATGCCAGCAGCCGACGCCGGCCGGCGTCACCATGCTCCGGTCGTTCAGGCAATCTCGCAGCGGCGCGCTGCCCGTTTTCTGCGGAATCGCAGGCGGCACGCCATAGCTGTCGACGCTGACTACATTGTGCAGGAGCGTCAGCGCAGGAGCCGCGTCATTCAGCGACCTGGTATTGCCGACTGCCCATACCCGCAGGCGATTGTCGTTGCCGGAATTGGAAAATACCGCGACTGAGCTCAACAGGTATTCGGTGCCGTGGTTGCTCCGTTCAAAGTCGCCGGCTGGCGAGACTGCCGGCCATACCGTGAATCCTGGATTGCCTTCAAGCAGATAATCGGTCGTGTCCAGCTGCACCACCTGTATCGATGCGCTGCCGCTGATCAGCGCTTTTTTCGATATGGCATATATCTGCGCGCTGTTGAAGCCGCCGGAAAACGGGAATTCGTTGGTCGTCAAGTAGATGCCGTGGGCGTCCGCGCCGATATGCGGATAGTCGCCCAGGCATGGACAATTTGGGTGCTGGGGCGTGCCTTGCGTACCGTCATCCTGCACGGCGATCTTGTATACCGTCCAGCTCCCGAGCGGATCGGCGGACGAGCTGACCGCAAGGTCGAGATGGTTCGTGCCGGTTTGCGCACCTGTGGCAGGATCGGTGTCCAAGGTCAGCACCAAGTGAAACCAGCGTTTTACATCCGGATCGAAATAACAGGCCGGGTCGGTAATCGAGGGCCCAAAGACACGTGGCGTGACCTGGCGGTTGATGGCCGGCGCGTAGCCGTAAAACGCATTGAGCGCGATATCGCCGCTCAATGCGGCGCCTTTGCGGTTGTAAACTTTCATGACGTCGTTCAACGATTCCATGACGTAACCGTTGCCGGCGCAGAGCCCCTGGTCCGGCGGCTCGATGGAAAACTGGTTGCCGTTGCTGGCCAGCCGCTGGTTGCGCGAGTTTTCGCCGTCGAAGCTGACTTGCACCCGGCGGTCTGGCGCGTCCCTGCCGACTGCTTCGGTCCACTGCCCTTTGCCCTGGGTTCTGGCGATACTGCGGTTTATCTTGAACTTCACCACCCGCGCCAGCACGCCGGCGGTACTTTGCGTCCCGCTTTTACCGGTCAACCCCGCCGTACCCGCCGCGGTGGGGCCGTCGGCAAGATCTGGCGCGTTCGAAAATACCGGCGAGACTTCAGGCGAGGACAAACCGTCGACGCCGACGGTGGTGGCGGGAATCTTGACTGTGCCGCTGCTGGGTATTTGCCTGGTGATGGTGGCGCCCAGGGCAAGGCTTGAGGTAAAACAGGCGACGCTGAGAATTAACGCTAATCCACTAAAATTCCGATTCATTTTCTTCTCCAAAAACCATCATTTTTGAGCCCTTGTCAGGGGAAAGAAAAAACCTGGTTTGCAGACCGCAATGCGGCAGCCAAAAGATGATCCGTAAAATCCTGTGGCGTGCCTGTTGAATCAAGATCCACTCGGCCTGGGGAAGGCCGGCGTTGAATAATGAGGGGCAAAATTTGCCCTGCGGAAATTATATATATATTCTCCACAAGGGATCATTTATTTCGCTGTGTCAAAAAAAACAAGGCAAGCGGAGCAGATGGCTACGACGAAGCGCGACCTATCCTGACAGGCAAGGAGCAAGCAGGCGATGACAGGCATGAAAGAAATGAGCACGCTTGCTCCAGCCCTGGCGCCGGAGGTTTTGCCGCGCCAGGAATTGCCGGCCCGCGCCGAGGCGGCGCCGGATAGCGGCAACGGCCTGGTCGCGATGGGCGATTTTCACTATGCCGACAGCCCTCTGCAGCGGCGCGCGACCAACGCGCCAGCTACGCCGATGCCGATGACCGGCCCGGCTACGTACAGCCCGGGAATCAACCGCACCGGTTTGCCGGACCAGCTGAAAGCCGGCATCGAATCGCTGTCCGGCCTCAACCTTGACAACGTCAAGGTACATTACAACTCGGCCCGGCCGGCACAGCTGATGGCGCATGCCTATGCGCAAGGCAGCCAGATCCACCTGGCGCCGGGACAGCAATCGCACCTGCCGCATGAAGCCTGGCACCTGGTGCAGCAGGCGCAAGGCCGGGTAGCGCCGACGACCGAGGCGGATGGCACGCCGGTCAATGACGACACCGCCCTTGAACGGGAAGCGGACGTGATGGGCCGCAAAGCGGCTGGATTCAGGCAAGTCTCCACGAAGGACGTTCCCAGGATGCTGACGCCAATCCCAAGCGCCTTAGGCAATGACACCGGCGGCACGGCCCAGCTTGGGAAAAAAAAGAGAAAAGAAACCCTTATTCAAAAGCTGCGCAGGTCACGCTTGCGAAACAGGTTCAAAAAAGCCACTCCGAAGAGCAAGCGAGGCATCTTCCGCAAGCAGGCAAAGGACAACTACGGTTACAAGAATGCGGACATCGCCAGGCTGATTGCCAGTAATCCCGAGGCAAGCACCGCCTTGACTTTATATAACCCCGCGCTCAATCCAGGCATCAACCCGGCCTATTCGCAAATCGGCATCGGCGACACCAAAGGCTACTATCGCAAAGGATTCGGCAACCAGCCTTTTCTATACCTCGATTCCAAGGCGTACGACGACAAGCAGATTCCCAGCAATTACGATGACGTCATTGCCCGCTTTAAGGGCAACGACGCGGAAGTAGCCTTCGAGATACTCAGCGCGATCGAATCCGGGCAAAGCAGCGGCAAAGACCAGGAAGCCCAGGCCAAGTCCCTGTTTCTTTTATTGACCCAATTCATCGAAGCGCACAGCTCTCGCGTCCCCGGATCCGACAAGCTTGCGCGCGCCCTGTTGCGGCGCATTGCCCTTGGCCAGCTGACCTTCCAGCAAGCCTTCAACCGCAAGAACGGCTTGTTCGTTTCGGCCTGGGCAAAAAAAGGCGGTGCTCCCCAGGGCGGACAAGTGGCCGGCCGCGCCCTGTTCGGTTTCAGCAAAGACGCCGACAGGTACGATCTTGAAAAACTGGAGGCATACCTCGGCGACAAGCTGGTGGACGAGTTGCTGGAGACCATAGACGGCTATTACAGCGACGACAGCGACACCGAGGACGACGACGAAGACCTGGCGCCAAGCATCGACGAGAAAGACAATGCGTCCCTGGAAGAGATCAATGCAGCGCTGGAGACATTGCAGATTCCGCGGCGCATCAGCAACATCAACCAGCAGGTACTGCTGCCTGGCATCGGCGCCCTGGTCAAGAAGCAGAGCTTGAAACTCCTGCTGAAGAACCATCCGGATAAAGAAGGCGGCAGCCAGGAGGCGTTTGATCGCATCGTCAACGCCCGAAACCTGCTGGATGACCTGATTTCCCAGTTTTCAAACCAAGGTTTCATCGATCTTAACCAGCGCAACCTGGATATCTACCTGCAAAGGGACGGCCTGGCAGCGCAAACGGTAGCCGGCGACGGCAATTGTTTTTATGCCGCAGTGCTTGACCAGATCCTCTATCTCGACGGCGTCAACGCCGATCCGGCCACATTAAGGCAACGGGTGGCGCAACTGATCCTCGACAATGCTGCCTATTTCCAGGTATTCGTCACCGGCAACCAGCTCAACCGCATTGTCGACGACATCCTCACCAGCCGCAGCTGGCGCAACGTCGGCGGCGATTTCGCGCCGCAGCTGATGGCTACCGTGCTGCAGCGGCCGGTGCAGATCATCCAGCCGTCTGGGCCGCTTGTCATCGATCCGATCGGCGGGCTGGTCCTGAACCACAACAACACTTTCATCACCCGCAACCAGCAGATCAACATCGTCTACGACGGCAACGCCCACTATGATTCGACCCGCAACACCCGGCAGCAGCTGCAGTAGCTGACCCGCATGCGCGCAGTCGCGGGAAATGCTCGCCGCTATCTCATCTTAATTCTAGGTAATTTACGCAAGTGATTGAATAAAAACGTCTTTTGATTGCGTTCAATATTTAATCTAAATTCTTAAAATTGATCTGTAATACATTGAATATCAATGATTTTTACATCAAATTAACGCCATTTCCAGAATGCTGCCCTACGGCGCAACAAACCTCCATGCCGGATTATCGAACATGGAAATCGTACGCGCGCGCACCGTGCCGGATGGACACAGTTCATCCTGGGTGTATTGCGTCAGCCGGATCGAATTCGGCACTTTTGCCTTGCAGATGATGCCGACGTATTCGGGTTCGATGGTCGCCGCCTTGAACACAAAGCTTTCCTTGTATTCATCGGTAGGCTTGAATATCTTTATCAGGTCGCCCGGGTTCTTCAGGCTGTTGTAGTCAAAACCCATCCCCTGCGACACCAGCGTCGACACTTGCGCCGGGTTGATGCCAACCTTGTCGACCCGGTAATTGCTGCCGAAACCGGAGGCGCCGCCGATCAGCTGCGACAAGTTGCCATACTTGCCGTTATTTACCACCATGCCGACGTTGTTGCTGGAAGCCAGCGGATTGAGCTCGTCGAACATGCGCTTGATCGCCACCGCCCCCGGCGCCGACCAGGAATTGGTGACCATGGTCAGGCTGCCCAGCGCAGTGACGTTGGCGCCGCCGGCGGCGGCGCTGTCGACCCCAGGCGCGATGCCGAAGCGCTGCTGCAGGAAATCGGTGATGAAATCGCCCAGCCCGATGGCGCCGTTGACCTGCACCCGCTCGTAGGGTTTGTCATCGAGCTTCAGGCGGGTCAAGGTGTTATGGGTCGGATCGAAGCCCATCGGACCGCCGGGCGCCTTGTCCGAATTGGTGACGACGCTCAAGGCATTGCCGGAGAGCGAGCCGAAAGTCGCGCCCTTCATCGTGCCGGTAAAAAAGCGCGCCGCCGTGCTCATCCAGTCCGGATGGTCCTGCATCAAGGCGGTGCCGCCCTCGCCCTGCGACTGGCGCGCGCCGCGCGGCGTCAGGTAGATGTTGCGAAAAACCTGCGGCCCCAGGTTGCCGTCGCTGCTGTAGAGCGCTTGCGTTTCGGCGCCGGCGCCTGTCTTGTAAGCGGTGCGCTCCCAGATCGCGAAACGCGCGGCCTCGGCATTGAGCTGGCTCAGTTCGCCGAAGCGCCACACCCATTGCAGGCCGAACAGGAACACCATGAACAGGCTGCAGACAATGATGGATTCGACCAGCGCCTGGCCGCGCTGGCGGCGCAAGCTGGGCGATGCGGTGGATCGGGCGGGCAGCGGCATGGGCATGAAATTGTTCCGGCTGGGTATCAGTTAATGATGAAGAACAGCGCTTTCTCAGGGTAGTTCAAGCCTTCGAGGCGAGCGTTCCAGTACGGCAGCATCAGGTTGGCGTGCGAGACGATCTGGCCGCGCGTGGTCCAGCGCTCCACCGGCGCCCGGTAATACACGCGCGCCTTGCCGATCGCCTTCAGGTAGTCCTGCTTCAGTTCGGTGTCGTAATCGTTCATGGGGGTACGCCCGAGGTTGAATTTGCTTTCCGGCCGCAGCGGCGTCTTGTCGACCGTCTGCTGCAGCGCCACCACGAACGACGGCCCCAGGTCCTTCAAGGCGTTGTCTTGCACTTCCTTGCTGGCCACAAACAGGTTGCTGGCCGCGCGGTCGCCCAGCTGGTAGTTGCCCATGTTGGCGCCGCGCATTTCCCACAGGCCGAAACGTTCCGCCGGCAACCCCATGTCGGCCGCCACCACGCCGCCCAGGCCGGGTTTCTGGAACAGCGTTTCGGTGCCGCGCGAGGTGCGCATGCCAAGGACGTCGATCAAGTCGCCCAGGCCCAGGGCCTTGAGGATGAACTGGACAAAACCGCTGGGGGCGTCCAGCGGATCGTCGAACGCGGAGGTGGCGAGCGAAAAACCGCTGCCCAGCATGTTCGAAATGGAAGTGGCGACATTGCCGCCCAGGCTCGACAGCTGCTGGAAATTCACTGCCTGCTGCGCCATCGCTGTCGCCACCGCCACTTCGGCGTCGGCGCTGCCGGGATTCGGCGCATTCAGCGCGGCGCCGGACGCCGGCATGCCGGCCGGCGCGCCGCCCAGCACGCCGGTCAGGTTGCCGGCGTTGGCGTCCGGGAGATTTACCGCGGATTGGGATGAATTGGAGGAATTGACGCCGGCGCCGGCCGCATTGATTACCGGTTCCAGGGTCGCCATGGCGGCGTTGTTGAGCGTCTGGCTGGCGGTGGCGATCTGCGGCTGGCCCTTCATTGCGCGCTCGCCGGAGGACCCGGCGATATTCATGACGCCGCGCTCGTAGTATTTCTTGGCCGCACCAGCAGACAGCGAGCCACAGGCGCCGCTGATGCGCGGCGCATAGAGCTCGCCGCTGGGCAACGTGAAATACAGGCAATCGTCGATGCCGGTAGCCTCGCCCCAGAACGATTTCTTCCAGGACGAAGTGTCTTTCACCACGTCCACGAACTTGGCCAGGTCTTCAGGCACTTCCTGGTTCTTGTCCAGGCCCTGGCGGCCGACCTTGGACATCGTCACCGCGCCGGCCATCGGGATGTGGATATTGAACAGATGCGGATTGATCTCCATGATGTCGATATTGCTCCAGGCATAGGTGCCGTCCTGCATCTGGATCATGCGGGTGCCGCCGGTGCGCTCGTACAGGCACATGATCGGGCTGACGATGAGGCCCACCGTGTTCATGAACGCTTCGATCACCGGGCCGATGACGTCCGCCGCAACGTTGCCTTGCAGCGCCGGCACGATCTGTTCCAGGCCGTTGGCCGAGAGCCCTGTCAGGATGCCGTTGATGCCGCTCAGGTTGCAGCCGTCCACCGCCCACAGGCCGACCGCGTTAGGAAACAGGCGGCGGCCACCCATGGCGCTGGTGAGCTTGATCATGTCCTGCATCATCACCCGGTGCACCAGGTTGAAATCGGCGGTGCCGGTGCTGTCCGGCAGCTTGGTCTTCATCTCGGTGCTACCCATGAACTTGCGCGGCGGCTGGTGCAGCTTGATCATGCTGCCGAAGTCCACCACACTCTTGGCGACCTGGTACATGATGGTCTGCGGCACAAACTCGGCGCGCGGCGCATTGGCCGTCAGCAGTTCCTTTTGCATCGCGATCATGGCCGAGGTGGTGGTGGCCAGGTGCACCTGCTGCGAGGCGAAAATCGCGTAGTTGGTGAGCGAGGTGGTGGCGGTGCCGGCATTGGCCAGCACCTGGCTGGTGACGCGCACGCCGTCGACGATTTTTTCCCAGTACTTGCCGAACGTGGAGACGGCGTTAAGGATGCCCGACATGCCGGCGCCGATATAGGGAATGAACTTGGTCAGCGCAGCAGTGGCCTTCATCACCTTGGTATTGTTTTTCCAGTACTGGTCCGACATGGTCATGTTCGACCACATCGCCGTCATCTGGCCCACCGCCTGGTAGTTCGCGATCATGGCGCGGTTGGTGTAGGCCGTGTAGTTGAGGCCCTCCGCCGCGATATTGGCGGTGCTGTAGGCAATCGCATCCGCGGCGTTGACCAGGCGCCGCTTGTCGCTCGTCACCTGCGACAGGTTGTAGACGGAAAATATGCCGACGCACAGCACCGCCAGGAAAAAGATCCCGATCGGCAGTACCGCGCCGCGGCTGTATGTGTGGCTGGCGCGCTGCGGCAAGCGGCGGCGGCGGCCGGAATGAAAGCGCCTGGCCATGTCGTGTTTCATCAAAATGGCCTCGACGCCGGCGCCGTGGCAAGCGCGCTGGACAAATAAGCTGGGCAAGAGTCGCCTGCGCAGGACACGCTGGATATCAGCATCATGTCGACACTCCGGATGGAATTTAAATTTGCGCGAATGAACGATGGATCCACCGTTCCTGGTAAGACGCGTTAAAAATCTTTCCGGATGGTAACTGCACTTTGTTACCGGATAATGACGCTGGCGAGAACCAGCCTGCGCGCCGGTTTGCGAACGCACAGGTGCGCGCGTTCCAGTCAACCCAGGGTGAATCGCTTAAGGAAACTTAAAAGACTGCAGAACAGCAGTCGGGGTCATGCCGCATGCAATGCGCTTATCTGGCCGCGCGCAAGCGTCTTTCGGCAATCTCGAACACGCCCATGCCGACCAGCATCGCCGCAACAAACACCAGCGCTTTCATCTCGCCCATGCCAAGGTCTACCAGGACTGGTCCCGGGCAGAAGCCCGAAATCCCCCACCCCACCCCAAACAAGGCGCTGCCGATCACGAGGCGGCGGTCTATCTGGCGCGTGGCCGGCAGCTTCATCTCGGCGCCGAGCAAAGACGTGGTGCGTTTTTTTGCAAAAGAAAACGCC
The DNA here is from genome assembly GCF_038896935.1 of Collimonas rhizosphaerae. Lineage (NCBI taxonomy): Bacteria > Pseudomonadati > Pseudomonadota > Betaproteobacteria > Burkholderiales > Oxalobacteraceae > Collimonas > Collimonas rhizosphaerae. The sequence continues at coordinate 8,713 of NZ_JBANDC010000031.1, forward strand.
GCCAGTCCCAGCGCGATGGCGCCAGCCATCACAAACGCCAGCGACGGGTCCCACGCGCCGCCGAGATCGAGGAAGCCAAGCACCTTGGCCGGATTCGCCATGCCGGAAACGATCAGTCCCAGTCCGAACACCAGGCCGGCAAGCAGCGATGTGATGATAAGCATGGTTTTTTCCTTAAACGGCAAACAGGTGGCGTATCGCATATACGGTGACGAACCCGCACCCCATGAAGACGGCGGTGGCTGCCAGCGAACGCGGCGACAGGCGCGACAGGCCGCAGACCCCGTGGCCGCTGGTGCAGCCGGAGCCGTAACGGGTGCCGACGCCGACCAGCAGCCCCGCTATCGTCAAGGCGCCGTAGCCGGCGTCAATCCGCACGGCAGGCAGTGCTGCAAACAAGCCGTACGCCAGCGGCGAACCGATCAGCCCCAGCAGGAAAGCGGTGCGCCAGCCGATATCTCCGCGCGCCGGCCGCAACAGCCCGCCCAGAATGCCGCTGATGCCTGCAATGCGGCCGTTCAGCAATACGAACATGGCCGCGGCCAGGCCGATCAGCAGACCGCCAAGCAAGGCTGGCCATGGGGTAAACGCGCTCCAGTCGATAGACATCATATTTCCCTTGAGGATGAATGTTTGGCCCGGTTCTTGCTACGTTATTTTGCCAAGCCGTTGATGAAGCTTGCCTATTTTCGCACGGTTGATGCCGCGCCCGATTCCGCAACATCCCTTTCAAAAAGGCGGTCCATGAAATTTTTCGCTATCTTCTGCAGCGGCCTGCTGCTGACCGGCGCCTGCCGGGCCGACAGTCCAGCCATCCCGGACAAGAACGAGGTCATCAAGCTGCTGCAGCTGGAACATCATTTCGAAGGCGGCTATTTCCGGCAAACCTTCAAAGCCGACCAGCGAGACAAGATCAGCACCGCGCGCGGCCCGCGCAGCACGCTGACCACGATCTACTACATGCTGACGGACGACACGCCGGTAGACCATTTCCATACCAAAAGCTCCAACGGCATAGAGTATTACCACATGGGTGCGCCCATCACCTACCACCTGATCTACCCTGACGGCCGCTACGAGGCGGTAGTGGTCGGGCCGGATATCCGGCATGGCCAGCAATTGCAGCTGGCCGTCAAGGGCGGGACCTGGAAAGCGGCGGAGCTGACCAAGGGCCAGTACGGCCTGGTCAGCGAGGCGGTCGCGCCCGGATGGGAGATGGCGGACATGGTGACGCCGACGCGGGAAGAATTGCTTAAGCTGTTCCCGCAGCATAGAGATGTGATCATCAGGCTCACGCGGCCTTGAATGCGGAAATCCTGGACTGGCATGATGTAAGCTCGTCCAAGGAAGGCAAAACCAATTTTCCGCATAAAGGACAAACGGCATGGACAAGCAATTCGAAGACGGCCTGGAAATACGCAAGCAGGTAATGGGCGAGGAATTCGTGGCCAAGGCTTTCGCCGGCGCCGACGATTTTACGCGCCCGCTGCAGGAATACATCACCCGCAACGCCTGGGGCACGGTCTGGCGCCGCGACGGCCTCGACCTGAAAACCCGCAGCCTGCTGACGCTGGCGATGCTGACGGCGCTGGGCCGCGCCCAGGAATTGAAAGGCCACGTGCGCGGCGCCCGCAACAACGGCGCGACCATGGAAGAAATACAGGAAGTGCTGCTGCACGCCACCGTGTACTGCGGCGTACCGCTGGCGGTGGATGCTTTCCGCGCTGCGCAGGAAGTTTTGGCTGACATGGCGTCGGCTGGCCTCTAGCGAACATGCAAGCCGAAAGTTGAATACGAAATCTGCTGCCTTTTCGCCAAAGCTGATAAAGTTGCAAAAACTCTATCAAGGGAAAATAAATGCTAAAGGCATTCGGTTTAATCATTCTCGGTTTAATCGTCTTGGCTGTCATTGCCGCTGTGGCGAGTAAAAAAAACAAAGCGACAGACGCAAAGATTGGCTACGAATACAAAAGCAAGGTGTTGCTGACGCCAAACGAACGAGAAATGTACTGGAAACTGATCGATGCCCTTCCCGGCTATGTCGTTCTGGCTCAAGTTGCCCTTTCAAGCTGCATCAATGCAAAAAAAGGGGGCGCATTCAACACCATCAGTGCGAAAAGCCTGGATTTCGTCATCTGCAATGGATCCTTGGATGTCCTTGCGGGCATTGAAATCGATGATAAATCTCACGCCACCGCGGCAGCACAAAAACGTGATGCGGCAAAAAACAGCGCCATGGAAGCCGCAGGCATAAAACTGATCCGCTGGCCAGCCGTTCCCCTGCCCTCGATCGAAGAAATCAGAAAAATATTTCCAGCTGTTCCACTCGCCGCCACGGAAAAATCCACACTCGAAAGCACACAGGAAAAAAAGATCAAAATCCTTGAGCAGCAGCTATTCAGCATGGCGCGAAAACTGGAGAAAATTCCCCGTGACAGCAACGCCGCCGGCGCCTGAACGGCGGATTCAAACCCTGAATGGGATTCCAGTCAACTCTTCGCTCAGCAGCCACAGACGCTCGGCATACTCCGGATCGGCGGCCCAGGGCTTGACGCCAAAACCGCCGGCGAAATCGGCGGCAACCGCTTCTGCGATGTCGGCGTCTTCGCAATACACGCCGCCCATGCTGTCCAATTGCGCGCTCGCTGCGCACCAGACCAAGGTGGCAGCGCCTTGCTCTATGGACTTGGAATGGATATTGCTGATCACTTTTCCATGTTCATCTATCGCACCCGACGCACGTAGATCCTCGAAGCTGAGATGGCGCACCAGGCCGGTGTCCATGATGCGGCCGGGATGCGCGGAAAACGCGCGTATGCCATGCTCTGCGCCCCGCGCATCGAGTTCCAGCGCAAATAAGGCATTAGCGGTTTTCGACTGGCCATAAGCCTTCCACCTGTCATATTCTCGCAGCACAAAATGCGGGTCGTCGAAATCAACGCTGCCGAATTGATGTCCGCGCGACGATACTGAGACGACGCGGGCACCATTTGCCTTGCGCAGCGCCGGCAATAAATGCGAAGCCAGCTGGAAATGTCCAAGGTGGTTAGCAGAAAATTGAGATTCGTAGCCGCGCGCGTCGCGCACCAGCGGAGGCGCCATGATTCCGGCGCTGTTAACCAGCATGTGCAACGGCCGGCCGCTTTCGATAAAACCTTGAGCAAAAGCAGTAATCGACGCTGGATTGAGCAGGTCCAGCGCCGCCAGTTCTGTGCGCGGGATACCGGCGAGTGCATTCCGTGCCTTGCCCGGCGTGCGCGCCGGCACGATGACGGTGGCGCCGGCGCCGGCCAGCACGCGGGTAGTCTCCAGTCCTAGCCCGGAATAGCCGCCGGTGACAATGGCTATCTTTCCATGCAAGTCGACGCCGTCGAGGACTTCGCGGGCCGTCGCCTGCGCGCCGAAACCGGAATGGATGGGGAATTGCCTGCTCGTCATCAACGGCTCCTGCGCAATGAAATTTGGTGCATGCAAGCACCGGAACTTCAGCTTATCGCTCGCGGGATGATTAATCCATACAGAAGAATCCACAAATCTTGCCCGATCATCCAATTCTCAATGACCTCTTTGCCGAGCGGCAGGGACGCACTGTCTGCGCGTCCGGCAAGGCGTCGAACCCCGGCGCCTAAAGCATATATTTATTCCATATATAGTTGTTCAGAATGATTCGTTCTTTCTTGGCATATATCTACTATATATTCGCGGCTAATGGAAAGAGAGCCGCGCATGTACTTTTTACCTTACGACCCTGCATTCCATTTCCTCGGCCAAGCCGTCCCGCCGGCCGCCACCGCTGCCCGGGACGATGAAAAGACGCCGCCGGCCGCAGCATGGCGATTCCGCCTGGAATTGCCTACCTGGGGACTGATTGCCGTGATCTACGGCGGCTGGCTGGCGACCGTGCTGCATTGGCGTGAACTGGGTCCATGGCTCGGCACGCCCTTGCTGATCGGACTGAGCGCCTGGTACATGTCGCTGCAGCACGAGCTGATACACGGCCATCCGACCCGCCACGCCCGCTTCAACGCCCTGTTCGGCCAGTTGCCGCTGGCGGTGTGGTATCCCTACGCGCTATACCGCGACAGCCATCTTGCCCATCATCGCGATGAAAAGGACCTGACGCTGCCGGGCGCCGACCCGGAAACCTACTATGCAGCGCTTAAGGGCGGCGGCCGGCTGGGACGGTCCTTGCGCCGCTTCCGCAATACATCCGGCGGCCGCTTGCTGGCCGGGCCGGCGCTGGTGTGGTCGCAGACGGTCCATGCCGCATGGCGGCAGCGCGACCGCAAAACCATTGTTACCTGGGCCTGGCACCTGTCGCTGCTGGCAATGCTGCTGCTTTTCCTGCATCGCGCCGGCATATCCCCCTGGTTCTACCTGTTTGCCGTCGCTTATCCGGCCCTGAGCCTGACCATGGTGCGTTCTTTCTACGAACATCGGGCGGTCGAAGCCGCACATGGACGCTCGGTGATCAACGAGGCTGCATGGCCCTGGCGCCTGCTGTTCCTGAATTTGAATTACCATCTTGTACATCACTTGCATCCCGGACTGCCATGGTTCCATCTACGACAAGCCTATCTGGCCCAGCGCGAGACCTACCAGGAACGCAGCGACGGTTTTGTCGAGCACGGCTACCTGCCGCTGCTGTGGCGCCATCGCAGCACACCGGTGATTGCCGATATCCATCCATTTGCCTGAACCGGCATCGCTATCTTCTAACGGAGTCGACATGAGTCTGTACACCCGCCTGCTGGCCGCTGCCTTGGCTGCCGCCCTCTTTTCTCCTTATGCCCAGGCTGCCGAACCGGTCCGGGTCAGTTCCAAGATCGATACCGAAGGCGCGCTGCTGGGCAACCTGATCCAGCTGGTGCTGGAGGCCAACGGCATCAAGACTGTCAACCGCCTGCAGCTGGGAACCACCAAGGTGGTGCGCGGCGCCCTGATCTCGGGTGACGTCGACATCTATCCCGAATACACCGGCAACGGTGCGTTCTTCTTTTCCGATGAAAAGAACCCGGCCTGGAAAAACGCCGAGAGCGGCTACCAGCTGGTGAAGAAACTCGATCTCGATAAAAACAAGCTGACGTGGCTGACGCCGTCTCCCGCCAACAATACCTGGCTGATCGCAGTGCGCAAGGAGGTGGCGCAGGCCAACAAGCTCAAAACCCTGGCCGACCTGGGCCGCTGGATCGGCCAGGGCGGGCATTTCAAGCTGGCGGCGTCGGCTGAATTCATCGAGCGCCCGGATGCCTTGCCCGCCTTTGAAAACACCTACGGATTCAAATTGAAACAAGACCAGCTGCTGACCCTGGCCGGCGGCGATACGGCGGCAACGATCAAGGCTGCCGCCGAGCAGACTTCCGGCGTCAACGCGGCGATGGTGTACGGCACCGACGGCTCGCTGGCGGCGCTGGGGCTGGTGGCGCTGGAGGATATCAAGTCGGTGCAGCCGGTCTACGCGCCGACAGCAGTGGTCCGCAGCGAAACGCTGGCGAAGTACCCCAGGATTGCCGACCTGCTGAAACCTGTGTTCCTGTCGCTGGATAGCCCGACGCTGCAAAAACTCAACGCCGGCATCGCCATCGAAGGACGCGACGGCCGCAAGGTCGCCGGCGATTACCTGCGCAGCAAAGGTTTTATCAAATGACCATGGCGCGTCTGGCCGACCAGCCATGGCGCGTGGGCAACAACGCGCTGCAAGCCCGCAAGCTGCACAATCCGGTGCACCTGCTGCTGGTGATCGTCGCGATCGTCGCCGCTACCAACCTGCCCTTGCTGACCTATGCGCCCAATCGGCTGCTCAGCGGCCAAGGCATCCTGCTGAGCCAGCTGGCCGCGCGTTACTGGCTGCTGGCGCTGCCGGCCCTGCCGCTGCTGGCGGCGCCCTGGCTGCGGCCGTCCCGTTTCAGCTGCATTGTCCTGCTCCTCGCGGCGGCAGGGTTGAGCGGCGACCTGCTGGCCTTGGCCGGACACGAAGCCCAGCTGCGCAGCGGCGACGCCGATTCGCTGGCGCGCATCTCGTTCGGCGGCGCGTTCTGGCTGTTGCTGCTGACCGCCTGGCTGCAACTGGCGGAGGCGCTGCGCGGCCTAGCCCTGGCTTTGCCGGCGCGGGTTGCGGTGATACTGGCAGCCTTGGCGCCGATCGTGGCGCTGATCGTTTCGGGATACCTGGATAGCCTGTCGCTGCTGAAGGAATACCAGAATCACCAGGATGCCTTTAACCTGGCGCTGCTGCGCCATCTGCAGCTGGTCGTGTTTTCGGTATTGCCCGCGGTGCTGGTCGGCGCGTTGCTGGGCGCCCTATCCTTCCGCAGCCGGCGGGCGCGCAAGCTGCTGTTCCCGGTGCTGAACGTGATCCAGACGATCCCCTCGATTGCACTGTTCGGTTTGCTGATCGGTCCGCTGGCGTTGCTGGGCAGCCTGTTCCCGCAGTCCGGGATCGGCGGCGTCGGCCTGCCGCCGGCATTGCTGGCGCTGAGCCTGTATTCGCTGCTGCCGATGGCCCACGGCACCCTGGCAGGACTGGAACAGGTGCCGGCCGACGTCCGCGAAGCAGCTAGCGGCATTGGTATGTCGCCCTGGCAGATATTCTTCCACGTCGAATTGCCGCTGGCGCTGCCGGTGTTCCTGACCAGCGTCCGCGTCACCACCGTGCAGGCGGTCGGGCTGGCGGTGGTGGCGGCCTTGATCGGCGCCGGCGGTTTCGGCGTCCTCATGTTCCAGGGCATGTCGAGCAGCGCGCTGGACCTGGTGCTGCTGGGCGTGATCCCGGTGATCCTGCTGGCCATCGGCGTCGATACGCTGTTCAAGGTAGCGGTCGTTCTCTTGCGGAGGCAAAACCATGATTGAAATCAGCGAAGTCAGCAAATCGTTCAACGGCTGGCAAGCGGTCAGCGAGCTGTCCCTGACGATCAAGGACGGCGAGTTCGTGGTCCTGATCGGCACTTCCGGCTCCGGCAAGTCGACCATGCTGAAGCTGCTGAACCGCTTGCTGGAACCTGACAGCGGCAGCATCAGGCTCAACGGCAAGCGGATCGTCGAGCACTCGCCGGAACAATTGCGGCGCCGCATCGGCTATGCGATCCAGTCAGTCGGCCTGTTTCCGCACTGGACGGTGGAGCAGAACATCAGCGCCGTGCCGGTCCTGCTGAAATGGCCAAAAGCCAGGATCCATGAGCGCGTCAGCGAACTGCTGGCGCTGTTGCACCTGCCTCCTGAAAAATTCCGCCGCCGTTATCCCGACCAGCTGTCTGGCGGCCAGCAGCAACGGGTAGGCGTCGCGCGCGCGCTGGCGGCCGATCCCGACGTGCTGCTGATGGACGAACCTTTCGGTGCGCTGGATCCGGTCACCCGCGCCAGCCTGCAGCAGGAACTGGCCAATATCCACAAGCTGTCCGGCAAGACCATCGTGCTGGTGACGCATGACATCGACGAAGCGCTGGCGCTGGGCGAACGCATCGTGCTGATGGATCACGGACGCATCGTGCAGCAAGGTACGCCGCGCGAATTCCTGCTGTCGCCGGAAAATGAATTCGTGCGCGGATTTGTCGGCCAGAGCGATGTCGGCATCCGCCTGCTCGGACTGGACAAGATCGCCGGCCGGGTCCGCAACGAAGCGGCGATACCCGGTGAGCCGATTTCCAGCAGCAGCACCCTGCGCGAAGCCTTGTCCGCTTTCATCACGCGCAAGGCGCATAGTCTGCCGGTGGTCGACGAGCGCGGCCAGGCTGCCGGCGTGCTGCATTTCTCCGATTTGCTGGAGGCGGCGCGATGAAGCGGCTCTACCGCTATCGCTGGCTCGCTGCCAGCAGCCTTTTGCTGCTGGGCTTCACCTTTGGCATGCCGTTGACGGCGCCGCTGTTCGCCAGCGCCTTCCCGCAGCTGGCGCGCCCCATGTACCTGCAAGACGCATTCACCACGCTGGTGCTGGCGCACCTGAGCATCGTGCTGCTGTCGGGCGCCATCGCGGTGCTGGGCGGCGTGGCGGCCGGCCTGCTGGTCACCCGGCCGGCGGGACGGCCGTTCCGTTCTTCGCTTGAAACGGTGCTGGCGATCAGCCAGTCGTTTCCCCCGGTGGCGGTGCTGGCGGTGGCGGTGCCGCTGATCGGTTTCGGCGAAACGCCGGCCCTGATTGCGCTGGTCATGTACGGCGTGCTGCCGGTAGCGCAAGGCGCGATGACCGGATTGTCTTCAATCTCGCCGGCGATCCTGGAAATTGCGCGCGGCATCGGCATGAACCGCTGGCAGATCCTGTACCGGGTGGAGCTGCCGCTGGCGGCGCCGGTGATACTGGCCGGTGTGCGCACCTCGGTGGTGATCAATATCGGCACGGCGGCGATCGCCTCCACCGTCGGCGCCAAGACGCTGGGGCTGCCGATCATCGTCGGCCTGAGCGGCTTCAACACCGCCTATGTGATCCAGGGCGCGCTGCTGGTGGCCTTGCTGGCCATCGTGGCCGACCAGCTGTTCGACCTGTTGGGACAGCGCTGGGCGCCGCGGGCAGGCCCTGCATTGCGCGGCGGAGGCAGTGCATGAGATGTGCATTGCCGATGTACCCGTTTCCGGCCGCCAGCCTGGACCAGTTCTGGCACGGGCTGTTCGATTGCATGCAGCGCGAAGGCATAGCCGATGTGCCGCACCAGCTTGAGCAGCCGCAGGATTTGCTGCAGCACTGGCAAGAGCCCGGCCTGCTGCTAAGCCAGGCCTGCGGTTATCCGGTATCCACGCTGCTGCATGGCCAAGTCCAGGTAGTCGGCGCCTTTCATTTCGACGTGCCCGGCTGCGAGCAGGCCAACTACAGCAGCAGCTTGTGGGTGCGCAAAGAGGATGCTGCCAAGCCCTTGCCGGCGTTCCACGGCGCGGTTGCCGCCTGCAACGAGCGCCATTCGCAATCCGGCTATCACGCGCTGCGCAGCGCGGTTGCGCGGTTTGCCAGCGACGGCAGGTTTTTTTCGGAAGTGCTGTTCAGCGGCGCCCACCGGCAGTCGGCGCGGCTGGTCGCCGGCGGCAAGGCCGATATTGCCGCGCTCGATTGTGTCAGCGCCTATTTTTTGAGCCGCCAGGAACCGGAGGTTTTTTCCCGGCTCGCCGCCATCGGGTTCACCACGCCGATGCCGGGCCTGCCGCTCATCACCGCATCTACCACACCGCCTGCCACCCTGGCTGCCCTGCGCCGAGCCCTGGCCGCCAGCATCGAGGCTCCTGGGCTTGAACACGCTCGCCGCGCCATGCGCATCAGCGGTTTTTCCGTGCTGGACGAGCAGGATTACCGCATCTGCGCATTGAAGGCGGAACAGAACCTCGCCGGCGGCCTGGCTGACTGGTAGCGCCTTGCCGGCACGCAGTACTCTTTCCGGGCCGGCGCAAGGCGGTCATCATCCAGTCATATTTCTTCGTTAGTATTTTGCAACTCCTCCTGAATCGGGTTGGACTTCCTGCACTGAATTCATGTGCCAGGCGAAATTTCTTCGTTCGTGCTTCGAGAACCAGAACATGTCTAACTGAATTCGGAGGATCGCCATGGCGTCTGTCAAAGATCAATCCCAGTTGCTGTCGGTGACCGCCCATGTCGGCGACTGCAAGACCTTGCTGGCGTTCAGCCTGCTCCAGCCTGACGGCGCCGCCAACCTGGCGGGTTTCACGATCCGCTGCCAGCCCAAGGGCCTGCCGCCCTACTACCTCTATAACACGCTGCAGTTTGAAACCCCGGCGGCGCATGCCCAGGACCCGACCGAGCCGCCGAATTCAACGGTGAATGCGCCGATACACAAATTCCGCTGGCTGCATGTGCCGGGCTCGGTCCACCAAGGGCTCACGCCGTTTTTCGGCGAATACACCTATACGGTGATCCCCCGCTATTTTGACGACAAGCAGTCGATGACCGCCCTTGACGAGACGCTGGGCGTGTCGGTCAGCGTTTATGTCGGGCCGTTTGCAAAAGACAAGTTCAAGCTCGGGTTTACCCGCGGCTACACGCAGTCGCAGGCGTTTGCCCACCATTTCGGCGTCAACGCGCTGATCCGGCCCAACACCAAGGAACTGCTGTTCGATACGACGCAGGTATCGGGCGCCAATGCCGCCGGCGAGCAGTACACCTTTGCCGACGAATACGCATGGCTAGGGCTGACGGCAAGGGAGCGGATTTTTGAGTTCCTGAATGAAGTGCTGCAAGATCCGGCGCAATACCTCGATGTGTTTGCCTACGACCTGAACGAGCCTGACCTGTGCAAGATCCTGCTGGAACTGGGCAAGCAGGGCCGGGTCCGCATCATCCTCGACAACGCAGCCCTGCATCACTCCGCAGCCAAACCGATGCCCGAGGACGAGTTCGAGGCGCAGTTCCTGGCCGTGGCCGCCAGCCCTGCCGCCATCCTGCGCGGCCATTTCAAGCGTTATGCGCATGACAAGGTATTCGTTTCCTTCAACAAGGACAGTGCGCTGAAGGTGCTGACCGGGTCGACCAATTTTTCCGTCACCGGCCTGTACGTCAACTCCAACCACGTGATGGTGTTCGACGATCCCGGCGTCGCAACCGAATACGGGCAATTGTTCGAGACCGTATGGCAAGGCGGCGTCAAGCTCGGCGCCTACCTGCAATCGCCGTTTTCCTCCACAACGTTCTCGATTCCCGAAGGTATTTCGCCGCGCGCCGATATCACCTTCGCGCCCCATACGGCAGAATTCGTCGCCAAGAACCTTGGCGACATCGCCGCCCGCATCCAGCAGGAACAAACCAAGCCCGCCAAGAACGGCAGCGTACTGTTTGCCGTCATGGAGATCGACAACGGCACCAGCCCGGTCTATGCCGCGCTGAAGGATTTGCACGCCGACAGCAATGTCTTCAGCTATGGCATTTCGGATAGCAACACCGGTATTTCCCTGTATGCGCCGGGCAAGAAAACCGGCGTGCTGGTGACCGGCAAGCCGGGCAAATCGATACTGCCGCCGCCGTTTGACCAAGTACGCTCGATCAGCGGCATCGGCCACCAGATCCATCATAAATTCGTCGTATGCGGTTTCAGCGGCGACAGCCCGGTTGTGTACTGCGGCTCATCCAATCTTGCCCTTGGCGGGGAACAGGCCAACGGCGACAACCTGCTGGCGATCCATGACGGCGACGTCGCAACGGTGTTCGCCATCGAAGCGGTGGGATTGGTCGATCATTTCCAGTTCCTGAACCGGATGGCGGCCGTCGCGCCGGCGGCGGCCAATGAACCGGTGCCGGCCTCGAAACAGCAGGCCGCGCTTGCCGTCGGCTGGTTCCTGTCCACCAGCGACAGCTGGGCCCGCCCCTATTTCGATCCCAACGATTCCCATTGCACCGACCGCCTGCTGTTTGCCTGATGCCTGCGCCAGCTCGGCAGCTCAGCTGCCGAGCTGCCACCATGCGGGCAGCAGCTGCCTGACTTTCTGCCGCGCAAAACGGTCGTCGATCAGGTACACCACGCCGCGGTCCCGCTCGGTGCGGATCACCCTGCCCGCGGCCTGCACCACTTTCTGCAACCCGGGATACAGGTAGGTGCAGTCGTAGCCCTGGCCGAAAGTGCGCTCCATCTGCAACATGATCTGTTCATTGACCGGATTGACCTGCGGCAGCCCCAGGGTCGCGATGAACGCGCCGATCAGGCGTGCGCCGGGCAAATCGATGCCCTCCGCAAACGCGCCGCCGAGCACCGCGAAACCGACGCCTTGCGAGGTATCGGTAAACCGCGCCAGGAACTGCTCCCTTTCCCGCTCATCCATGCGGCGCGCCTGCTGCCACAAAGGGATATCGGGATAGCGCGCAGCGAACATGGCGGCGACTTTCTCCAGGTAGTCGTAGCTGCTGAAAAACGTCAGGTAGTTGCCCGGCTGCTCCCGGTATTGCCTGGCGACCAGGTCCACGATCGGCGCCAGCGACCGCTCGCGATGCTGGAAACGGGTCGAAATCCCGGCGACCAGCTGCACTGACAGCTGGTCGGCGGTAAACGGCGACGGCACGTCGAGCCAGGCGGTGTTGTCGGGCATGCCCAGTATCTTGCTGTAAAAATGCCAAGGGTTGAGCGTGGCGGAAAACAGCGTGGCCGAATGCGCAGCGGCAAAGCGCGGCGCCAGGAAGCTTGCCGGCACGATATTGCGCAGGCACAGCGTCGCGCCATGGGCGCCGCGCCGGGTGATGTCGAACAGCGAGTGGCTATCGAACAGCTCGGCGATGCGGGTGAAGTGCATGGCGTCGAAATAGAAGCGCTGCAGGTCGCTGTCGAGGGCGGCCGGATGATCGACCATGTAGTCGGTGATATCGGCCACGGCCTGCTGCAGCGCCTGGATGAAGCCGTCCGGCAGGTCTTCGTAGCGCTGGTATTCAGCTTCCTGCTCCTTGTACAGCGCATTCCATTGACGGTTGACGCGGTCCAGCGCGCGCTTGAGCGCCGGCGGCGCCGCTTGCCGCACGGCTTTGAAGCCGGCTTGTTCCATCTCGGCGGAATACATCTTGCGCGCCCGCTCGATCATGTTGTGCGCTTCGTCGACCAGCACGCCGACCCGCCACTGGTTGGCGCTAGCCAGGCCGTACAGCATGGCGCTCAGGTCGAAATAATAGTTGTAGTCGCCGACGATCACGTCCGACCAGCGCACCAGCTCCTGGCTCAGGTAATAGGGACAGACGCGATGTGCGGCGGCGACCTGGCGCAAGCCCTCCTTGTCCATCGCACCGCTGACGATGGCAGCGCTGCGCGCCTGCGGCAGGCGGTCGTAAAACCCTTGCGCCAACGGACAGGAGTCGCCATGGCAGGCTTTGTCGGGATGTTCGCACGCCTTGTCGCGCGCGACCAGCTCCAGTACGCGCAACGGCAATCCCGCCGCGCTTTGCTTGATGCGCGCCGTCGCTTCCAGCGCCAGCGCGCGCCCTGGCGTCTTGGCTGAAAGAAAAAATATTTTGTCCAACGCCTGGCCAGGAGTCGCCTTGAGCAAAGGGAACAGGCTGCCGATCGTCTTGCCGATGCCGGTCGGCGCCTGCGCCAGCAGGCAACGGCCGCTGCTGGCGCCCTTATACACTGCTTCCGCCAGGATCCGCTGGCCGGGACGGAAATCGGCGTGCGGAAAGCGCAAGGCGGTGAGTTGGGCGTCGCGTGCGGCGCGATGCGCCATCTCCTGTTCGGCCCAGGCCAGGAAGCGGCTGCACTGCTCTTCGAAAAACTGTTGCAGGCAAGCGGCAGTCGCATGTTCGGTCAGCAGGGTTTCCTGCTGTTTGCCGATGTCGTAGTACACCAGCGCCAGCTGCAGTCCGGGCAGGTTGCGCGCCTGGCACAGCAAGTGGCCATAAATCCGCACCTGCGCCCAGTGCAGGTGGCGGTGGTTGTCCGGCATGCGCTCCAGGCTGCCGCGGAAGGTCTTGATTTCTTCCAGCCGGTTCAAGGCCGGATCGTAGCCGTCGGCGCGGCCGCGCACCAGCAGCGGCCCGTAGCGGCCGCTCAGGCTGACTTCCTTTTCATAAGCGGCATCGCGGCGTGACGCCACCATGGCGTGGCCCGCGATGCCTTCCAGCGCAGTCGGCGCCGGCGTGAAGCGCAGGTCAAGGTCGCCCTGCTTGGCCGTGAACTCGCATAGGGCGCGGACGGCGATTACGTATGCGGCCTGGTTCACGCGCACTCCCCTGCCCATTGCACGTAACAGACGGCGACCGGGATGCCGTGTTCGGCAAAATAGTGCAGCCAGCGGACCTGGTTGTCCTGCAGGCGGTCGCCCGGGCCTTTGACTTCGATCATCTGGTAGCGTTTTTCCGCCGGCCAGAACTGGATCAGGTCCGGCAAGCCGGAACGGTTGGTCTTGATATCCTGCAGGATGCGCTCGAAACATTTGCGCAGGTGCAGCGGTGGCAGGCAATCCAGCGCCATTGCCAGCAGCGCTTCGTCGATGGACTCCCAGAACACGAACGGCGACTGGATGCCGGCCTTGGCGCGGAAATTGCGCCAGATGGCCTGCTTATAGCCGCCGCTGCCGAACTGGGCGAAACCGGCCTCGAACAGCGCAGCACGGCGTTGCTGGAAATCGGCGCTGTGCAGGTCCGCGGGGCCGCTCTGGAACGGATGGAAGAACGCGCCCGGCAGCGGTGCAAAGATGGCATCCCAGAACAGCAGGCCGAACAGTGAATTGATCAGCGTGTTTTCGACGTAGACGACGGGCGCATCGGGGCGCGACAGATGGCTGGCAAGCACGGTTTCGACCGGGATGCCGGGCTCGGCCCGCGGCAACGCCATATCCTGGCGGACGATAGCCGCGGCAGCGGCCTGCGGCATCTTGCCGTGGCCCAGCTGCCGCCGCAAACGCGGCATGACGCGCAGCAGCTGCTGTTTTTCAGCTTCGCTTTCCGGCTGCCGCTCGGCCTGCTGCGCCAGTGCGAAAGCCGCATCGGGCTGGCCGCAGCGTTCCAGCACCCGGATCGCACGCAGGCGCGCCCCCGGCCAAGCACATTCAGCATAAAGCCGTAGCGCGGCCGGCAGTTCTGCGCTGCGTTCGTAGTGCTGGGCGACCTGGAACAGCAGCTTGCTGCGGCGCTGTTCCAGCCAGTCGTTCGGATAAGGCACCTCGGGAACGTCAGCCAGTACGGCTGCCGGCGCTGCGCCGTTGCGGAACCGTTCGCGGCAGGCGTGCAGGTGCAGGTAATCGTCGATGTCTTGCCTGCTGCTGAAACCTTGCGCAAGCGACAAATCGACCTGTTCGTACCGGAAAATCCCCAGTTCCGACAGCACGAATTCCGACCAGTCCTGGTGCAGGTTGCCGAAGAACATCAGCCGCAGCCGGTCGCACAGCGGCGCAATGCGCAGCTGCAACAGCTGGTCGTCGATACCCCAGCCGGCCAGCGTGCGCACCGCGTCGCCATGCTCGCCGCGCAGGATTTCCAGCTGCTCTGCCTTGCGCGCGCTGCGCGGCAGCAGCGGAAATATTTCCGCGAGCTCGGTCTTCGTCAGCAGGCCGCACAGTTGTCCGATATCGATGGCCGGCTCTCCGTCCAGCCAGCCGGCGGCGACCAGGGGCACTGCGGCGCTGCGCGGGCAGCCGATTTCGTCGTAGCGCAGCCGGCCCAGGCGAAACAGCTCGCCCTTGCGCATCACCATCCGCACCAGCAGTGCGCGCGAGGCCAGCGGCAATGCTTCGAAACCGTCGACGAAAGCCTGTTCCTCGCCATCCAGCAGATGCCGATAGCGGGCGCGCACCGATGCCACCATGGCAAGGAAATTGTCGAGATAATAAAAACGGTTTTCCAGCACTCTGATCATGTTGCGGCCGCCGCAGCTCTGCGCATTGCGAAGAGCGCCAGGCAAAATTGAAGATGGTTGACTGTATGGATATACAGTTATGCTGCAGTATATATCAACCCTGAAGGATTTCCGCTTTCGGCCAGGGGGAAGCCGCGCTCCGTCGCAAAAACCCGATGTTCCCGCGTGAAATGCTAGCGTTCCTCATCATCGTCGTCAGATATATCTTCGATGCTGACGATCTCGCCGCCGCGCTCGACGATCTCCCGGTGGCAGGCTGCCAGCAGCGCATCGAAATCCGCGTCCTCCATTTCACCCTCCAGGTCCTCCTGTGCCGGGCCGCCATCGTCATCGTCGATCTCGGTCTGTTCAAATTTCGGGCTGGTCCCGATATACGAGGCGCTGTATGGACCGCCTTCATCCGTTTCCGTGACCACCAGCGTGAAAAGCGCATTGTCGGTTTCAATGATGTAGGTACTGACGGGCCGCATGAAAATCTCCTTGTCTATCCAGGCGATGAATGAACTACCCTCGCAAAACGGCGGCGTGCGCCGACCGGCCCGGTTCTGCTGCGCCAGGCCTTGACAGTGTCATTGGGAGTGAGACGGATCGGAGCTTAAATAATTCTCCATCAGGAGCGATTTCGCAAGTTTTTTTGCGGACAAGGCCGGGCTTGCCGGCGCCGGCTGCTGTCAAATAATCATTGCTGATGGAAGGTAATACTGTTTTCGGACGGCGGCCGGATTGTCAACGGCTGGCTCCCCAGTCTCTGCGGGGGCGTTCGTCGATGACGGAAATATCCTGGATGCCGAGTATCTCGCCCCCGCGTTCCGCGATCTGGCGGTGGCAAGTCGCGATGAGCGCGTCAAAATCGACGTCTGTCGCTTCGCCGTCAAGGTCTTTCTGCCCCAGCCCGGGATTATCCACCCAGGGCAGCTCGACTTTTTGCCGGGTCCCGACATACGTCGCCTTATAAGAGCCGCCATCGCCGGCTTCGGTGATGACTAGCGTAAACAACGCATTCGTTGTTTCAATCATGTAAGTACGGTCCAGCGCCATGACAATTTCCTTGATCCGTCAGCCTTGAGTCGGGTTAACTTAAGTTCGTTTAACTATACCGCCATCGACGTTCACGCGCTCGAGTCCAGGCTACTGTCCGGCCGGCGAGGCCGGCGCCAGCAGCCGCTCGGGCGGCGAGATCTGCGATGAGGGGGATGAAAAAAGGAAGCATGATGCGCTTCAACAGCTGCCCTGTATGTTCGGTGCTTAACACATCCTGGATGCCGGGATCGGCGATACTGGCGGCAGCGACAACGAGGAGAGAACCATGAAGCTCAAGGGATCCTGCCATTGCGGCGCAGTCCGCTTCAGCCTGGAAAGCGACACGCCCTACCCTTACCAGCGCTGCTATTGTTCGATTTGCCGCAAGACCCAGGGCGGCGGCGGGTATGCCGTCAACATCGGCGGCGACGCCAGCACCCTGAAAGTGCAAGGCCGGGACGACGTCAACGTCTATCACGCAAAACTCAAGCGGCACGGCGAATCGCGCGTCCATACCAGCACCGCGCAACGCCATTTCTGCCGGCGTTGCGGCAGCGCGCTATGGCTCTACAGCCCGGAATGGCCGGAACTGGTCCATCCGTTCGCATCCGCCATCGATACGCCGCTGCCAACGCCGCCTGAATACACCCACCTGCTTCTGGCCTACAAGGCGCCGTGGGTGGAAGTCAAGGCTGGCCGCAAGGACAAGCAGTTCAAGCAATTTCCGCGTGAGTCTTTATTTGAATGGCATCAGCGGCTGGAGCTGCTGAAATGACGAGCCTGTAAAACACTCTGTGTAAACGCAGTAAGGCGCACTCCGTACCCGCAGAATACCCACGATTCGTTACCCTAGAAATTCCAGCGCACTCCGCCATTCGCAGCCCAGCCACGCAAGCCGGCG
>NZ_JBANDC010000032.1:0-25173 GCF_038896935.1 Collimonas rhizosphaerae
AATTGCAGCTGCAACCGGTCTTTCACCTGCACTACCCGGTCCAGGCCCATGTCTATGGTTTTGAAATGGCGCGACTCAAGATCTTCAAGCCAGTCTGCGAGTGTGACTGGTACGGGAAAGGTATTTGTCATTTACGATCCAAAATTAATCATGAGGAATATTAAGATCAAATAATTTTTGCGAAAGGCTCTAGTCACCGTAGTTATATGAGACGAAAAAAGAGGCCGCCATGCTATGAAAGCCACATTCTTCTTTATGCAACATTCGGGGACTCACCATACGTTACGCATTCTGTGTGGAGCCAATCATCACAGCAGCAATAACTACTAGTGCTCGCAGAATACGTAGTAAATAAACATGATAGCTCATAACAAAAATCGCAGTAAAACAATTATTCAAAAAACATCATTAAGTCACAAGGATCATACCGAGCCCCTACCAAAGCCATCTAGTGAGCCGGTGGCGATTCATCGACGGCAATGACATCACCATCTACCTAGATGGACACTCTGATATGAAAGTCGATCGTGGCGTTAGGTCATACTATCCAGCGTGCGAGCTATCAACGCCCGTCTCAGCATCAAGGCATAACATGATATTGCGTACTTTTGCGCCGTATAGAGGTAAGCACTCGGTGAAAGCATCTTGAGAGAAGCCTGGTCAGTGAGGAGGATGGTATCCACCTATTGTTGACTGAGCTTAAAAGATAGGCAAAAATGGAGACCTTCCAGTTCTCAACAGGCCAACTAGATTTTATCAACCCTAATGTTTACGGGGTCTGGGATGATTTGCAATAGTAGAGGTGACCGGAATCGTACATATTCCACGACGCATATTGCATGCAAGCCAGTTCAGACTTCGGGCAGCGCAGCCGACAACCATTTTTCTAGAGATTCTTCAAGACGCGCTATTTCCCTTAACACCACTGACATACCCCGGCGTAAATCCGCTTCGGCAGCCCCATCGCGACAAAGACTTTCCAGCTCCGCCGCCGCATCTGACAATATTCGTCCCCCCACTATCGTCGAGGCGCCTTTAATGGAATGCGCGACATCGCTCACCGCCAACCAGTCCGCCGTTGCGGCACGTTGAGAAAGCAACAGCGCGTCACTGCGATTGGATTTAATCAGTTCATTCGCCAGCTTTGACATCAACATAAAATTACCCTTGGTCATCGCCTCCAGGGAACGCACCTCGAACAGTGGCGCCGTTGTCATTGACATCTCGTCGATGACGCCATGCGACAGCCCCGCAGTTAGGCGTCGCTGCAAATCGTCCAAGCCGATCGGTTTAAACAGGCAATCATTCATACCGGACGCTTTGCAACGCTGTACTTCCTGCGGCTGCGCATTCGCCGTATATCCCCAAATGACGCAATGATTTTCTTCATCACATTGGCTTTCCGCATGACGAATTTCCCGTGCAAGTTGATAGCCGTTCATCACCGGCATATTGCAATCCGTCATCACCAGATCGACATCATTGACGCGCCAGATTTGCAACGCGCGCGCCCCATCTTCCGCATACTGCACTTCGTGTCCGAGATACTCCAGCTGCTGACAAAGCACAAGACGATTGGCCACATTGTCGTCCACGACCAGCACCCGCAGCCGATTTGACTTGCGAGCAGTCATTGCTATCGGCGCGGTGGAAATGTCAAACGCTTCCATCGCTGCCACAGTGAACGTGACCATGACTTGCGTCCCTACACCAGGCTCACTCTGGAGTTCAATCCCTCCCCCCATCATCTGCGCAAGCTTGCGGCTAATGGCAAGTCCGAGACCGGTGCCATTGCCCGCTTCCTTGGCGTTTCGCGGACTGACCTGCACAAACGAAGAAAATAGTTTGGCTTGTTCGTCCTGCGCAATGCCCTGCCCAGTATCTGTCACCATCAGCTGCACCGCTAAGCGCGCATCACCGTCGTCGCGCGTATCAACGCGAATTGTCACCTGCCCCTCGTCCGTAAACTTGATGGCATTGCTCACCAGGTTAGACAGTATTTGCTTGAAGCGCATCGGATCGATCAACACATCGACACCCGCCTCGGCGTCAATGAAGGTCCGCAAGGTCAGTCCTTTTTGGCGAGCGAGGCCATCAAATACCCTGGACACCGCTTCGACCAACTCACGCAGATTGGCACGCTCGGGCACCAATTCCAGCTTACCGGATTCAATTTTTGCGATATCCAAAATATCGCCAATGAGCCCTAGCAAGGTTTTAGCCGAATCGTACGCCACTGTAATTGACTGCCGGTCCCACCGTCCCTCGTCGCCACGCTTAAGTACTAACTCCAGCATGCCGATGATGGCGTTCATCGGCGTGCGTATTTCGTGACTCATCGTCGCCAGGAACGTGGATTTAGCGCGGTTGGCCTCATCTGCTGTGTCTTTGGCCATTTGTAATGCATTGACCAGTTCCTCGCGCTCGGAAATGTCAATCCAGCCGCCTATCATGCCGGCAGGATGGCCCCGCGTATCATTAAACGGCAATGTCCAATGATAAATTTTGAGAGAGCGTTGGCCAAACGCTATATCCCGATCAGCAAACTCAGCCTTGCCATCTTTCATCGTTTGCAAATAGGTCGCGTGCAGGATTTGTGCCGATTCGTCAGAGAGTATGGTCGCCTCCGGCAATGTCTTGCCCATGACGTCTTCACGCTCGCCTCCCATGGCCTCAAGATAGCTACGATTACATTCGATCAAACGGGCCTGCAGGTCACGTACATAGATCGGATGCGGCGTGCCGTCAATGAGGGCGCGCATAAATTCAAGTTGATCGTCCAGCGCCCTCTCAGCCAAATGCCGCTTGCGTATCTGCCTGCGTAGATACACAATCCAAAACAAGGTCGCCAAAATCAATAGCATTGCGCCGCCGGCGATCTGAAAAATCAATGAGCGATAGGTATTCCACGAACTCGGTCCGGTATCGCTCTTCTCCCGCCAGCGATTGGTCAGCATGATGGCTTCAGCGGGCGACACGCTGAGAAGTACCTTATTTAGAATGTCACGCAACTCCGGCTCGCCGCGACGCACGCCCATTGCCAGCCGTGCCGCCTCGTCGTCAATACTGGCTGCGATATGAAGTTTTCCGTGAAAAAATCTACTGATGAAATAGCTGGCGACGATTTGGGTCTGAACGGCGCCATCCACCTGCCCTCTGTCCAACTGCTCGAATGCCGTCATCGCGTAGTCGGTCAGCACAAGTTCGACATCAGGGTACTGCTTACGCAGCAACGGGACCAATGGATTGCCGGCTTGTATTGCCAGCTTTTTACCTCTGAGACGCGATACATCCGCCACAGGCTTTCCATCATCTCGCGTGACCAGCACGAAACTGTTAATCAAGTACGGCCGCGTAAATGCAATGTCGGCTAGACGATCAGCACTGATGGCCACCGAACCGATCAGGTCAGCTCGGCCGTCACGCACTTCCTTGACCATCTCCTGAATCGAATCAACACGTATCACCTCAAACTCAAGGCCCGTCTGCAACCGGACGAGACGTAGATAGTCGGACACAACGCCATTGAACTGGCCGCCTTCGTCAAAGAAAGTCACGGGGGCGAGAACGCCGCTGACCAACACTTTGATTTTCGGATGCTGTGCGATCCATCGCTGTTCGACGGCAGTCAAGGCTGGCATCGTGGAGCTCAGACGGAAATCCAAGCCCACTCCCCAACGTCTCAGCATAGACTCGTGCACCTGTTCCGGAATCGCCTGAAGTACGGTATCAAGCACGCGCAACAAAACGCTCTCTTTACGCTGTACCGCAAAGCCAACGCCATCCTGACGACCGGTGGCATATCCGTCCAGTTGCACGTCATTGAAATAGCTTTTGTTGATCAGGTAGCTGGCACTGACGGCATCGCCCAAGAAGAGATCGACCTGTCCGTAGGCCACCGCCGCTATGGCCTTCTGTGCCGAAGAAAACGGCGTCAATATTGCGCTAGGATAAAGACGTCTCACCTCGTCGTCAGGCAAATACCCCGTCACGATCGCCACACGCGGAGCAGCGCCGGCCTTACCGGCGAGGCGATGTTCTCCAATGCGTACCACACTGGCCGTGCGATCCTTGACGTAAGGGCGAGATAGCGCGAAATCCTCGCTTGGCAAATCACGTTGCCTGCTCAGTCCCAATAAATCGATATCGCCCTTGGCGAGCGCCACATTTGCGGCGCCACGCGTGGGATAACGCCGCACCTCAACCGACACGCCCAGGTGTTTTGCCAAGAGGGCGGCATAATCTGCCGTCAATCCATCGAAATCTTGGTCATTATTCGTCAAATCGAATGGCGGACGATTCGGTGGTCCCACCGTACCCAACACCAGCGTACGTTTCTTTCCTAGCCATCGCCAGTCGGCGCCGGATAGATGGAAATTCAGGCTTTGTTCAACCGGTCGATCTAACAATTGCAGACGCTCTATCGACGCCTCTCCCGCCGTTTCCACAGCAGCACCGGTGCCGCAACAAAGCACGAGCACCATCAACACCATCAGGTGTCGACACGTTTCTTTAGACGAGGCCATTGCGTCGCGCAATGTCTATCAATTCGACCAGCGATTGGGCATTTAGCTTTTCTTGCAAGCGCGCCTTGTAGGTACTGACTGTCTTGGGACTAATCAGCATGCTGACAGCGATTTCCTTGCTCGGGATACCACTGACCAATTGCTGCAGTACATCCAGTTCCCGATCAGACAATTTCCCAATCAAATCATCTTCGCTCATTTGCAATCCCCGTTTGCGCTTACCTTGGAACGCCAAATCGGGGAAATAACGGTACCCTCCCAGAATGGCAATGGTCGCATTCTGCAGTTCTGCCAAATCCTTTTGCTTACTGATGAATCCGGCAGCGCCGGCTTCCATGCAACGATTAGCGAAATGCTGCGCACTTTGTGACGTCAACACCAAAATGCGGCTAGGGGGATCCAACGCCTCCAGCCGTGCAATGACTTCCATCCCATTGAGGCGCGGTATGCCGATGTCGAGCACAATCATGTCCGGGTTAAGATCCCGGACAAGCTGCACTGCATCCACGCCATTATCGGTTTCCGCCACAATCTCATGACCTAACTGCTCCAGCAGTGAGCGTACAGCCATGCACACGACGGGATGATCGTCAACGATAAGAATTCTACTCACTGTGTACTCCATCAAACAAAAAAATGATCACCAGACTCGCCAATAGACCGCCCAGTCAAGACAAATCCTACACGCGAACCCCATCATTTGGCGCGACATCACGGCAATTTGCCGTTTCAAGAAAACCCTTACAGGACAAATCGCCGTCCCCTACATCGTTGCTGCCGCAAGAGCCGGACAATCGACCTTCTTAAAACACTTCGCTCACGCTACTATTGTGATTCATCTACAACGATCGATACTTATCCTGGATGACCACCCGGCGCAACGACTGGCAACCGTACTCCTGTTGGGCACATTGGGTTACCACAACACCTACGTTGCCGCCAACGGCGCAGCCGCGCTCGACCAACTCGATCAATTAGGCACGATCGATATCGTCCTGTGCGACATTCGCATGTCCCAGATGGACGGCATCGCATTTTTGCGTCAGCTCGCCCACCGACAACTCCCCCCGTCCATTCTGATTTGTAGCGCAGCCGACGAGAGTCTGCGCAGATCCTTGATCTTCCTGGCATCCCAGCTAGGCTTACATGTTCTTGGCGACGTGCAAAAACCGATACCGGCGAATTTTCTGCATCAATTGCTACAACGACATGTATCCAAGTCGGCGCCCAACGACCCGATGCCCTCAATGCCGCCGGCGGAGCTCGACCTCCACCTGCGCGACGCGTTTTCGTTAGGAGACTGCATTACCTATTATCAACCGCAATATGCTCTGCAGACCTTGCATGCCACCGGTGTCCAACTCCAATGCTTCTGGCAACATCCGACACATGGTTTGCTACCCTCTGCAGCATGGATGCCGCAGATGACGGCACAGCAGCGTTATGCAGTGAGCTGGCATATTGCCGAGCAGGGTCTGCAACTGGCGTGCGCGCTCGTGCAACGCCCGCGGCCCCTGAACGTCTCCATCCCCTTGCATGACATCCATCTCCAGTCCGCTTGGCAGCTTGAAGCGATCCAAGATTATGTGGAGCGCCACCGTCTATCTCCGACAGCCTTGTCGCTCGAACTCGATGCCACCCATTTCTCACAACTCTCCCCTGCGGCGATAGAAAATCTGATCCGTCTACGCCTCAAGGGTTGTCATCTCACCATGCGCATAGATGCCCTCAATGTACCGTCTCCGCGTCAGCTCTACGAGCTCCCCTTTAATCACCTCATGCTCGATGCACACCATCTCTGGCCTGCCGAAAATCCATCGGCATACCGTGCCGACATGGCTGGGGTCATTACCGCGGCGGCAGCGCTGGGGATACGCGTCATCACCAACAACATCGACAGTTGGCAACAAAATCAGCTGCTATTACACATGGGGTGCCCATTCGGGGTCGGCCAATGGTATGCCTCCCCCATGGAGGAACACACTTTCTCGCAATGGCTCCATGGTGCCGACCTCCAGCGCTTCGGTACCAACCGTCAGTCCCCTACGCTGCGCCAGCGACCATCATTTTCGTGTCCCAACACTGTTGATCGCCAAGCACCGCGCTTCAATTAATCAATCGCAAGTATCGCTTGAGCACAGTGGCCTTCAAAAAGCCTCACCTCTCATGCCCTGGCGAGACGCGCTCTTGTGCATTGACGCCAGACAGTGCTTGCTCTAATTGTTGAATATCGCGCTGTAGTTGTTGCAGCTGGATCGCACGTGCTTTACGCTCGATGTCAGACGCCTGCGCCTGGCTTTGTGCGGCTTCGCGCGCTTGCAGAATGCGCGCTTGCTCACCTTGCATAATTTGCATATCTGCGTTCAACGTCGCCAAGCGCGCCTCGCTCTCCTGCGTCGCACGCGCCAATGCGCGCTCTTGCGACGTTAACACTTGTAGCCGCATAGCGTCGCTCGCCCAGTCGGCGCTACGCTGTGCCAGTCGTGTGTACGCTTGCTCCGCAGGGGCGAGGGCGTCAAATCGCAATACCCGCCACAAGTTCTTTTTGTGGAGCAGCGCAACATAAAAAATAGGCGCGTCGTCTGCCAGCAAGAGCGTCGTACCGTATTCGCCGCTATAGCTCGTCCGCAGCTCCCGCACCGTCTTCTCGGTCAGTCTCTGCTTCAGTTCAGCCAACGGACTGGTGAGAACTGGGCGCGTACCCGCCGCATTGCCGTAAAATGTTGGCGCGACCGTCGTTTGCGCTACAGCCGTCGCGGTCACCGACGCCAAGCCAAGTAGGCATACATAGACCGATTGATTAAATCGACACTGCATCGATTGCTTAAAGTTCATGCTTGCCTCTAAAAACAGTGCGTTGGCATACGGCGTTCATCCGCGCGCTGCCAACGCGTTGCGCACATCGCCCAGTAACCCATCGACTTGACGCTATTAAGGCTGCTGCGCGCCGCGCAGCCAGCTGACAAGCTGGCCTGCGCCGTTGTATTCCTGGAAAATCGCTTGGTAGCCGTCGAAACGACTCGTAATCTCGCTCACCCTATTGTTATAGTGATCACTTTCAGCCGATAGCACGTCCAGCAATGTGCGCCGCGCCAGGTGATACCATTGCTCAAAGAAAGCCTTGCGAACACCGTCGGTTTCTGCCGTCAGGTCGTGATATAAGTCGGCGCGCGCCAAAGCCGTTTTGGCATTCTGGTCAGCGGTGCGGACACGGTACTCCAGGTCCAGCTGCTGCTGCGCCTTCTTCTCGCGACTGGCGGCGGCGCGCTGGTAAGCCGCCGTCTGGGCAGCCTTTGCCGAGCCCCCCCGAAAAGCAGCCCAGTTGATCGACAACATGGTTTGAAACGGCTGTTCACGCCCCAGCGTATCGCGGCTCGTGCTCTTGCTGACCACCCAGTTCAACTGCGGCCGCGATGACGCTTTGAGGGCGTCCACGTTCAGTTCGGCGGCTTCGGCCTCCGCTTCCGCTTGCTTGATCGATGGATGCTCATTGACCGTGGACAGCATCGCACTCAGATTGGCGGTTTGCAGCGGCAACACGCGCCCCGGCAACGCCGGGATGGGACCATCACCAATCAACTTACGCAGGTTCAATTCGATATCCTGCACCCGCGCGACGACCGTATCGCGATTCGATTCGGCCTGTAATAGGCGCGCCTTCGATTGCGTCAGCTCGCTGCCACGCCCGCGATCCACACTCACGATCTCCTGCAGCATACTCACTAGCGTTCCCATGCGATCGACGTATTGCTGGCTAATATCGGCAATCAGACGATTTTTTGCCAATTCAATCACGTTGCTGCACACCTGAAACGCCGATGATGCCAATTCCGCCTCGTAGCGCTGGCGCGCAGCCAACACCAGCCGCTCCCGGCTGTCTATGGTTTTACCGGTGCGTCCCCAGTCGTAGACGGTCGTCGTCATATTCAAGGTCACCCCCGCACCGGTATCGTTGTTGGCGCTGCCGCCGCCCAGCGACGCGGCCTTGGAATGCGACCCGATATCAAGCTGCGGCCAGCGCTGCCCTTTCGCTTCGCCCACATCAGCTTGCGCGGCCTCTAATTCAGCATAGGCTTGACGCACTTGCGGACTGCGCTGCGCGGCTTGTTCGACCGCCCGATACAACACTTGTCGCAGCCCGGCTTCATTCATCAATGGGCCGGACTTGTCGATATCGGTGTCCGCAGAACTGGCTAACCATTCCGAGAAGCGCGCGCTGGCGGCATCGACCGCCTTGGTCTGCGCGGCACTGAAAGGCTGCTTGGACTGCGACCTTGCTGCGGGCGCGACAATGATACTGTCGCGCCCCTGCGTACCCGACAGTGGTGCTTGGCTCGGCGCCGGCGTGGCCGCCGCTTGCATCGAGAAGTCAAGCTTCTTATCCACCGCTACGCGTGGTGGCGCAGCCAAGCTGGGCGTTGCTGTCACCGCCGGCACCGCCTGCGGCAGGACCTCGCGGGACGCCACCGGCGTCACCGCCGGGCTGGAGGCGACAGAGGGCACTGGCTTGAACACCAATTGACCATCGGTATCGCCCGTACGCACCGCTGCCGGTACGATGGGCCGCGGCGTTAGATTCTCCGACGGTGTCGGTCTGACCGGTGCCGACGTCACCACGGTGCGGGCGGCAGGCACGGGAGCTGGCGTGGGCGCCGCAGCGGCAGGGATCAGGGTGACCCGCGTCGGCGGTGTTGGTACAGCCGGAGCCATTGTTGGTGCAGCCGGGACCACTGGTGGCGCAGCCGGTGCCGACGCTGCCGCTTGCTGCGCCGCTCCACGCACTACCGCAGGAGGTGTCGCTCGTGCGGGGGCAACGGCTGGGGGCGCAATCGACGCAGGCGTTGCGACCTGGATCTCACTGGCCCATTCCAGCACAGGGCGCTGTATCGTCAGTTCCTGTGCATGCAAAGGCTGGAGGCCAATCACGGCGCTCAAGCAGCACAGCGATCCCATCGCCACGCATATCGGCCGCCGCCTCATTGTTCTCTCCCCGTGGCGCCTGGCAAATAATTGCTCTTATTCGGCATGATGATTATCTTTCTCGGAAGGCTTCCCGTGCCTTCAGCACAGGTTTGAGCAAATACTCCAAAATGGTCTTTTCGCCGGTACGGATCTCCACTGTCGCCGTCATCCCCGGGATGATCGGTAGCGTCTTGCCTCCCGCATGCAGCGCACTGGTTTCAGTCAATACCTGCACCCGGTAGTACGTGGCATCGGGCCGGCCGGCTGCCGCCTTCTGATCATCGGTCAAGGTATCCGGACTAATATGCTCCACGGTACCCTTCAGTCCCCCGTACACGCCGTAATCGTAGGCCGATACTTTAACTGTCGCCGGCAGCCCCGGCCGCAGAAACGCCACATCGGCCGGCTTGATTTTGCCTTCGACCAGCAGTTGATCTTCCAGCGGCACGATTTCCAATATCTTCTCGCCCGGCTGAATCACCCCGCCGATGGTGTTGACCCGCACATCCTTGACCGTACCCCGCACGGGCGCTAGCACCGTCGTGCGCTCCACGACATCGGCCCGTCCCACCAGATTCTCGGTGGTCTGCGACAACTCCATCTCCAAGCGCGACAACTCCGAATTGGCGTCGGCCTGATACTTGTTGCGCCGCTCCACCATCTGCGACTGCAGATCGTTGGCCTGACGACGCATACGCAAAATCTCCACTTCCGAGACCAGGCCCTTCGCTGCCAAGGGTTCGGCCAGGCCGATTTCCTTGACAATCAATCCATAACTGCCCTGCAACGCCTGGATACTGGCGTCCAGCGCCCGGCGCCGGGCGTTGTAGGCGAGTGTCTCCTGCTGCACCACCGCCGGATCCTCCTTGACGACATCCGGAAACACCAGCGCTTGCTGATAAGCCTCCGCCCGCAAGCGCGCAATCGCGCCTTCCAGTCCCACCAATTTGGAGAGAGCCTCCCGATAGCTCGCCTTGGCCCGGGTAGGATCGATCTTCAGCAGGACTTGCCCTTTTTCCACCACAATGCCCTCGCGCACATCCAATTCGGCCAGAATACCGCCTTCCAGGCTTTGGATGACTTGCTCGCGACTTTTTGAGATGATCTTGCCCTCGCCCTGCGTAATCTCTTCGACCCGCGCAAATTTGGCCCATGTCAGCCCCGCTGCCAGCACCGCCAGGATCAGATACAACACCGCTTTCGAGCCAGGCGTGCGTTGCGTGAGCAATGACTCCCGCAAATCGCTCATAAATGCCGCGTCGCCCGCTTGCAACGGCGCCTCATCGGATTTCCGCCAAGGCAGACGAGAGAACCAGGTCATGGCTGCTCCTTTGTTTTATACATTGTCCGCTCCCAGGTTCGCGCTCGTCGCCGCAACTGGCTGCCTGTTGGCCACCGGCGGCTTGCTCTCCGCAGGCTTGGGCGCTACTTTGACGGTATTCGAGGTCAGCGTCGCCATGATCTCTTCCTTCGGCCCATCGGCCACCAAGGCACCATCGTCGACCACCAAGATACGATTGATCAACGACAGCAAGGACGGCCGATGGGTCACAATAATCAGGGTATGGCCTTGCGTCGCGCGCACCAGATGCCCCATGAACTGGGCCTCGGTTTGGGTATCCATCGCGCTGGTCGGCTCGTCCAGCAAGATCAATTGCGGATTGACCAGCAAGCAACGTGCCAGCGACACCAATTGGCGCTGACCGCCCGACAGCCCTTCACCCATTTCGCCGATCGGCAGGTTAATCCCCAGCGGGTGCTTACTTGCCACCACATCCAAGCCCGTCAGGCGCAGCACGCGCAGGAATTCGTCGGCCGGGGCATCCGGGCGACCGATCATGATGTTTTCGCGCAAAGAACCATAAAACAGGCGTGCATCCTGCCCCACATAACCGACCGCCTTGCGCCAGTCGGCCGGATCGATTTGCGATACATCGAGACCGTCGGTCAGCATTTGGCCACCGACCGGCGCATACAAGCGTGCCATCACCCGCAACAGCGTCGATTTACCACTGCCGATGCGCCCCAGGATCGCCACCCGCTCACCTGCCTGAATCGACAGGTTGATGTTCTTGAGCACCTCTGGATTCGGTTTATTCGGGTCCGGTGAAGGATACGCAAAGCGGATGTCCTTCAGCGTCAGCTGACCGTTCAAGGTCGGCTGCGCCAGATAATCCCGGGTCGGATCCCGATCCACCGGCATGGCCATCAATTTGTTCAACGACGTCAACGCGGCTTTTGCCTGCTGAAAACGCACCGCCAAGCCAGCCACCTGGTTCAAAGGCGCCACGGCCCGTCCTGCCAGCATCACCGTCCCGATCAGCGCCCCTTGCGTTAAGGTGCCGTCACCGATCAGATAGACGCCCGTGACCACCAGCACCACCGTTTGCAGTTGCTGAAAAAACTGTACCAGATTCAGGGCCGAACTGGAGAGCAGGCGCGACTTCATGGAGGTGCTGGCGGTCGCTGCGCTAAACGCATCCCAACGGCGCTGCATATACCCTTCGCCGCCCACCGACTTCAGTGTTTCCAAGCCCTCGATCGATTCGATCAAGACGCCTTGTTTCAAGGACGATTCGCGCAGGTTCTCGCGCATAGTGCGCGCCAGCGGCCATTGCACACTCACGCTAATGGCAATGATGATCGGGATCAGGCCCAGCGTGACCCAGCCGAGCGGCCCACCAATCATAAAGATGACGCCGACGAACAGCAGCACAAAGGGCAGATCGGAAATCGCCGCCAGCGTGGCCGAGGTAAAAAAGTCGCGCACTGACTCAAATTCGCGCAACTGATTGGCGAAGGAGCCGGACGACGCCGGTTTGTGTTCCATTTGGACCGCCAGCGCTTGGCGAAACAGCATCGTGCCCATCACCAGGTCGGCTTTTTTGCCGGCGACATCGAGCAGTTGCGCCCGCACATACCGCGCCAGCGCCTCGAACATCATCGCGATCGCCACCCCAATGGCGAGCGACCACAGGCTCACGTAGGCCTGGTTCGGCACCACGCGGTCATACACATTCATGGTAAAAAAGATACTGGCCAGCCCCAGCACATTGATCAGCAGCGCTCCCAGCGCTGCGCTGGCATAATAGCGCCGATAGCGCCACAACGTCACAAACAGCCAGTGACCGGCAGGACGCGCGGTTTCTTCACCGGCACGCGTGTCGACCTTGGCTTGCGGCTTGACTAAGATCGCATAGCCCGCATACCAGCCATTGAATTCCTCCAGGCTGATATCGACAATCTCATTGCTAATTTCTGGCATGACCAGTTGAAACACCGGCTTACCGTCGGCATCGCGCCGACGGCCGGTCAAAATGGCCGCCCCCTTATCCTGCCGCAACACAATCAACGGCATCAGGTGCGCAGAAAACTCTTGGACCCGGCGTTGCACCAGACCACCCGTCAATCCCGCATTGGCCAGCGCTGTCAGCGCCAGCGCAGGCTCCAGCAGGCGCCCTTTCGGGAGACCCGCACACAGCGCTTCGGCGCTACGGCCGAAGCCGTAGTGCTCACACATGAGCATGGTGCATTGCAATAACGTATCCACCGCGCCCACCATCACCGGCGCGCTAGCCGCCGGATCTTGCAACACTTCTGCAGCTTTATCCGACGGCATGAGTTCCTCATTTTTCACTTGACAACATTCTTTTATGCTAACGCGTTTTACATCAAAAAGGATCAGTCAAGACTCAGTTTTGACGCTGGCCATCCACCCGTACCACCACCCGGCGATTCGGTGCATTGCACGCAATATTGGCTTGAGTATTCACCGAACCACAGCCATCGTCAACCGGCTCGCGGTTGCCCATGCTTTCGGTCTGGATGATCTGACGCGGCACACCATTCTCGGACAGTGCTTGCTTGACCGTCGCGGCCCGGGCGGCGCCCAGACGTTGCGCTGCATCGGCGCTGCCGATCAGATCGGCGTGACCAATGACGGTGATCCGCTTCAACGCTTCCGGTTGCGCCAGCAGCGTTTGTGACAGTTCAGCCAGTTCGGTACGGCCTGCTGCACTGATATCGCGGTAGCCCGATTTGCCAAAAGCGAACAGGACGTCGCCGTTCAGGGTGTAATCACGATAGGTTGGCGCTTGCGGTGCTGGCGCCGGTACGGCTGCCATGACAGGACCTGCCTGGCAAGCGTGCACCGCCGAAGCGCGTGACAGGGCGTGTACTTGGGCGCGTGCGCCGGCCAGTTCACGTTCTGCATTATCACGGGACACCGGCACCGGCGCACCGCTGCTGCCGTCTTCAGTGACCTTCAGGAAGTAGGTCGCGCCGCCCTCCAGACTAGTTTGAAAGCGATCCACCGTTTTGCCGCGGTAGGTTGGCGCGTCGTTCAAGTAAGCACCGATCGTATGGTTGCCCGGTGCCACGCAAAATACCGAATAGCCATTCGGCAGCAGTGCTGTATGAAATTCGCCGTCCACATACACGTGTGCGGCGGACCCTTTTTTTGCGACGGTATTGGCACGGTAGTAGACCACTTGTGCCTGGCCGGACACCACCGATGGCACGGGATTGTACTGGGCATCGAAGACCTGGCCGGCAACGGTGCCGGCTTTCATGGTTTGCGCGCCAGCCGGCAAGGCGATGGCACTAAACAGTGCTGCGCCCATCAGCGCGGCAGCGAGAACAGATTTGGAATATTTCAACATGATTTCACTCCAGCCTGCAGCGCTATGAACGCTGCAGGACAAATAAATAGAAAAGGAAAAGTAAATTTGCAAGGCCAGCCAGGATGGCGGGTCGATGCGGGTGCCCAAGCGGCGCAGAAGCAGCCGCTTGGGAAGTACAACGCTTAGGCGAAGCTGGTCTCGACGCCTTGCTGTACCAGCAGATCGATATTCAAGCTGCCGTTCTGATAGACGTTGTAGACCACGCCACCGATGGTGACCGCGCCTTGCGTGGCCCAATCGCCCAGCAGACCTGCCAGATCCACCTTGTCGCCGGCATCGCCCTTGACCATCATCTGCGTGCTGTCGTCGTTGATGAACATGCCTTTGCTGCCTTGCTCCAGCACGTCGTTCAGCGACAGTTTCAGCGTGTTGTTGCCGGTACCGGTCAGATCCACCACTTCCACCGACGAGACCCGATCGCCGAGTTGGGAGAAGTCCAGCACCTGGTCGGCGCCGGTCAGTTTCAGCGTGTTGCTCTGATCATCGCCATGGGCTTCAAACGTGTCTTCTTCGCCTTCACCGACGTAGAACACCTCGCCGCCCAAGATATCAAGGTCACGAATCTCGTTGTCAACGGTGGAGGACGTTGGAAAGTCAGTTACTTGACCCATAATTAGCGAACCGAATTGCAGTTGCATCCCGTTCTCAACGAAAATCGAGAAGCTTGCGTAGGCGAGACCATCTGGCATAGGGATCGTGACTATACCAGCGTTATATGCACCGAGGTCAACGGTATGAATCACATTTCCGTTAGCATCATAGAATTCGATGGTTGCTGCATTGTTACCACTCAAACCGTCCGCGCGATAGTCGAGAGTCAACCCACCAGCTATTTTCCCTTCTGCCAAATCAAAACGAACGGCCTCATCTTTGCTCCCGCTCTGATTGGTCAAACCCAAATTACTGGACCCAGGACCTGTACCATCACCGGTCACGATATAGACTTGAGTACCGCCACCCACTTTGGTAATCTCGAAGAGATCTGTATTACGAGTTTCATCGTCCAGCCAAGGGGGGGCTGCCGCTCGCATACTCTCAAAATCCTCAAAAGGTATCGCCACACTGTCAGACACGTACATCGAACCGAATTGCAGTTGCCTCCCGTTCTCAACGAAAATCGAGAAGCTTGCGTAGGCGAGACCATCTGGCATAGGGATCGTGACTAGACCAGCGTTATCTGCACCGAGGTCAACGGTATGAATCACATTTCCGTTAGCATCATAGAATTCGATGGTTGCTGCATTGTTACCACTCAAACCGTCCGCGCGATAGTCGAGAGTCAACCCACCAGCTATTTTCCCTTCTGCCAAATCAAAACGAACGGCCTCATCTTTGCTCCCGCTCTGATTGGCCAAACCCAAATTACTGGACCCAGGACCTGTACCACCACCGGTCACGATATAGACTTGAGTACCGCCACCCACTTTGGTAATCTCGAAGAGATCTGTATTACGAGTTTCATCGTCCAGCCAAGGGGGGGCTGCCGCTCGCATACTCTCAAAGTCCTCGGCCCCATATAGCGATCCAAACCCAAAGATATCCACAGAGAAGTTGAACTGATCGCTCGTAGTCACATTGCCGAGGGGATCGGTGGCTACCGCGGTAAGGACGTGCGAGCCACCGATCAGCGGTGTGATGGGTTGAAACGTCCAGTTGCCGTAGAAATCGGCTGTAGTCGAGCCGATTGAGTTGCCGTTATCAAAAAGCTCCACCGTGCTGAACGGCTTGGCTGTGCCGTTAATGACCGGTTGCGCATCGTCGGTGGTATCGCCGGGATTGATCGGACCTTGGTTAGCGCCCTCGTTGTCGATCACTTCTGTGATCACCGGGCGCACCGGCGCCGAGGTATCGACAATCAAATCCCACTGATTGGATGGCTCGCTGACATTGCCCGCCTTGTCGGTCGCTTCCGCGGTAAATTCGTGACGCTCATTGGTCAACGGGGTATCTGGACGGAATTTCCAGTTACCATATTCGTCAGCCTCCGTTTCGCCAATCTTGACGCCGTGGTTATAAATCGTGACGAAGCTGTATGGTTCGGCCGTACCTTTAATGGTGGGACGGTCTTCGCTCGTGCTATCACCCGGCGCAATCGGGTCGCCGTTGCTATCAAATACTTCGGCAATCACAGGACGATCCGGCGCGGCCGTATCGACAATAATCGTATGCGAATCCGATGGCAGACCAACATTGCCTGCCTTGTCGGTCGCTACCACGGTAAATGCATGATCGCCATCGTTCAATGGGGTGTCCGGACGGAAGGTCCAGGTACCGTCGTCGCGGACCGTGGTCGAACCAATCAGCTCACCATTGTCGTAAATATCCAGGCGCGCGCCAGGCTCGCCCTTACCATTGAGGGTAGGACGATTGTCATTGGTCAAGCCGCCGTCAGGCACTTCACCCATGAACGGCTCGACATCGTCGACCACCGATTCAATCAAAGGCTTGCCAGGGGCCTGGATATCCACGTCGAAATCGATAGGGTCCGAAGGATCACTACGATTACCTTCCGGATCGATTTCCACTGCAATAATCTCGTGCGGGCCGTGCGGCAGCGGATTGGTCGGCTTGAATTCCCAGGTGCCGTCGTCCTTGACCACGGTTTCACCGATTTTCTTGTCACCATCCCAGATTTCAATTTTGTTGCCCGGCGTCTCGCCTCTGCCGGTAAACACCGGGGTCTGATCATTGGTCACGCCACCAGGCGCAATCGGACCGCTCGGCTCGACATTGTCGTACACTTGATCAATGCTCGGCTTACCTGGACGGCCACCGCCGCCGTCACCAGGACCACCGCCACCGCCATTACCGCCACCACTACCAGCCGCGAATGCCGCGCCAATCAAACCCAACGCGCCCAAACCAAACAGACCCAGGCCCAGCCAGCTCATCCCGGCAGCAGGCACCAAGCCGCTGCCGAAACCGACCAGTTGCTCGCCGCCCAGCACTTGCGGCGATGCCACGCCGTCGGCCAGGAACGCCATCGCATGATCCGATTCTGCATCCGAAGCAATGTACTGGTAGTAAGCGCCGTCTTCAGCAACACCGACCAGTTGGCCTTCGTTGCCATAGAAATTCTCGATGATCAGTTCTGGCTGATCGTAACCGGTGCCCTCCAGGGACACATGCAGATCACTGCCGACACGGCGAACCGTGATGTTTTCCGGCGCGGTGCCGGTCTCGGCGTCGGCCAAAATGTATTTGCCGCCACGGATAGCTTTTACCTTCGATGCTGTCCCCTGCTTAGTCGTGCGCAGATCCACCGCTTGCGTGATCTCTTTGCCATCGACGACGAGTAATTTGACTGCGTTCCCTGCCATGTTCATTCCTTAAAATTTGATAAAAATTGAGTGTTGCCTGATTCATACGGCGGCGATGCCAATACGCCACTACACGAAAATGCCGCGTCAAGTTGCGGTCTAGCGCGTGCTGGCATATCCTTAGTAAAATCAGCTACACCTCATGCGCAGTAGAGCCCGGTCATGAAGGACATCCCTTCAGTTTTTTTCCGTGCGTCGACTTGAATGCAAGTGTAGAGATCCGATGACACACGGTCTGTAGGTAAGCGCCCACCTTGCAAGGGAACAAATCCGTGAAATCTGTAAGGTAAGTCCTACATGGAGAACAATGCCGCTAGAAGTGCGTGATCGAGAGCAGCCCGCTCAAGGCGCGTAGGCGAACCGGGGATGATTGTCATTGCCAGCGGACCGGCTCTGCCGCGGCGACGTCGCCATAGGACAAACCCTCAGATGATTTACCGACAACGTGAGGACTTCTCCGCTGCGGCAAGCGTGCCGCCCCCTAGGCAGCTAGCCAGGACCGCGTTGATAGAGTGTGGGTAGGGAACTTTCTGAGGGAGGCATGTGGCGCGTCTTTTGAGGTGACGGCACATTCTGTTTGCAACGCATCTTACTAATACCTGTCGCAACGCATCTGCTCGCTTGAATCTTTTGCATTTTAACGACACTGGCAACATGGGAAGCTCTGGCGATACAGATGTGATGAGTCCCCCTAGAGGCCGCGCGCGATCCGAGACAAGCACGTATCATCCGGCCTGGAAGAGCACTACATTGCCTACGATATTTAGGGACGGACTTTCAACAGTCCGACATCCCAGCCTGTCAAGACCCGCAGTTCCCTTCAACACATTTCAACCTATAGTGAAAGCCACGCCATTGCCAGTTGAGGAGATACCCGCCGTTTCAGCGAAAGTTGTATTTCGATTTCAAAAATAGATGCATCGCTTCTGTTGGTATTTTTGCAGCGCCCTATCTCCCCCTAATAGGCAGGGGAAATATTGATTTTTGCCGCTCCGCTGACTACCCTGGTCCTCTAGGGGGAAGGGTGGAAAATGTGCGACGAAGAAAACCACATGCTCACCGCCACTGACGTCTTTCTCAATCTACTAGCAGAGCAAAAGAGGATACACACTCTCTTGCGCGCAACTCAGCGACTGGTGCAGCATTGTTGCGCACATCGGCAATATCTGGATGCCGTCACTATGCTACCCGTCATCACGTTGTTTGACGCACTGAACACAACTTGCCGCAGCCGCAGCATCGAAATACATGTCCTCCCTGCCGTTCAGAAAGCAACGCAAGAAACGACCCCATTCGTTGCAGAACTAGCGCTGTCGAATGCGGTAGGAAGACGCTTGCTTGATACAGCGGGGCAGTAGTTACGATTTTCTCCGGAGAAAAAACAGGCTGCGCCGGAAGAACCGTATGCGTCGCTTGAGCTCTATTGCTGCACTCTCCATGAGCGACGTGCTAAAGAAATCAAGGTGCTATTGCCATTGGCGCAATACCTGTTATTGAGCGACGATTGGTTTGCCATAGGGGTGAAATTATTATCTATAGACACGAGGAGTAGAGTCTTGGCCTTCCCCCAGCAGCACTGACGCAATTGCCCACGTAGGCTCCTGCATCAAACAAATCCTTCAGGAGTGAAGAAATCAAACATGGTCATTAGCATTGCGCTGACGATATAAAGAATCAGAAAAATCTTTGCCATATGGAGAAAACCCTTACATTTTTTTGGAGATTTTTTGCGTAACATGAATGATGACCTCTGCAGATTTTTGAATGGCGATCTCTACATTCATCCAAAACATGTTAATGATCTGCGCCCCCAAGAGTAGTCTCCATCGTTGAATGAACGAGGGACTGACGGCCGCAAATTAGGAACATGATGCTGCAATGAAATTCTCCCCCCGTCCAATTGTATTCATAAATTGGATTTGACCCGCATCCGCAAGGTGTGCGGGTCTTTTTTTTATCCGTAGTAAAACACTCCCATGTTCAATGCGAAATGAAGACGTCTGCCTTCGGCTTTCCAGTTCAATAGCCATTGCTATTGGCATAGGTGCACCGCGTCAGATAATCCTGCATCTAACATCATGTTTCTTACCCGCGCGTCTCGCACGCACCATCCTTACCTCCTTCTGTTTCCCGATAGTGCCTACGCCTGGATTCGGTGTCGTTATGCTCCTACGACACATAGCACAGGAGCTGCGCGATAACCGTCTTTTGCAAACAGATGCGCGGCGACGCCCCACCTAGCACGTCGCGCTGACGCGCTGAAATTCGCAGCGCCGCACTCAATGCGGGAACAGATCCAATGCCTTACGAAAGTAACTTTTCCCCACCATTATTCAGATTAGTCCTACATCCAAATGCGGCGCCCTCGGACATAATCTGGCCCTGCGCTAAAAGACGTTTTGTCTAGCGCATAAAGATTTCAGCTGGTGACTATTCGTGTCGATCCAAGACCACGAGTGCAAGTAGAAGCATCGAAAAATGTCATCGCTCCCAACTCGTCATTAGGATATTCCCGTGAAAATCACACAAGCTCGTTGGCTCAGGCCCGTTGTTCGTCTTCAAATTGTCGCGCAAATCGCCGTCGCGTTGCTGCCGTTCTATGGCAGCAACGCACATGCGGTTGACGCTGAAGTAGATGCAACAAGTACAGGGAGCGATGTCAATCATCAACAATTCCAACAAACCATCGCCCAGAAGTTCTCTGACCTCGCCAACAGTGCTGCTTCCGGCAATGCCGCTACGGCGCTCACGCAAGAGCTCACCGGCAGCGCCACGAAAACGACCGAAGACTGGTTCAAGCGCTTCGGCACAGCCCGCATCAATCTCAACTACACGGACAAATTGAACATCGACAGTGGTGCGATCGACCTGCTGCTACCACTGGCAGACCGTGAAAATCGCCTATTGTTTACCCAGATTGGCATACGTAAGAAAGACGCCCAGATCACCGGCAACATTGGCCTCGGCCAGCGTCATTTCGCAGACGACTCGATGTTCGGCTACAACGCCTTCTACGACCAGAATCTGACACGTGGACATCAGCGCGTCGGCATCGGTGGTGAAGCATGGCGCGACTTCCTCAAATTGTCGGCCAATTCCTATCTACGCATCTCCGACTGGAAAGCATCGCCCGATGTCATCGACTACGACGAGCGCCCGGCCAATGGCTTCGACCTACGCGCCGAAGGCTGGCTCCCGGCCATGCCCAGCCTGGGAGGCAAACTGATGTATGAACAGTATTTTGGCAGCGATGTCGGCCTAGCCGGTATTACCAACCGTCAGCGCAATCCCAAAGCAGTCACGCTTGGCTTGAACTACACGCCGATCCCGATGCTGACTCTCGGCCTTGATCACAAGCGCGGCGGCGGCACCGGTGATACCAAGATCGGCTTGCAGCTCAATTACGCGCTGGGCGAATCCTGGTCCACGCAGACCGACGCATCCAAAGTGGCACAGCGTCGCAGCGTCGCCGGCAGCCGTTACGACCTGGTGGAGCGCAACAATAATATTGTCCTGGAATACCGCAAACAGCAGATGGTGAAATTGGAGTTACCGAAGGAAATCGTCGGCAAGAGCAACAAGACTATCGCGCTTGCCTACTCCGTGGAAGCCAAGTACGGCATGCAACGCATGGACTGGCAGCATACTGAATTGAGCGCAGCTGGCGGCACCGTCAACCATATGGGCAACAACCAATTTCAGATCACCCTGCCGGCCTATCAGGTTGGCGGCAACAACACTTATCCCTTGAGCGCCGTGGCAACAGATACTCAGGGAAATTCCGGCACAGCCTCCAGTATTGTCCGGGTCAATGCACCTGATGTCAGCGCCAGTAACAGCATCGTCACCGCAAGCCCAACAGCCATCCTGGCCGATGGAAAAAGCCTGTCCGTAGTCAAGATAGAAC
Source organism: Collimonas rhizosphaerae (assembly GCF_038896935.1). Lineage (NCBI taxonomy): Bacteria > Pseudomonadati > Pseudomonadota > Betaproteobacteria > Burkholderiales > Oxalobacteraceae > Collimonas > Collimonas rhizosphaerae. The sequence goes on from NZ_JBANDC010000032.1 coordinate 21,398, forward strand.
TACGCGATGAAGATAACAACCCTATTGTCGGCATGGTGGCCGATTTGACCACACCGTTAACCGAAACATTGCAAACTAACCAGGTACTTGCCCCAAACCTGCCGCTCCAGCCTGCAAGCATTTCAGCGATCCAGGAAGTTTCTGCTGGCATCTATGAGGCTGTCGTAACTGCCGGGACCCGTGTCGGCAACATCCTGGTCGCCCCCGTATTCAGAGAGGTTGCCCTGACCCCGGTGACTATTGCCGAGGGTGCCGACGCCGCCACCGCCCATATCGCCGATGGCGCGATGCGTGTCGTCGTCGATAACAGCGTTGCCAACCTGGCCGCCGCCAATCAGGTCAGCGCCATCGTCACCGATGCCGGCGGCAATCCCCTGACGGGCTTGCCGGTGACCTTTAGCTTCAGCGGTTCAGCCAAGCTCGCGGCCGGTTCTTCATTGACGCCAACCACCGACGCTAGCGGCGCAGTTGCTGTCGGCTTTACCGACGCCGCGGCGGAAACCGTGACAGTCACCGCGACGTTATCAAACGGCAACAGTGCCAAGGTTGCGACGCAATTTATCGCGGACACGAGTTCCGCCCAGATCGGCAGCGGTGACCTGACGGTAGATAAAACCACGATCATCGCCAACAATACCGATACGGCGACCTATAGCGCCATCGTCAAGGACGGCAACGGCAACCTGGTACCTGACATCAGCGTCAGTTGGGCCACCAACCTCGGCAACCTACCTGCCGCCAGCAGCAACACTGACGCCAATGGCCGCGCCACGATCAGCCTCACCGGCACCATCGCCGGCGTCGCGCAAGTCACGGCCAAGGTAGGCGCGCCGGCTGCCGTCAATGCTCCGGCCGTGACGTTCACAGCGGACAGCAGCAGCGGCGGCATCGGCAGCGGCGACCTGACTGTCGATAAAACCTCTGTGATTGCCAACAATACCGATGCAGCGACCTTCGCAGCCATCGTCAAGGATGCCAACGGCAATCCGGTGCCGAACGCCAGCGTCAACTGGAGCACCAACCTCGGCAACCTGTCTGCCACCGGCAGCCCCACCGACGCCAGCGGTCGCGCGACGATCATCCTCACCGGCGCCGTCGCTGGCGCAGCCCAAGTATCGGCCCAGACTGGTACATCGACCGCGACCAATGCGCCAGTCGTGACGTTCACAGCGGACAGCAGCACCGGCAATATCGGCACCGGCGACTTGACGGTGGATAAAACCACGGTCGTTGCCAACAACACCGATGCCGCAATCTACAGTGCGATCGTCAAGGATGCCAACGGCAACGTCGTGCCAAACATCAGCGTCAGCTGGGGTACCGACCACGGCAGCCTGTCTGCAATTAGCAGCAACACCGACGTCAACGGCCGCGCCATCGTCCGCCTGAGCGGCACCATTGTCGGTGCCGCCCAAGTGACAGCCGCCGTCAATACCGGTGCGGCAGTGAACGCGCCGGTGGTGAACTTCATCGCGGACAGCAGCACCGGCAATATCGGCAGCGGCGACTTGACGGTGGATAAAACCACGGTCGTTGCCAACAACACCGATGCCGCAATCTACAGTGCGATCGTCAAGGATGCCAACGGCAACGTCGTGCCAAACATCAGCGTCAGCTGGGGTACCGACCACGGCAGCCTGTCTGCAATTAGCAGCAACACCGACGTCAACGGCCGCGCCATCGTCCGCCTGAGCGGCACCATTGTCGGTGCCGCCCAAGTGACAGCCGCCGTCAATACCGGTGCGGCAGTGAACGCGCCGGTGGTCAACTTCATCGCGGACAGCAGCACCGGCAATATCGGCAGCGGCGACTTGACGGTGGATAAAACCACGGTCGTTGCCAACAACACCGATGCCGCAATCTACAGTGCGATCGTCAAGGATGCCAACGGCAACGTGGTGCCGAACATCAGCGTCGGCTGGGGAACCGATCGCGGCAATCTGTCCGCAGCCAGCAGCACTACCGATGTCAACGGCCTCGCCACCGTCCGTCTCACCGGTACTGTCGCTGGCGACGCGCAGGTTAGCGCCGCCGTCAATACTGGCGCAGCAGCGAATGCTCCTGTGGTCAATTTCATTGCGGATGGCAGCAGTGGCGCCATCGGCGGCGGTGATCTGACGGTCGATAAAACCACGATCATCGCCAACAATACCGATGCGGCGACCTACAGCGCCATCGTCAAGGATGCCAATGGCAATCCCGTGTCAAACATCAGCGTCAGCTGGACCACAGATCGCGGCAACCTGTCCGCGGCCAGTAGCACTACCGATGACAACGGCCTCGCCACTACCCGTCTCATCGGCGCTACGTTAGGTGCTGCGCAAGTGACGGCGCAGGTCAATGCCGGCACAGCGGTGAATGCGCCGATCGTCAACCTCATCGCTGACGCCGCGACGGCGACGGTCACAGCGATTGCCTCAGCAAAAGCGAAGATCACCGGAACCGGCGTCGAAACCAATACCGTGACGGCGACTGTTACGGACGCTTTAGGTCATCCGGTTGCCGGCGCTACGGTCAACTGGACCACCAGCCTGGGCGACTTGAGTAGTGCAACGTCGGTTACCGGTCCTACCGGCATGGCAACGATCGAACTCACTGCTGTTTCGACAGCGGCATCGAATCCAACCGCCAATGTCACGGCGGAAATCAACGGCAGCAACCGTACCAGCCCGACCCTGGTACGTGCGGTAATCCTGGCTGGCGGCCGACACTACTGGACTATGCAGAGCGATCACAACACCACGGTTGAAGCAACGGCAAATACAAATTGCAGCATCTATGGTGATGGCACTGTTGCGACGTTGGCAGATTTAGTGGCATTTACGTCAGCAGGTGCGGACTTTAACAACATGACCGTTGCCGGTGAGTATGCAAATAACTGGTGGAACCTTGGCGGCACATGGGGAACGCTCTCTGGCGACTTCCATTCTGCGGGCTCACCCGTCGGAGCTACGATTCCCAGCGCGGGTACTGCATACGTCTGCGTCAGATAAGGCAACACCCGACAGATGGCATGAACGTAGAAAAATCGTCTGGCCAGGTATTTGGCCAGGCGAGTTTTATACTTAGCAATCCCAAAAAACTCTCCGTTGAGACTCGATTTTTAATCGAAATGGTTATCTTGAAAACATCAATTATTCTAATGTGCGACTGCATGTCATGGACAATCAATGCACAGGCTTCCAGCGCCAATGCCTGGATAAAACATCACGAGAATGTCGTTGACAGTTGTATAAAAATCAGTCAACTCAACGATGCAAAACCAGCAGGATCCCCAGTTGAGTTTCCCGACAGTGCGGGTTACACAGCTATCATGCTACAAGGACATATGCTCAAAGGGAGTATGAAAAAAGCAAAGAGCCGCGCACTCTGTCTTTTCAACAAAAGAACTCAAACAGCTTATGTCGCTGACGCTGAAATGATGAGTGCAAAAAAATAGCTACTTCTGGATGCCGAGTGCCGCGCACAGAGCGAGAAATCCGTCACCAATATTAAACGCTTATTTAAATGATTTACAACATCTGAGCGGAGAACACTTCAAGCATCAATTGATGATGCGGTCGTCATCCATTTCAGACTGGCTTGATCGGTCATTTTTGTCAATCGCCTCATCGGGGAGAATACAATGCACAAAAAAATACTCGCTATCTTGATCGCTTTGCTGCCCGTGGCGGCGCAGGCAGCGGAGCTGGACGGCGTCCAGCTGTCGGCCTGGTGGGGCGTGCCTTTCATGGGCCTGCTGCTGTCGATTGCGCTTGGCCCGCTGCTGGCGCCGG
>NZ_JBANDC010000033.1:0-25023 GCF_038896935.1 Collimonas rhizosphaerae
GCTGCCGGCGGCCGCAGCAATCACTTGATCCTGGACGACACCAACGCCAAGATCCAGGCGCAGCTCAAGAGCGACCACCAGCACAGTCAGCTGAGCCTGGGACATATCACTCGCATTGAGGACAACGCCGGCCGCAAGGATGCGCGGGGCGAGGGCTGGGAGTTGCGCACCGACGGCCACGGCGTGGCGCGTTCGGCCAAGGGTATGCTGATTACCACCGAAGGCCGTGGCAATGCAGCGTCGCACATGAAAGACATGAGCGAGACTGTGCAACGCCTCACCTCGGCGCGTGACCAGCATGAAACACTGGCCGATATGGCACAGCAGGCGGGGGCACAGGACAAGCAAGGGCAGCAAGCCGATATTGCCAAGATCCTCAAGGCGCAAAATGATGCCATCAAAGGCAGCGGCGCCAGCAGCGATGGCAGTTTCCCCGAACTGGCGGAACCGCACCTGGTGTTGGCCAGCCCGGCCGGCATCGAGACCAGTACCGCCCAATCGACTCATATCGCTAGCGGTGAACACACTGCAGTCACTACCGGTAAGAGTTTGTCGATCGCCAGCGGCGACAGTCTGTACGCCAGTATCACGAAAACTTTTCGCCTGTTTGTACAAAAAGCGGGTATGAAGATGGTCGCAGCAGCTGGTGACATCGATGTAACGACCTTGAAAGACAGTATCAACCTGCTGGCCAAACTCAATATCACGCACACAGCGGACCGGGTCATGATCACTGCCAAGGAAGAAGTCGTGATCAATGGTGGCGGCAGCTATGTCAAATACAATGCGGGCGGAATCGAACACGGCACAAATGGCATTTATGTTGCCCACGCCGCCACGCATAGCCTTCCCGGGCCAAAGAATCGTTCAGTCGATCTGCAAAATTCTGAGGCCCCAACTCCATTCGACAGGGAAGTGGTTTTCCATCATGTAGACGATCAGAACAGCGCCGCCGCCAAACAAATGTTCAAGCTCGATCGGGATGGCGCTAGCGCAGCTGGGCCTGTCACGGGATCGGACGGCAGTACTCAAATGCAACGCTCCGATGGCCCCGAATTTTACAAAGTCCGCTGGCTTGGGAGGGCCAAATAATGACGGTTCAAGGTGATGACCAAGACATCTGGCTCGATTTCACCCTAGGGGTAAACCAATCTGCCGAGGTTGGTGTTCAAACCACCCCGACTAACGACAAACGTAGGATTAGAGTACGCGTGCCTCCGGGCAAACTGATTCCGGTCGTATTTTTTCCTGGCATCATGGGCAGCAATTTGCGGCTGTCCAAAAAGCGCCAAGCAGAGATACAGCGTCAGGATAATCGCTCCTGGCGCCCCGATGACAAGGGCGATGCTTTGAAGCGACGTAATGCATCAGCAGCGGAGCGTCAAATGCGTCTGGACCCCGACGAAGTCGAAGTAGATCACTATGAAATCTCCTACGATCAAGACAAAGATCGTTTCGAGTCCACTGGCAATGCAACACAAACTTCAGATAGCCGCCATGACAATGTGCCGGACAATCTCGCGGATGTGAGTAAGTTGTTGATGAGCGATCCCAAGCTTGAAAATGATCACCACCCACTTACCACAGGACATGAGCAACATTTTAGCGCTGCACAAAAGGCGCGCGCTCGCGGGTGGAGCGAAGTCATGTTTGGCTCTTACGGCGAAATCCTTATGCTGATGGAAAAGCAGCTCAACGACATGCTTAAGGCTGATGGCGCTAAAGTGGAAGTGTCGGCTTCCTGGGCGAACAAAAGTAACGCCCAAGCTTTAGTTGGACGCGCACCCGAGAGTTTTGGTAATTCAGACGCTCCAGCACTTGCTGAGACCGATATTAAAAAAATTGGCAACTGCTGGTATCCGGTGCACGCCTTTGGATACAACTGGCTCAAGAGCAATGGTGATGAAGCCAAAGATATCGCCCCGCGCATTCAAAAGCTTATTGACACTTACAACCAGAATGGTTTCGATTGTCCCGGCGTCATCCTCGTCACCCACAGCATGGGTGGGTTATTGGCCCGAGCTTTGATACACCCCGATTATGGCAATCTGAAAGACAAGGTGTTGGGCGTGGTTCACGGGGTTATGCCGACAACGGGTGCCGCCGCAGCCTACAAGCGCTTGCGCGCGGGCTTTGAGGGCAGCAACAAAACATGGTGGCACTTCCTCGATGGAATCCAGGGCGGCATCGTCAAAGGTGTATTGGGCGATAACGGTCAGGAGGTAACTGCAGTATTGGCCAATGCACCGGGTGGATTAGAACTACTACCTAATAAGGTGTATGGCAGCGGCTGGCTCATAGTACAAGACAGACAAGGCAAAGATTTAATGCCTGCTCTACCCAAAGAAGACCCTGCTGCAGAGATTTATACGCAAGCACAACCACAGTGGTGGCGGCTGATCAATCCAGAATGGATTGATCCAGCGGGATTGGGTAAGATGCCCCCAGAAAATGGCGGCAAGAAGGAAGACAAAATTGGCCCAGAAGCCACGATGAAACGTATCGACAATGCCATGAAGTTCTCTCATGCCATCCAAGATACTTTTCACGAGGAGACTTACGCACATTTCGGTGCAGATCATGAACAAAGGGCGTGGAACGATATTGCCTGGAGAGTCACTGAGGGTAATGCTCAAGCTGCCGGTGATCCGATGGCTTGGACCTTGCTGGAAGGCGAACACGGCGACAATGGAAAAGGCACAATCCGTGTATTGGGAGCCAACGCGACGAATTTAACTCTGGAACTTCAAGCTGCGGCAGCGCCTGGCGACGGAACGGTACCAATGGTACGTAGCGCTGACAAGGTGCAGGCCAAATACAAATTTACTCAAACCGGTTACGATCATCAAGGTAGCTATGGTAATCCGGCTGCGCAAGCTGCCACGCTGTACGGCGTGGTCAAGATTGCCTATGCCTACAATGCGGCGTGGTGGGAAAAGAAGAACTGATCAAGGAATCGATGATGAATCAACGAATCGAAAAATTGTTTTCCAAATCTAAACTATTGTGCTTTGGGCGATATGTATTGCTGGCGCCTCAAGACGCCAAGCTGATATTTGGCTCGGATTTCCCGACGCTGCCGAACAGGGCCAAGGATATCAAGCAGATTATGGAATCTAGGCGGGCAGAGATATTAGCGAAGGACAAGACCGCAAAGATTAACTACTTTGGCCCAGGCCCGGCATCCAATGTGATGTGGATTCGGTATTACGAGGACGAGTTTTCTCCAAAGTATGGTTTAGAGAGTTTTGACACCTACTATATAGTTGGTCCGCATATATTTGTCGGAGGCGGGGCTACTGCTAAGAGCCAGAATTCAACTGCCGAGTCCATCACGGCGAAAACCATTGAGATTGCTCAAAACCTTCGTCCTCGTGCCCCCGACGAAGTTCCCACGGAACCTGGCTTGTGTCATGAATTCGGCTTCACTCGCTTAGCGAGTGACAAGGGCCAAGTACTATCTCAAGTTGGACTCTACCTTCCAGAATTACCCGACATCACCTTCAGTGTCGAGAGCAACCAAAATGCCAGCACTCAGGGCAGTAATGGCCACAGCCTGCTCAAACAAATCAATGATAGACGCAAGGAGTTGGGTGATAACTACCCCAAAATCGTCACTTTGCGCGAAGGCAAACGCAACGTGCATGGCTGGGCCGGCGAGGAATCGCTGGTGCGTCGTGCTGACGGCACCCATGACTTTGAATGGAAGTTTGTCGGCGAAACAGGTAATGTGGCCAAGCCTGCCATGCTGGACGTAACGATGTACAGCAAGGTCAAGGCCAACCGCGTTGGAGCCGCATCCGCCGCTTCCGTCGACGATGACGAAGCGCTAGCCTTGTGGGACAAGCTGCTGGAAGGCTTGAAGTTCCGAGTCGCCGTGCCAGGCGCACCGAACGACGCGGTGGCGCTCCCATGAATGTGGTGACGACTATGGTGCCAATATCTCGTCGCCGTGCACTTGGCATTCTGCTCGCTACATTAGCCGTGCCTTTGACACCCGCTTTGGCCTTGGAACCTACTGAGCCTGTCAATCGCCTGTGGAAGCCTATTGATCCGTTCAAATTGAACGTAAATTAACTATTAATTCCCCCCATTGGATTCCTGCACCCTAGCTTGGAAAGAACTACGTCGTCGAGAATGCCTAGTCGTTGGGCTGTGGTTAAGTTTCGTGCCTGGTGTGGCAAGTATTGCTTGGATACTTTCGTTCGTTACGACAGCTGGAGTATTCAAATGAATATCAGAATTTATTTATTGGCTATTGTTACGTTCAGCTGTGGCATAGCCAGAGCAGATGTTCAATCAGAAACAGCTTGTTATGTGTATGTGCCACGTGATAGTTCCAGCAAGCCTATCAAATTTGCATTACGCACGTATGTCGACAAAGATCTAAAAAAAGAGATTGGTGCTTTCGTTCAATATCACGCTTCAAAAGAAATCATTCCTCTCGTATTTACAAAGTATGTCAGTACCGAGACGGACTCTCCTAATTTAGGTAATTACGAAATTTCCAGAGTTGAAATCGTCGATAAAAAAATAGCAGGCGAGTATGTTTTTATTCAATCAGGTGCTGGTATTGCTCAAGGAAAATACGTGGTGTATACGAAATCTAAAACAGGAAAACATATAACATTCATGTACACCGGTGATAATGACGCCGACTGCAAAATCGTGAACTGAGTTATTCCGGAGTACGCATCAGGCTTCCTGTTGTGCGGCTTGCCGGCGAATCGCCGAGGCGAAAACGTCGGCCGTCCATGACTCTTCGAGCGCCCGGGCGAACAGCATTTGCTGGCTTTCCGGCGCAAGGCCGCCCACCGGCGGGTCATTGTCAAGGTTAGTGGGAAATGGATATCCTTCCGCGCATGACGCAATGACTGCATTGGCTTCAGCTTCAGTCATCTTTGACGTCGCTAGCTTATCCAGCATGACCGGATACAAGACCTCGCACATCCTTGCCCGATTCAACGACTCCATCGCGCGACCGTAGGCTGAGGAAATCTGCAGCAGATTGGCCATGCGCTGAACGCCAGCCGTCCGGTTTGCTCCTGCTGCATGAAAGAGTGCGGGACTGAAGAAGATCACGTCGCCTTTCTCGAGGGGCAACTGGACATGGTTGGCTTCGAAGTAGTCTCGAAAGTCCTGGCGCCGCCATGCAAGATAGCCTTCAGCGTATCGCTGCGAAAACGGCAACAGCTTGGTGGGGCCGCTTTCCACCGGCATATCGCTGTGGGCGACAGCGCCTTGCAGCGTCAAGAAAGGCGACATCGTATGGATGTGCGCCGGGTAGCGTTCGGCCTGGGCTATAGTCTGGAATCCCAGGTGATAGTCTCGATGCGCCTGTTGTGCGTCTCCGCCGGGCCGCACGACGTTCACCTGCGACGTCATCTGGTAGCAGGGCCCTAGCCATGCTTCCGCTGCTGCAGCCAGCATTGGGTTGGCGTAGTAACGGGCGAACACGGACGGAGCGCGCAGGCAGAGCTTTTGCTGCGCATTCCATATCCTGTCGTTGGCTCCCGCCTTGGCGAAATGATCGGCGGCAGCTCCGCCAGTTGCTCGCTCGTTGCGGATGATCGCTTCGAAGACCGCCGTCGCATCGTCAATTGGCGCGGGATCGGGAAAGGCGCGCTTCAGCACCAGCACACCCGCACCGTGGTTCAGGACCTCCGCCCACTCATCTTGCAGGGCGGCGCGACTCGCCGCGTCGTCGAGCAGGCGACTCAACCCGGCACCGTCGTAAATCGGCAGCTGTTCGCATATTTCGCGGGCGTATTCGAGCTGAACCTCATCTCGGCGATCCTGCAAGACTGCGATGAAGTCGCGCAGCGAACAATCCTGCTCTCGATATCGTCTGCCTCGCTTTTCGTCTGAGTGCAAATCGGCTTGATCCATGGCGTCTCCTCACGTAATCCGTCAAGAATACCTCTCCTGCAGCGGCTTGCGTTACCATAAACACCTCAAAAACACCTCAGCCAGGATCAGTGTCCCCATGACGCATCGCTTTCTCATGAAGGAAATCGCCCTGCAGGCTGGCGTTGGTCTAGCCACGGTCGACCGGGTACTGAATGGCCGGCCGCACGTGCACGAACGCACCCGGCAGCGGATTCAGCACGCGATCAAGGAGCTTGAAAGACAGCAATTTCAACTGGCGACCAGCGGCCGAAAGCTCGTCGTCGACGTCCTCGTGGAGGCCCCGGGCAGATTTTCCGAAGAGATCCGTGAGGCATTGGAATCCGAACTTCCGATGCTCCGCCCGGCCGTGTTTCGGCCGCGATTCACGATGCAGGACACCATGACGACTACCCAGGTCGTGGACGCACTCGAGGCGGTGGGTCGCCGAGGCAGCCATGGCGTATTTCTCAAGGCACGCGATACCCCCGAGATATCGGACGCAATCAAAGGACTGCAGCAACGAGGCATCCCTGTCGTGACCATTTTCACCGATATACCCGGGTCGGCGCGGATAGCCTACGCGGGTCTCAACAACCGGATGGCGGGCGCAACGGCGGCCTATCTCGTCGGCCAGTGGCTTGCCCGGCCACAGGGGAATGTCCTCGTAACGATGAGCGATTCCTGCTTCAGGGGCGAAGAAGAGCGCGGAGTCAGCTTTCGTGACGAACTGCGCAAACGCTATCCGAAATTGACGCTGGTAGACGCCAGCGGCGGGCACGGGCTCGATGCTCAGACTGAAGAACGTGTGCGAAGAGCTGTCGGTAGAAAAAGAGAAATCGCGGCGGTGTATTCAATGGGGGGTGGGAATGTCGCGATACTTCGTGTCCTGCATGCCTTGGGGAAAGCGCCGAAGTGCTTCATCGCGCATGACCTTGACAGGGACAATATTCGCCTGCTGCGAGGCGGGCAGATTAGTGCGGTACTGCATCATGACTTGCGGCAGGACCTGAGGAACGCCTGCCACCAAATCATGCATTTCCACAAGTTGCTGCCCGTATCGGCTGTTGGCGATTCGTCGTCCGTGGTTGTGGTCACCCCGGTAAACATTCCGCAATATATAGACCGTCGTTTTGGCAAAGCCCAACAGGATTAGTCTATTTTCCACGCCAGTGATCCATTGGAAAAACCATTTCTGGCGGCGAACTCGGTTCATTTTCCATTCCCGGCGTCTTCAACCGGAATTTGAACCTGGATAGTAGTGCCGGCACCCGGAGCACTAACTATGTCGACACTGCCGTCGAGCATAAAAGCCCGCTCCCGGATGCCGGTCAGGCCGAATGAATTTTTCTTGCGCTGGAGAGGATCAAAACCCTTGCCGTTGTCGCGTACTTCCAGCAAATATTGCGTATCTTTTCTGTTCAACCTGATTTCCACCAGGCTGGCTTGCGCATGACGGCCGATATTGGTCAGGGATTCCTGCACAATGCGAAAAAAAGTTGTCGCTCGTTTCTCGTCCAGGACGATTGTCTTCTCATCGACGAGTAAAGTGCATGGAATACCGGTGTTTTCCGAAAATTCATTCGCCAGCCATTCCAACGCAGGCACCATCCCCATATCCAGTGCAGCCGGACGTAACGCGGAAACAATGTTGCGTACTATCTTGATGGTGCTGTCGACCAGCGATACTTGCCGTTGGACTTTCCCTTGCAATGCCGGATTTTTCTCCCCGAACTCGATACCGATCACCGAAACCCCCATGCGCATTGCCGACAGGTATTGGCCGAGCTCATCGTGAATTTCGCGCGTCAGGTGCTTGCGCTCCTCTTCTCGCGACTGTTCGAGTTCATAAGCGCGCTCGCGCGCCAATCGTTCCTTCAAACGCTGCCTGGCGAGCAATCGGCGGATGCGATTGCGCTGCAACAAGAATGGCACCAGCAGCAAAAGTACGCCGCAGACATAATAGAAAACCGTGGTCTGCCACCAAGGCGCAAGAATCACGATGTCAATTTCGACTATCGGTGAAGAGGCCTGCATGGCGACGTTCTCTGCCGTAACCTGGAGACGATAACTACCGGGCGGCAAAGCGGAGTAGCGTACTTCAGGCGTGGCGGTCTGCGACCATTTCTGCTCCAGACCTTTCATTCGATAATGAAATGCGATTGCCTCATGATTCTGAAACGAAAGCGCTGCGAACCTGAAGTTCAGCGCTCCGGATGTCCATGGCAAACGAATGGGCTTGTCCGGCGGGAGCTGCTGGCCGTCGCCGGTGATGCTTTCCACCAATACCTTCAGGGACAGCGGTAAAAACAGGGATTCCGGCTGCAAAATATGCGATGCGCCGTTGCTGGTTCCTACCCATATCGAACCATCGCGATCTTCATACAGGGCGTCGGTATTGCTGTCGTTCCAGATCATGCCGCTTTGCTGATTAAAAAACCGCCATTGATTGCGATTCCATACAGCGACACCTGCATCGCTGGAAACCCAGAGCCAGCCGCGACTATCTTCAAGCAGCGCCAGAACGCTTTGCCTTTGCAGCTGCGACGGAGTAATGTCACGGATTTCCAACGTCCCATCCTGTTCCGTCGCACGCCAAAGTCCTGCGTCCAGGCTAGCCAGCCATAAATTGCCCTTGCTCGAACAGGCAACGGTATTCGGCTCTCCCCGGGGGGAGCGGTTTCCGGCAAAGCGGGGATTGCTCCATTGCTTGCCATCGAACCGCAGCAGGCCTTTGTCGGAGACGAACCACAGGACGCCGGAAGCGCTTTGGCAGCCGTGGAAAACATTGACGTCTTTGGCTCCTGTCACTGACGATATTTCCGTCACCTGCAACGGCAAGCTGCTTACATCAGGATGCCTGATGACATAGAGTCCACGCTGCGTGTTCAGCCAGAGCTGTCCGGACCTGTCGAAAAATATGCCATTGCTCACCGGCAGCTTGGCAATCACCGTGTCTTGCGTAGCGCCAGGTTCTCGACGCACCAAGGTTCCTGAAAGCGTCGTGGCCCAGGCACGGCCTTTGCCATCTTCGACCATGCTGATCCACTCGTGCGAACTGCCGCCGTAACGGCCTTGCAAAACGGAGAAGCCGCCTGTTTTCTGCAGTACAGCCGATCCGGAGCGAGTGCCAACATGAAGCCGGCCAGCCTGGTCGCGTAAAAAAGACCATACAATGTTGTGAGGCAATCCTTGCCGCGAAGTCCAGTTTTCCCAGTCGGGGTAGCCGAGCCAATGAATCAGGCCACGTCCGGCTGATCCCAGCCAGAGGCCATTGTCTCCCCCCTCCAGGATGGCGCTGATGCCGTCGCCCACGGTCAATCCATTGGCTTCGGCGAAGGATTGCCAGTTCCGGCCATCCCAGCGGATCAGGCCGCTATCTTGCTGGCTCAACATCATGCCGTTGTGGTCTTCGGCGAGAAGAGGAACGCGTTCCTGTTTCTTTTGTTCGTCCTGCGGTGGCGAGCGATTCAGGAACAGTCGGGTATCGGCGGGCAATGCAAATACCTGTTTTTCACCGCGTAGCCACAATGTCCCTTGGCGGTCGTGCAGCAAGGCGCCCCATTGCTTGGCCGGCAGCCCGTCATTTTTCCCGAGGACGACTAGCTTGCCTTGGTCGTAATGGCATAGCGAATGGTCGCATCCCATCCACAAGTCCCCCTTTGGTCCGACATGGAGACTGTGAAGAGCTTGCATCTCTGGATGCTGCAGCAACTGTTCAGGGCTGAAAAACTGTCGCGCCTGCCAGGTCACTCCGCCGTCCGCAGACGTGATCTGCCATATGGTGTTATTGCTTAACGCCAGCAGACGGTCCGGGCCAAGCTGGGCAAAAACCTGGCCCCAATGAAAAGCAAGCTCCGCATTTTTAAATTGCATGGGCGCGAGCCGTTGACCCTGCAACTGATACAAGCCTTTCAGTGTCCCGACCCACAAGCGGTCGCTTGCATCGACATGCAGCGCCGCAATATAAAGGGCGCCGGTCTCGTCGCTTATGTCAAACCGCTGAAAGTGCGCACCGTCATAGCGGAACAAGCCGTTTTCCGTGCCGACCCAGATATAGCCGTTCGCTTGCCGCACGAGAGTGGTTACCCCGAGATTGCGTAGTCCATCCTCTTGGCTGTAGTAGTGCAGTGGCAGTTGCTGGCAAATTCCGAGCATCGGGAGAGAGATTTGGCACAGAAATACGAATGCTCTCAGCCAACAACGCAGTGCCTTTATTACTTCAGATTGTTCTGGCATTCTCAAGAAACATTGTTGCTGTATGGCATCTTATTGGCGCTCGGTTGATTTTTTTCCGGCGGGTGTGGTTGGTGAGCTGGAGCAAGCAAACTCCATGCCATTCAGGGGGAGGTCAAAAGCAGATTCTTCTCGATCATCTTTATCCGGCCTGGTCCAGCAGCAAGAGTTCACGCACAAGCGTGATCTGCTTGGATTTCCAGAGTTGGTTTTCGGCCGTCATGTTTTGACGATATCGGCATGCCTTGTTTATTTGCAATATTTGAATGTCAAATATTGTCACTTGTTGTCATGTGAGTTTGGGACAGTTAATGAGTGACCGTTTACACAAACGTATTACACCCTCAGGCAAGCAGGATAAAACGTCTGTGCAAACAAGCCGTATGCAAGACTACAATCCTTCGTCGACATTCAAGTTAATGCATTGCATTCCAAGGACCGTCCATATAAGCGTTTCCCCAGGATTCAATCTCGCGTCCGAAAGATATGGGTAATCGAAAGATTGCGCTGACGCTTACATTATTCCCGGGCGAGCTGTTCCGCCATCTGGACGGCCGCCATCGATTCGCTGACAGTCGTGAGAGGAGCGCTGCTGTTGACGAATTGTTCCAATTGCATTATTTCTTCCGGCGAAACTGCATGTGGATTGATCGGCACCGCCTCTGCTTCTGCGTTCCGACTCGGCTCCGGCCGGGTGGCGCCAGATGCCGCAGTGCTGTGCGAGGTTCGGGCCGTGTAATAATCGTTCATCACTTTTCGGACCAGGAACCAGGATCCCAGCGCCATGACGCTGTTCATCGCGCCGCCCAGGCCGGCTGCGGCGAGCGAACTGCCGGGAAGATCGCTCCTTGCCTTGGTGATGTCTGTGCTGATGTCTCCCATGGCGCTGGCCGCTCCGGCTGCAGTTCCTCCGATCACCCGTGATTTGAGCTCGTCCCACGACCAATTCGCCGAGATCTTGCCGAAGCCCTTGGCTAGCGACTGCGTAATGCCCTCTGCTGCGGCGCCGCCGAACGCTGAAAATGCGATGTCCAATGCATAGGCAAGCGCGGCGTCCTCTTCTCCGTTTTTTTGCTTGGGAAGGGATGATCTTGCCATGCTTTTGCAGGCCATGAAGGTAGTGAACGTGGCGATGAAAATGGCTTGTTTCATCGCTTCGCCGGAGACCTTGGGTGCATATTCGCTGCCTTTGCCGATGGCGAGCCTGATCTTTTTCACGCCATGCTCGGTCATGTAGTGTGCGGTGCCCAGTGCGACGCCACCAAGCAGGTTGCCAAGTGCCGCACCGGCAATCTGCCCGTAGGCGGCACCCGCGGTGGCACTGGTCTTGCCGCCGATCAGTTGTCCGATTGCCGGAACGAATTCCTCGAACAGCTTGCGGGAAATACCCCAACTCATGCCGCTGACGAGGAATTGCTGCATGACCGACGAGAGTCCGGCATTGCGTTTTTCGGAGGCGGAAAGACCAGAGCCGTCCGCGGCCGCAGCTGCAGCTGGGGCTGTCCCCGTCTGATGCTCGACCGCGGGATGTCCGACGACGCCAGACTCCAGGTCGGTTGTGCTGCTGGTGCTGGCGTGGGAAGATTCTGGGGCGCCGATCTCTGACCTCGACTGATGCTGATCGAGGGGCGAGCGGCCTAGCACGCTACTAAGGCGTGCCGAATCGAACCGAGCCGAGACAGGAGCCGACGACCTGCCTCCGAAGAGCCGGCTGGTTTCGCCTTCATCGCTTCGCTCCTTGAGGCGAGGAGCCGGCGGCAGGTTGCTGCGCAGGAAGTCGGTGCTCTGCCGAGACTTCTGCCGGCTAGACTGGGGCGTCTGTTCTCGACTGGAGGTGGCTTCCTCCTGAGATATGTGGGGCATTGAATATGATCGGACTGAGTCTGTTACTTTTTTATGCATTCTTGTCTCCTCGTTGGTATTGGATCAGAAAAGCTATCATCAGCCTGCTGCTGGACATCCGGCTTACGTTGCGGAGTTACATGGCGCCAAGGCATTTTTCACGGAATATCGGATACATGTCAGGTTGAACTCCCTGGTGCGCATCGTGTTCCGCCTGGAAACCGGGAAGCCTGGTTCTCGGTTCGTCTCCTGATGGAGCAAGGACAGCCTATGTCGACGCCCTCTAGCGTCGCACGGCAATGCGAACCGAGGTTTCGTTTGGCGAAGTGAACGTCTCAGGTCGGTTCAAAAATCGTCGAAGCGGTCGAATGCAGAGCCCGCGTTATTGATGACGCCCACCCAGGCCGCGCTTTTACTTCGTTCGTTGGTGAAAGCCGTCGTGCTGATGCCGTGACGGGAGAGCAGGATAACTCGGAAGGGCGGACCGAAGATATTGCCTGGTCTTGGTTCCGCGCATGTTTGCTGCTGTACCGGGCGTCGCCGGCTTCTAGCCATGAACCCAGTTCCGCAGCTGGTCAAGCAACGCCGAAGTGACATAACCGCGGTGAATCTTTTCGTCGGATTTATGGATATTTTCGTCGTATTTACGCAATGCGCGCGACATTGCGTCGTACTTCGGCCCCAGGTTTTTTTGTTCATCCGTCTTCAGATGCGCTGCGGTGAATGCACGGAGTGGCAGCTTCAATACCTCCTTGCCACTGACGTATTTGTCGCTATGCAAGTGCAGGAACACTGGCGCCGCCCGTTCGCCGCTAGACAACGGTTTGGGCTGGATGCGTATTTCGTAGAGCGTATCTTTATCCGACGGCAATTGAGCCGGGGGGCGTACGCTTTCAATCTCACCTAATTGCAGCAAGCGGCTCACGTGTTTTCCCTTGGGGAATTTATGGCGCTTGAGCGCATCCCCTTCTCGAATGTCCATGCCCTGGTGAATTATTTCCAGCGCCTGCAAGCGGCTCCCGAGCAATTCGATGGTGGCCTTATCGACAGCCGGAGACTTGCGTGCCTCGTCGCTCGTTGCGTGCAGACGGGCGATGTCGCCGAACCAGTTTTTCGCCGACGAACGGACGAAGTCGGCTACATCCATTGGATCGTCCCTCGGACCGTTCAGCGCCTCAATGCTTCCCGTGTTTTTCTTTATCGATCGGGCAATGGCGACGACATCGCCGCCCAAGCTCTTCGCGACATCGAGGTCGATCGGACACCTTCGCAAGGTCCGCTCGATCATCCCTTGGAGGCCGTCGTGCGGCTCCGATGCCGGAGACTGTGCAGGAATTTCAACGGGAATGTCAGCATGAATTTCAACACGCTGGGCCGATACGGCAGTCTCGGCTTGGGCATGAGGCGCCGATGCCGCGACGGGCGACGGACGGGCAGCGGCTTGCTTCGGCAGTTGCTTGCCGCGTCCGTGCGACTTCTTGGCCTTGCCGGATGCCGCCTTGTTCGATCGGGCGGGAGCTCCCGCCGAAATCGGCCATGCTGGTGTATTCGCCGACACACTCGCCGACCTCTCGGGCGACGCTTCCGGCAACGCTGTGGAAGGAGTGTCACCGTGGTGCGGCTCGCATACCTCGCGCAAGCACGCTTGATACGCGGAAATGGAATGGGCCATCTCCAGCGAATATTGCCAAATCCCGGAGTTGTCACTCATTTCCAGCATGCTGGCGGCATCCAGGCAAAAAAGCTCTCCTACAGCGTTAAGCTGGTCGGCATATGCGGCGGCGAGCGCCTGGTACTCGCTCCGCTGCCCTGGATTGAGTTCGTCACCTCGTTCAAGGGCTTTTATCGCTTGCTCGGTATCGCTGCGCCGATTGGATATGGCGTCCAGGAGTTCCATCACGCGCTGCATGAGATGGAAATACTGCGCGCCGCCGGAGCGCAGGCAAAGCATGACCAGGCGATCGACGTTGACCGTAACCTCCTTGCCGGCGATTGCCAGCAACGCTTTCCTGGCCGTGGCCGCACCGGCTCTGACGACAGCCAGTTGCACCAGCATATTCTCATGGGTCTCGGGCTGTTCACACCGACGAACGAATTCGTGCAGGATGCCGCCATGCTTCGTAACCACCTCGCGAAAGCCCTGCAGCTCGTTGAGCGCCCGGTCCATGGCGGCCAACTCTTCCTGCGTTTCGATCAGTTCCTCTCCACCATCAGATGAAGACCCTTGGGCGCGTTGCGCTCCTTGCCAAGACCACTGAGCAACCTGATCCGAGCTTGTATCGACGCCGTACTCGGCCGACTGAGCGCGACGCACGTGAAAGACGCCTTTTATTGCTTCGTATCGGTCATCAGCGATTTTCCCTTTCAGTCCCTCTAGTCCTTCCAGGCCGGACCCGGCGGACTTGATACCTGCTTCAGCGAGCTTCAATCGCTGCGGCAGATGCGTCTTAGATCCATTCACCAGCGTCTGCCACAGGTCGCCATATTTCAGCGCAGTCTTCACCGTTTTTTCGTGGTCCTCGACGGTCAATGCATTACCCGCCGGGGCCTGCGGAAGCGACGCAGTGCGCCTTGATCGTCCGGAGGAGGCCGGCTGGGTCTGCGCGTGACGGGCCGACAGGCGTGGCAACTCTCCCAGTGCCGCCGCCGACGACCCTGCGCGTTCCCGACCTCGTGCGCTTAAGCGCTCACCGGCATTGGCGCCGCTCTCTTCCCGTGCGGCGATAGCCGGTTCCGACGATATGGGGGCGTGATGATCACTGATTCTTCCGCTCGGCATTGCATTTCTCCCGAAAAGGTATTTGGGTGTTTATGGAGACGAGTCCTAGGCAGCCTGCACGGCCGACAGCGCCGAAGATCCGGTCAATCGATAGCTGACGCCCGCACGAGGGTAGCCATGTTCCGGATTTCGGAAACGCGGGCCGGGCGCTAGACATCATCGATGACAAACCTGCGGGCTCGCGCGAACAGCGCTTTGGCGGATTATTCCGGAACAAGTGTCCAACGAAATTTGCTGCCGCGAAATGAAAACGCCTGTTCCGAAAACTATTGACAATCGCTCAAAATTGCCCGGCTTCCGATTCTTTGTTACGCACTGATGGCATCTTAAGCATCTATTCGTTCAGGGCTACTTTGCTTCGCATCCTGGAGAGGTTGGCTGGTCGGATGTCGCAGCATGAGGATGAAATAAAAATTTCCAATAGGAAATACAGAGCGATTGAATGTCGGTTGGCAAATATCGATTGAGAAACGAGACTATTTGACAGGAAATTATGACCAGGCCCTTGACGGCCTTTTATGGAGCATCAGAAATGCATATACAAAACCTACCCCTGTCCACGATTGCGTCCGAGGACACAGAGACTGCCCAGAATGTCGAAACGAGTACAAGCGGTTCCAGCCAAAGGTCGAGATCGCGCAGCCCGATTGCGCTCTCAGGCGAATTAACGCGGCTTGCAGAGTTGAATGCCGGCAGTAACCGGCATTCAGTGTCCTCCAGCATAGGCCATGAAGGAAGAGTGGAAAGCGCCAGGATATCAGTGTCTTCCAGTATCGGATTTGAAGGACGCACAGATAGCGGCAGGCGAATTTCAACATCGTCAAGCAGAAGCGGGAGCGGGCGGGCCACCGCCGGTTCTTCGGCTCGGCATTACAGCGGGGAGTTGAATCTCGACCTGCTCTCTGCCAAGGGGAAAAAAATAACTTCCGATGAGCAGTTGGCGCTTTCCCGAATCGGGGGCTCTCCAATTGCTGAAGGTTCGCCGCAGCCGCTGATTCCGAAAACTGCCGCCAGCCGCAAAAAGCTCTCCACCATTTTCTCCGGAAAACATTTTTTTGGTTCGTCCTCAACTGCGAAGGCACCTCTTTCCTCCACTGCGGAAAGCTCGGCAATGGCCGGGGCGTCCCATATTGCAATTGAAATGGGAGGCATGCGTGCAGACGAGGCTGGACCAACTGCACCATCGGATGCTGAAAACATTCAGCTGGGACAGGAAGTCATTCAGATTCCGAACAGGGATGCGATCTCAACGCAACTGCGAGAAATATTTGCGCCGCATATTAACGAAGGCAATCATGAAGCTTTCGAATTATTGATCAACGAGAGAGCAGACAGGCTCGATGCAAAAGGCGAAACACCTGAAACTATCCATCAGATCCTGTCAAAGGGAACTAACATGGATCGCGTTGCGCAGGCTGCCGTTGGCTACGTGAGATCAGTCCCGTTTGGGATTGCATCAAGATTGCTGGACGCCAAGCAGGTATTGACTGCGGCTGCAAAAACACCGGCACAAGGTGGCGCAATTGCCGGCGTGTTTTCTGGCGCCGCAGATACCGTGGGCGCAAAAATTCTGGAGAAATCGACCGGCAATACCCAATGGATGAAAGCGGACGCGGAACAGCTGGAGCCGGTGATGGCTGAAGCAAAAGGAGCGACAGGCAATCTGATGAAGCAAGCGCTCGAAATTTCGGCTTCGTTTCAGACCTATACCGGGCGCAACATCCTGCGAAATGCCGTGGTTCCAGCGGTTGCCAAGAAAGCGGGCGCGGCTGCGGCAACCGAGGTCGACTCCTGGATAGCTGCTGCTGGAGGTCCCGTCGCCGGCGCCGCTGCATATGTCGCCATGAATGCGTTCAATGAGAAGAATCATCGTGTCGGCCCTGAATATCTGCTCGGCCGTCCTGATTGGGAAATGCATTTTGATAGCCTGAAAAAAGCCACATGGACCGGCGCCGGCATCAATGGATTGAAGCGTGCCGCCAGATTGCCTGTGGATATCGCGATGGACACGCTCAGCGGGACGCGTGAACTATTGACGGCCAAACGTATCTTGACGAACGGTGTATTGGCCGGCGGTTTTGCCGGGGTCTCAGCAGCAAAGGCCGCGGCCGGAATCGCAGCGAAAAAGGCAGGCCTGGACCCGGCCAGCATCTCCGCCATCCAGCAAACCGTCGGGACGATCACCAGCGCACCGGTATTTGCGGCATGGACAATGACCGATGTTCTCGCTGATACCGCAATCGATAGAGCAGGTGAGGCAGCGAATAGGGTTGGCGACGTGATTCATCAATCCAATCCGCCCATGGCCGCTGGAGCGGAGTATCACGTGATCGACATGCCGGAGGACAATCGGGGACCCGCAGCGTAGTCCATGCTGGTCAAGATGAAGAGTACATCGGGTGCGCCGGGTGCGGAGGCTTGAGATCGGGCCCCCGCTATTAGCATGCCGGCTTGACATCAATCCGTATGACTATCTCATCGATGTGTTCAGAGGCCGGCACACGGCCGTCTCTTCAGCCGCTCAGGCCGCTGGTGTTTAGGCCCGCATCGTCAAGCTTCCTCTTCAATTCGTCTTGCGGCATGCCGAAAGGTGTCTTGAAATCGTTCAGCGTGGCCTTGGCTGCGCTGGGATTGGGAACGAGCACTTGCATTTCGTGTAGAGGATCGCCGACGCGGAAATGCCCGCTCTGCGTCATTCCGACGACCTCCCGAGCCAGAGCCGAAAGATTCGAGTCCGTCGTCTGCTCCTCTACAGGCGCATGGTTGCGGGCGCTGCTGCGCACGACGGTCACATCGTCCAGTTCGGCCGTCATCACGGCAGGCGTCTGGTTATGGGCCAACCCCAGCATCCATGCCGAGTTGACGCGCATGTCGTGAGTCCCGTTCGGGGCATAGATCACACCGTCCGGTTCCGCACCGTTGTAGAGGGCCTGCTTCGCCTCAGCCAGCTTATCCTTTCTCTGGAAGCTGTGAAGCAGCGCCAACGAATTCCGCGGAGCTGTATGTGCCCAGGCGTAGGCCAGCCATCCGTTGTTGCCGCGCGGGCCATGCGGACCATCCGCATGCAGCGCCTCGCCGGAATAGCCATTGGTGGCCATTTTATAGTGCGTCTCGTTCCGATAAGGCGCGTGGCCTTGCGCCTCGCTCGCGTTGATGTCTCGCTGCTGCCCTCCATGCCAGTGCGCCTGGATGGTTGCCGCAGCTTTAGTCCGCTCAGCGAGGCTCCTGCCCGGGGGAAGTCCGTTCGGCGCACTGGCTTGCCGAATCGTGCCACGGGTCGTCGCCGGCCGTCGCTCGACTTGCTCGTGCGAAGAGATTCTGTCATCGCCCGCCTGATGCGCTGCTGAAATTCTGGAAATGCAACCGCCCATTGACGCCTCCTTGGTCTTCGCTACGGTGGAATGTTCGAACAGCCATGTTATTCAACGCGAACGGTCATAGACACGCAGGAAAGCGAATAATTATCGCCGCGCACGAACGTGATTGGTGCAGGCGTAAACAGGTGGCGCAGACCGTAGGAAAACCCCTACCCAAAAACCTACCTTTCCCGATAGCTTTCCACACCCGCCACGGCATACTGGCTTATTCATGCATCGCGCCGGCGGCTCACGAATCCATGTTTTTCTCGCCTCCCGAGGCAAGGCTTGTGCGGGGCTGGCGTATGCGACAAAAGAAAATGGGTTTGTGAAAAATATCAACAATACGAAAGCAGGCAAGATGAAAATTTGCAGCAAGTATCTCCGCTTGGCTAGCGCTACGCCGTTTTTTGTTTTTGGACTGATGTCGACATTGGCGCATGCCGAGGTTCGTATTTCGGGTTCCGACACGGAAGAAAATCTGATCACCACTGCCGTTGCTCAATATCAGCGCGGCGGTAAAAGCGATATCAAGGCCGAATTCAAGGGAACCAGCATCGGATTCAAGGACCTTTGCAGAGGCGCGGCTGATATCGTGCCGGCATCGAGCAAGATACAGGCCGATCAAGCCAAAGTATGCGCGGACAAAAAGATTTCCTATATCGAGCTGCCCATCGCCTACGACGCCGTCGCGGTGATCGTCAACAAATCGAACAATTGGGCCAATGACTTGACGATGGCAGAGTTGAAAACGATTTTTCATACCGAGTCTTTCGGCAAGATAACACGCTGGAATCAGGTGAGAATCGCCTACAACGATGCGCCGCTCAAAATCGTATCGCCCGACACCAAGTCAGGGACGACCATGTTCTTCACGGAGCGCGTGAATGCCATGCGCGGTTTCTTGCGTGGCGACTCCACGATATTCAGCGACCATGGCAAGATCATCGATGCTGTATCGGAAGATATCAACGCCATCGGCTTCGTTTCTTTTGGTGCGTTGGTCGAACACAAGGCCAATGTCCGTCCGGTGCCAGTCAATTTTGGAAAAGGGGCCGTCATACCGGATGCCAGCTCGGTGCTGTCGGGAGCCTATGAGCCGTTAACCCGGCTGCTGTATGTGTACATCGCTCAATCGGCATTAGCCAAACCTGAAGTCACGGCGTTCGCCAGTTATCTGTTCGAGAACGGCGACCGTTACGCACGCTTTTCCGGATTCGTGCCGCTGGCCGCATCAAGCTATATCAGCAGCGTGCGGCACATAAAGGCTGGGCAATAGCGGCAGGCCAATGCATTCTGCCTGGGATTCATCCGTTTTTATAACTTGTAGAAGAGGGGCTTGCATGCTTCGTAGTCTATTTATCGCAATTTCTGGCATGGCGTTTGCGCTTTCCGTCCATGCCAATCCGACAGTGCAATTATCAAGTCTGGCCGAAGTGGAAAATGCTCTCGGCCGAGGTGCGCCGGTCTCGGTGGCGCTGGATCTTGCAAAATGTAATCCTGGCGCTGGCGCCACATCCCCCGGCACGGTCCGCGGCGGCCTCAAGATTGACGCATACCGGATTCTTGCGGACGGCACGCTCAGTTTCGCCGACGGCCATGCCACGGTTGACCGTAGCGGCCAGCCTATCTGGCAGTTCCTGCGCTATCAGGTCAAGCCGGATCAAGCCGTGACGTTTACGATGGATGTGTTTTCGTTGCCGTCATATACCCGCAAGGCTGAGCAAATCAGCTATGCGTGTGCGGTAAACCAAGGCATCGCGTTCTTCATGAATTGAATCCCGGCCTGGGGGAAAAGTGCAGAAACATGACCGGCGTTTCTGCACTTTCCAGGTCATTCGATGAAATGGCCGCCCGCGCCGATCACTGTAACCGTGACGAATTTCGAGCCTGTATGGTCGCTTTCATCGTAATTCACGATGAAATCGCCGGCATCCCAGTGATGCATCGTTTCCAGTGCCTTGGTCAGGGCCGGCCTGCCGGGATTCGGACCGGCGCGCCTTAGCCCTTCGACTATTACTTTCGCTGCGATGTAGCCGTCAAAACCGATATAGCTCGCTATCAATTTACGTCCCGCTGCGTTCGCAGATTTCAACGCAGCCTGATATTCACGGGAGATATGGGTCTCGCCGTTGAACGGCGAGGGCGCCACTTGTGATATCACGATACCTCTGCTTTCTTTGCCCAGTTTTACAGCCAGTTGATGTCCGCCGATAAGACTGCGCGCGAGGAATTGGACCGGCACCTTATTGGCGGCCTGATTGAATTGCTGCACAAAGGCTACGGCGTCATCGCCGGAGACGCCGAGTATGATCGCTTGCGGATGCATATTTACTATCTTGAGCACCGCGTCGGCCGGTTGCAGTGAATTGAGCCGCATCGTCGCGACGCCGACCGGCGCCAGCTTGATTTCCTTCAATTTTTCTTCCAGGTCTTTTTGCAAAGCGACACCGCCGGCGCTATCGTAGCGCGCCAGCGCCACCCGCGATAATCCCATTGCCTGTACATGGCGCAGCAGAGCGTCCAGTTCATTGGAATAGCTGGCTCGCGTCATGAACAGGATGTGATTTGCCGGCCGTGCATATAGTGACTCATTGCCGGCATACGGCGCTACATAAGGTACGCCGGCAGCAGTGGCCATCGGCAGCGAAGCGAAGACGGTATTGGTGAACATGTGGCCGAACAACGCCAGCGCCTGATGATGTTCGATCAATTCTGTGGTGTTGGCTTGGGCGCGTTTGGCGTCATAGCCGTCGTCCAAAGTGATTAAACGGATGCGCCGGCCATTTACGCCGCCTTCCTTGTTGATTTTTTCAAAGTAGATTTGCGCGCCGTCTCGATAGGCTTCCCCCATTTCACTGAAGCTCCCGCTTAACGGAGCGGATTGACCAAGAACGATATCGGCCGGCTCGGCGGCATGCACCGAAAAGGATAAATGCGCCGCTGCCGCGAATGCGGCCAATCTGATGACAAGCTGTCTACGTCGCATTTTGAGTTCTTACCATTGAATAGGTGGATGGATTTCCAATTGTGAAAAACAATGGAAATAATCTCGTATTTTTGTCAACCCGCCGCCGATCTGCCCGAATTTTCCCCGTGAGCCCAAGGCCGCCGTCGCCGGTTATCTATCGTCAAGCACCTTGGCCAGGCGCATCACCGTTACGCCAGGGGCCAGATGGCGCAGCGAAGGCATGATGATGACGCAGTTGTCGTAAGGCGTGAAAATTTCCCGTCCGCCGTCACGCGCGATGACGGTGCCGGCATGCTCGATCAACTCCAACCCGCGGAAATCTTGCGTAAATTCAAAATCTATCGTGTCGGCGACGATCGGCTGGGTTACCTGGAAAAAGTGCTGGCTCAAGATTTTGCCAGGCGTCAAAAAATTGTCCAGCTTGGTTGCCGCGACGACTCCGGTCTTGATCAGGAAGCGCGACGCGGCATCCAGTGCAACGTCCTGGCTCTGGAGTGAAAAATGCTGTCCGGTCTCGATCAGCAACGCATTCTTGGAGCTGGCCGCGTCGCCAAAGCCGCCATAATCACGCATCCGCTTTCCGTTCGGATGGCCGACATCGACGATCACATGTTCCGGGATACCGGTTTCCTCAGCGAAGCGAATGCCTTTTTGCAACGGCCCGCTTAACAGTAATGGCGGTGCTTCCTCGTGCATCGAATGCAGATCCAGCAAAAAATCGACACTGTCGATAATTGGACGTAATTCCCGCGCACGGCGTAATTCCAAGGTGTCGTCGCAGCTGTCGAAGCGGGATGGCGACCAGACGCGATTCAAATCTTCATCGATAAAGCGGGTTGCATCCGGATTCTTGCTATCGAAACGATGATAGGCCTCGACATTCGCAAAACCGAGTGTGATGCGGCCTTTAAGCGGGCGCAATTCGGCGCGCAGCAGTTTGTCGACCGCGATCGCACCGCTGACTTCGTTGCCGTGCGTTAGCGCCATGATCATCACGTGCGGACCGGCCAGGCCGCTGTCAAATGCATGCACGTAATCCACGCCGGTATTTCCGTGCTGCCATCTGCGGATGTCGGGAAACTTCACCTCCATTGGATAGACTTGCAATTTGGCGCGAATTTGTTCCAAGGTATTCATAGATTCCACTCCTGCTTGAAAAAAAATGCCGGATGCTAATGGCGATCCGGCAGAAATAATGTGAATGAACGTGAAGGCGAAACGACAGAAATCAGGATGTCAAAATGCCTTGCGGCGCGCCATCCGGCGGCCCAGTGCAAGCACCGCGACAATGCTGATCAATCCGGTTGCCATTACATAAAAACTGGGCGCCATCTTGTTGTTGCTGAAAGCGATCATCCAGGTAACGATCAGAGGTGAAAAGCCGCCGAATATGGTCACTGAAAAATTGTAGCTAAGCGCTAATCCTGTGCCGCGGGTGCTGGTCGGAAAAATGTCCGACAGCATTGCCGGTATCGGTCCAAGGCACGCGGCGAGCAGCAGGCCGACTACCGCCTGCACCATGATCAGGGTCGTCACCGTCGGCCAGGTGGTCAACATCAGGAATAAGGGGTATGAAGTGGCGCCGATCATCATCATCGCAATTGACAGTACCCGGAATCGTCCATAGCGATCTGACAGTGTGCCGAACATCGGCGCCGTCACCATCAGGATGAAACCTGTCACCATCGCGCCGAGAAATGAAGAGGTCGCTGGAATATGCAATTGCTTCAACGCGTAAGTCGGCATGTATACTTTGTGGACGTAGTTGAATGCAGTCGCTCCAGCAACCACGCCGATACCCAGCAACAGATTCAGACGATCGTTAACCAGTACTACCCGCAACGGCGATTTCTCCGGCTTGACGGCGGCAAGTTTCTTGAACTCCGGCGTTTCGTCGATCTGGCTGCGGATATACAGGCCGACTGGTCCTATCAGCAAGCCAACGCAAAAGGCGACCCGCCAGCCCCAATCCTCCAACTGGTTCTCCGTCAACGCATAACTGAGAAGCGCGCTGACGCCGGCGGCAAGCACCGTGGCCAGACCTTGTGTCGATAATTGCCAGCTGGCGAAGAAGCCGCGCCGCTTGGCGTCCGCGTGCTCAACCATGAAAGCGGTCGCCGCGCCGAATTCTCCTCCGGTTGAAAAGCCTTGCAACATACGGGCAGCGATGACGATCAACGGTGACAGGATGCCGATCTGGGAATAGGTCGGTGCGAAGGCAATCATCGCCGTGCCTGCCATCATGAAAAGAATCGACAGCGTCAGCGATGCCTTGCGCCCGGCCCGGTCAGCATACGAACCAAGGATAACGGCGCCGAGCGGGCGCATGACGAAGGAAATGCCGAATGTGCCGACGCTGAGCAGCAAAGACGTGGTCTCGTCCGCGGCGGGGAAAAACAATTTTCCTATCACAATCGCGAAATATCCGTAGATCAGCAAATCGTAAAATTCCAGCGCGTTGCCGATGCTGGCTGCGCAGATTTCTTTCCAGGGATTACGCCTTGCGACCGGCATTGCGCCTATGTCGGTTGAATGAAACTGTGCTGACATGAGATATCTCCGGAATTGTAATGAGCGAGAAGTGTAGGGCGACGTTTTTCGTGCTCATTGCTATTTCGGCAGCGATCGCTGCTCATTCAGCGTAGTCAATTTGAGGTGCACGCAACTGGTGCTGCACACTGCTGCAAAATGACTTATTTGGTGCCGCGGCGCACGTAAGCGGTGCGATGCGCCATGAAAATCATGTTATTTATTTATTTATTTATTTATTGTCCTTTGCCGCCGATGACAGACCCTGCCAGATTGCATCCACCCGCGCATTGCTGCTGCGGCGCGAGCGGTACAGTGAAATATCGAAGCTGACGCGCATGGTGGTGTCGCCGGCGACCGTCAAGTGACCCTGCTTCAATTCGTCCTGCACCAGCCTCTGCGGCAACCAGGTCAAGCCAGCGCCACGCTTGGCCATTTCCAGAATCGCTTCGTAAGAATCGGCCTGACAGACCATGTGCAGCGGTAATTTGTGCGGCAGACCCGCCAGGTGCTGGGACAGCACGCTGCGCAGAGTCAATGACGGAGAATAGGCTAGCCAGGGAATCGGTGTATCGCTGGCGGGAGAAATGCGAAATTGAGGACGTCCTTTTGCATCCGGCGCACTGACGGGCAACAACACTTCGTGATCCAGCAAGATGGATTCATAAAGCTTGGGATCGATCAGCAGCCGGGTAGACGGGCTGCCGTAGCTCAACAGCAAATCGACGTCGCCGGACGACAGGCGCATGATGCCCTCCTGTGCTCCGCCGGTGCTGAGAGACACCAGGAATGGACCGAAACGCCGGTTGATGGATTCACACCAGTCGGGGAAAAAGGTTTTCGCTAGCGTCCGGCCTGTCGCAATTCTCAAGGTCTCCTCGGAATGCGGCGCGGTGTTTTGCAGCTGGGCGCGAGCTGCATGCAAGACATCCAGCGAATGGGCCGCCGCGTCCAGAAACAGCACACCGGCCGCCGTCAGGGAAACCGGCTGTTTGCGTTCCGCCAGCGGTGCGCCGACCCATTCTTCCAGTGCGCGGATGCGGCGGCCGAAGGCTGGAGATGTGACAAAACGATTTTCCGCGGCCCGGGAAAAATTGCGTGTCCGAGCCAATTCGACAAAATCCTCCAGCCATGCTAGTTGCATTTTTATCCTCTTACTCTCGAGAGTTTCATCATTCAAGACATCGCCACGGCGGAGTCGTCTGGAGGCGGAGTGAATTTTCTGCAAAGGCACGCAGAAAGTTCACTCCGACCCCAGTTAGCTGCGTTTGTCAGGCGTATTGAAATCATACATGAGAGTCATCTGGGGTCAGAGTGAAGTTTCTGCAAAAAGCGCGCAGAAAATTCACTCTGAGGTAGCCCGGCTTTGATGGACATCTCAAATAGGGGACAATATGTCCTCGAGAGGAACCCATGAAAGCAAA
>NZ_JBANDC010000034.1:0-20242 GCF_038896935.1 Collimonas rhizosphaerae
CTTTTTTCAACCGCAGAATCAAGGACGTTGCCGTCGGCGCCGATGGTCAGCTTGACCGTCACCATGCCCTCTTCTTCATTGCGCAAGGACGACCGCGGGTATTCCGGCTTCTCGCAATTTCCTGCAATCTTGGCGCTGGTATGCGCCGGCCCAGCCTCGCCCGCAGCCGACGGCTGCGCTACCGAAGTAGGCAAGTCATTGGTCGGCGGCTTGACGTTTGTTACCGCGGCAATCACGTTATCTTGCGGCGGCGGCGTTACCTTTACCTCTGGCGGGGGAACGAACGGCGGTGGCGGCGCGACCGATTTTGGCGGCGGCGGCACCGGCTTGTCCGGCGGCGGCGGTGGCGGCGGCTTGAACTCTTCGATGATCTTGGTCTCGACCGGCTGCTGGATCACTTCTACAACCTTACGGGCAAGCCCTGTAAGCAACGCATAAACAATAAGGACATGCAGAACAACAACCACGCTGATGCCAACTACGTTATTCGAGGGATTTTTCCCATCCTGCGTGAAATCCATACAACGACTCCTGTTTATTCGCCTGGGTTCCGGCAATCTCGATATTGGCTATGCCGTCCGCCTGGCGCCTGATCTGTTGCCGGCCCGATCTGTGCGATCTGCCCGCATATCGTCAGTTTCATCTGCATTGGTAAAAAAAACCGGAGAGCGTCTTGCATTCAAGCGCACCACAACAACATCCGGTCGTCTGCGCTCTCACGGCGAAATCGACGTCAACTCTCACTTCGATCTGAAACCACCGGCATGCCGCTGCTGGACGGCGGCATGCCGGCTTCCTGCTGCTAGAACTTCAGATGCGCATTCAGGTAGAACTGCCGGCCGTTCTTGTAGAACGCACGCGGCTGGTCTTCATTGAGCGCGTAGTACTTCAAGGTCGGGTCGTTCAGGTTCTGTGCATCCAGCGTGAAGGACAGCTGTTCGCTGTACTTGTAGCCCAACGACATCGCCAGGGTGCCGACGCCGGCTTGATAGAACGCCGTGCTGCGATCCAGGCCACTGTAGAAACTGCTACGGTAGTTGTAGGAGATGCGGGCATTGAAGCGTTCATCTTCATAATAAGCCGTCAGGTTGGCGGTACGCTTCGATGCGCCGACCAG
The DNA here is from genome assembly GCF_038896935.1 of Collimonas rhizosphaerae. Lineage (NCBI taxonomy): Bacteria > Pseudomonadati > Pseudomonadota > Betaproteobacteria > Burkholderiales > Oxalobacteraceae > Collimonas > Collimonas rhizosphaerae. The sequence goes on from NZ_JBANDC010000034.1 coordinate 1,118, forward strand.
AGGACCGTTGCTAGCGTCATAGGCGTTGATGAAAGTCGCGTTGGTGGCAAAACCGAAGTTTTTACCCAACGGCATTTCATACGCGAGTTCGATGCCGTTCACCGTGCCGCTGGTGTTGACCGGCACTGTCAGCTGGTAATCCGCCAGATAGTTGGCAGGATGGTCAGGCGTGCTGGTGACATAACTTCTGGTGACGGTGCCCAGGCCGACATAGCTGGTCAGGTTCATGTTGAAGATACTTGCCGACACCAGGGAACGCGGAGCGAAGTACCATTCCAGCGACGCATCGAAGTTGTTCGACGTGATTGGCTTCAGGTTTGGATTACCGCCGGTGCCGGAACCGATCGCGCCAAACTGGGCCGGGGGCGACAACGATACCTGGCCGGCCAGTGCCGAATAGTCCGGACGGGTCATGGTCTTGGATGCGGCAAAACGGGCAATCACATCCTTGCTCAGGTCGAACTTCAAGTTCATGCTTGGCAGCACATCGACGTAGCTGTTATCGTCGTGCTGCCGAACGAACGGACCGAAAGCGGAAGTCGTGATCGCGCCCGGCGCGGTAGCTAGCGAGGCGACGTTGGAGATGACGCTCTCCTTGGTCTGGACTACGCGCAAGCCGAGATTCCCGCTCCAGCGATCGCCTTCGAAATTGCCTTGCAGGTAACCGGCAGTGTTTTTTTCCTTGACCGAAAACTCCGAATTCCAGTCTTCACGCGTGACCGGATCGCGATTGGTGAAGGCGTTGTATGCCGCCAGCTGGCCCGGCGAGTAATACCACACGTTGGTCGGGAAACCACTGCCGAGGCCGCTGCCGAAATTGCCTGGGAAGTTTTGATAACCCTGCGGGAAATTGGCCGGATTGGCGGCAGAATTTGCTGCGCCGGTGTTGCCCGCATTCAGCGGTCCTTGACCGATCACGCCATCGGAGCTGCGTTTGTGGTCGTTATAGCGCAAACCAAACTGCACTGTCTTCAAGGTACCCCAGTCAGTGGAATACTCGCCGTCAGCCTGGGCCCAGTTTTCCTTGTCCTTGACGTTGATGTTCTGGTCGCCGAAGATCCAGCCGAATTGCGCACCGGCAGGGCTGGAGTTGTTGGTCGCTCCCAGGTTCCAGTTGGCGGCGGTGCCCGTGCCGTTCAATTGGTAACCGGCTCCGGCGCCGACGCCGACGTTCCATTCCGCGACGTTTTGGGTAGGCGTCTTGCCTTCGCCGGCGGAAGTGCCCAGCTTGGTGGTGAAGGTCAGCGAATCGGTTGCGCGCCACTTGGTGCCAAGCTCGACGAAGTTTGAGCTGGCGCTTTCGTCAGGACGTGATATCTGGTCGTAGACACCGTAGTTGGTGCCGGCTACAGGAGCAAACGTAGCCGATGTCAGCGTGTTGTTCTTCACCGTGTAACCAGGATTCGGCGACTGGCCGGCGCCGGCGTTGATGACCTGCGCACCCCAGAATTCATAACTGCGGTTATAGTTGGCCGCCTTCATTTCCGAAGTGAAGGCATTGACGTCGAACGAGAAGTCGTTGCTCACCTTGAACTGGGCATCGATCAAACCGCCGGTGCGCTTGCGCTGCTGCTCAAACAGGGCGGAGTTGATCAGGTTAGGCGCATATACTCCGGCCAGGTCCGGGTGCGCGAGGGCGATCTTGCTGCCCGCGGCGATCTGGGTATACCCCAGGATTTCCTGTCCTTGCCGTTGCAGATGGCGTTCTTCCGAGAATGCCTGCACCAAGATGCCGAAGGTGTTGGCTTCGTTTTTCCAGTTCACCAATGCGCTGATCTGCGGATCGGTCTTGCCCGGCAAATCGGCATACACGGCGCCCAGGGTTGCTTCAGCCGTGAACTGTTTCTTGAACTCCAGCGGCTTGCGGGTAATGATGTCGACCGAACCGGCGACCCCGCCTTCCACCAGGCTGGCCTGGGAGCTCTTGTGCACCACCACCGAACCAACCAGTTCGGAAGGCAGCAGCGTATAGCTGACGCTGCGGCCAACCTGGCCCGACTGGTCCAGCACGAACCAGTCGCCGGACGCTACGTTGTGGCCGTTGATCAGCGTTTGCGTCAGGCTCGGGCTGGTGCCGCGCATGCTGACCCGGTCCGCTTCGTCGAAACCGCCTTCGGTGGCGCCGGCGTTACCGATGGTGACGCCTGGAACCCGCGACAACGAATCGGCAACGTTCTTGTCCGGCATCTTGCCGATATCTTCGGCGGTGATGACTTCCACGTGCGAATCGGCGTTGCGCTTTTGCGTCAGGGATTTTTGCAGGGAACCGCGGATGCCGCTGATGGTGACCTGTTCAATGCCGCCCTTGTCGGTGCTCTTGCCGTCAGCTTTGGAAGCTGCGTCATCTGCCTGCTGCGCGTATGCCGGCATGGCTGCCGCCATGACCAGCAGCGCAACTGCAGATGCTATTGGTGTTAAATTTTTATTCACTTACCGTTCTCCCCATCGATTGCGGCCCCGGAATCCTCGAGCAGGCCATTTTTTTCATTGACTTCTCCACGCTGTGGCTTGAGGTCGCTTCAGGCCGACAAAGGGGAGAACCTTTTTTTCGATACAGTCGCCAATACAACAAGATCCAACCAACAAGACGCTGCATAGCGCCGCTTGTAGAACAATTTCCCTGGCCGGTCCTTCTCCAAAAACCGCCTGGGGAAAATGCCGTGCGTACCCTGCCCCGCACCAAGCTTCCGCATCTGCCTTACGTCCAAGCTCACGAATTCCCTTTGGAAACGTTGCGCTGAGGACACTCTAGGGACCGTAAAAGTGGCTGTCAATAGGCATTCAACTGGTATTACATAAATAAATTATTGGTATCAAAATTACCAATTCGTATATCTATATATACCGTTGTTTACATTCACTATTTTACAAACTACATGACTGTTGTTTAGTGGAGTGGACTGGTCGCTTTTTTTCAAAACAGGACCTGAAGAAGCGCCTATTTTCTGAAAAATGAGAATTTCGCGATTTTCATACGGAACTTCTTGCAGGCAGAAAAGTTACCCTTTCACGGGCCTGTTCCACATCCGACTTTTTGCTATTTCTCCTATGAAAACAAGTTATTTTCAAGCGCCAGGCCCATCGTCGTCATTTGTATTGAAATGCCATAAAATCGGGTGAAATTGAATATTTCAAAGTTTTTTTATCTTTTCCCCTGAAAATTTCACAGCCGTCGTCGAAATGAAGCGGCATTACTCAAAAGCACTAAACACGCTGCATCGCAGCATCACAAAAAACATGACGCAAGCCGCCAATGCCAGTTCAAATTGGTAGTTTTTTAGTAATACCACTTTGGTGCGAAACCGGCACCGAAATGGTGAACAGCAACTGCCCAAAACAATGGCGACGCCCGACCTGAAAGATATTTTTATGATAATAAAATGATGGTCGCCACAGACAAGGCGCAAGGTCGAAGATTGGCAATACGGTTGATTTGAATGCAACGGAAGAGGCGCGGGGCCGGCTCAGACCGCCGGCAGATAAGGGATGATATTGGTGCATCGCGGAATAATGCACTTGATTCAGGCATGTATCGGGCCATAAAAAAGCCGGGCAGAAAAAACAAAAAACCCCAAGTGCGATGCACTTGGGGTTTTTTGGGCAAGAATAATTTCTTATTCTGCGTTGGTTGCGGGGGCAGGATTTGAACCTACGACCTTCGGGTTATGAGCCCGACGAGCTGCCAGACTGCTCCACCCCGCGTCTGAAGAATGAAAGTATATAGTGTATTGCAGTGCAATGCAACCAATACAGACAATCGGATTAAGAACAGCTCTATCTAATAGGCAATGCTAAACTCCCAAACTACCGATTCAAACTATCTATTGCCCCCTATGAAATTTTGTTCCGAATGCGCGCATCCCGTCAGCCTGCAGGTTCCGCCGGACGACAACCGCATGCGTTATGTCTGCAGCAATTGCGGCACCATTCATTACCAGAATCCGAAGATGGTGATCGGCTCGATCCCGGTATGGGAACAAGATGGCGAGCTGCGCCTGCTGCTGTGCAAGCGCGCGATCGAGCCGCAATACGGCTACTGGACCCTGCCCGCCGGCTTCATGGAAAACGATGAGACCACCGGCGATGCGGCCCGCCGCGAAACCCTGGAAGAAGCTGGCGCCAGGATCGAGCTGCACGAGCTTTTTTCGCTGCTCAACGTGCCGCATGTGCACCAGGTGCACCTGTTCTATCGCGCCACCTTGCTCGACCTCGATTACGCCGCCGGCATTGAAAGCCTGGAAGTCGGGCTGTTCACCGAGAACGAAATCCCTTGGGATGAAATCGCCTTTCCCACCGTCGACATCACTTTGCGCGCCTTCTTCGCCGACGCCAGGAAAATCCGCCAGGAAGGCGGCCAGTTCAACCTGCACGCGCAAGACATCTTCAAACCCATGCGCGCCGGCCTGACGGCCAAATAAGGCGCCAGCGGAGAGCCGCGATGATCCCCTGGCTTGAACTGGACAGCCCGTTTCCCGACGTCAGCACGGCGCTGACCGACGAGGATGGCGCGGGCGGCTTGCTGGCGGCCGGCGCCGACCTGTCGCCGCGGCGCCTGCTGGACGCTTACCGGCACGGCATCTTCCCCTGGTTTTCCGAGAACCAGCCGATCCTCTGGTGGAGCACCGATCCGCGCATGGTGCTCAAGACAGACCAATTGGTCATTTCCTCCAGCTTGCGCAAGACCTTGCGCAAGGTGCACCGCAGCGCTTCCACCGACCGGCGCTGGCAGGTCCGTTTCGATTTCGCCTTCGAGCGCGTGATGCGCGAATGCGCCGCGCCGCGCCGCGACGGCGCCGGCACCTGGATCTCGGAAGACATCGTCGCCGGCTACCGCGCGCTGCACCGGCTCGGTTATGCGCATTCCTCGGAAGTCTGGCTGGACGGCAGGCTGGTGGGCGGCGCTTACGGCGTCAGCATCGGCCACATGTTCTATGGCGAATCGATGTTCACCCGGGTCAGCGACGCATCCAAGGTCGCCCTGGCCTACCTGGTGCACTTCCTGCGCCAGCACGGCGTGGCGATGATCGATTGCCAGCAGCAGACCGGCCACCTGGCTTCGCTGGGCGCCGCGCCGATAGCGCGCAGCGAATTCCTGAGGCACCTGAGGCAAGCCATCGCCCAGCCGCAAATCCATGGCTGGCGTCCATTGCCCCTATACAGTGATTGAGGGACGACAAACTCTTATGCAAACCGGAATTACGGTGTAAATTAGCAGGTATAAGTCATCAGTCGGAACGCACATGACGCACTTAAAAGATCTGCCATTTTCGACCCTGCAGTTTTACGCCACGGCGCCCTACCCGTGCAGCTACCTGGACCACCGCCAGGCGCGCTCGCAGGTGGCGACGCCGTCGCACCTGATCAACGCCGACGTCTATTCCGAGCTGGTGAAGAACGGTTTCCGGCGCAGCGGCATCTTTACCTACCGGCCGTATTGCGACGGTTGCCAGGCGTGCACCCCGGTGCGCACGCTGGTAGCGTCGTTCCAGCCGAACCGCAGCCAGCGCCGCGCCTGGGACCGGCACAGCCAGCTGACCACGCTGGTCACCAACCTGGCTTATGTCCACGAACATTACGACCTGTACCTGCGCTACCAGACCGCGCGCCACTGCGGCGGCGGCATGGACCAGGACAGCCGCGACCAGTACGCGCAGTTTCTGCTGCAAAGCAAGGTAAACACCCGCCTGGTCGAATTCCGCGAAGCCGACGGCACCCTGCGCATGGTCAGCATCATCGATGTGCTGAACGACGGCTTGTCGTCGGTGTATACCTTTTACGATCCCGACGTGCCGGGCGCTTCCTACGGCACCTACAACGTCTTGTGGCAGATCGGCCAGGCAAAGCAGCTCGGCATGCCATATGTCTATCTCGGCTACTGGATAAAGGAAAGCCCCAAAATGGCTTATAAAATCAACTTCCAGCCGCTGGAAGCGCTGCGGCAAGGCGAATGGAGTGCGTTAGAATAGCGACCGCGGTTTCACTGCCGTCGCTATTCTCCCTAATTTGCACCATCTTTTACAGCCGCCTACCGTGCCAGCCAAACTCCTGTACGCCTTCGCCCGCCCCGCCCTGTTTTCACTCGATCCGGAATCCGCCCACAACCTGACACTGCCGGCATTGCGCCGCGCCGCGGCCCTCGGACTCACTTCCCTGCTCGGCAAGACGCCAGCCGATCCGCGCACGGTAATGGGCATCACCTTCCCTAACCCGGTCGGGCTGGCGGCTGGCCTGGACAAGGATGGCGCTTATATCGACGGCCTGGCCGCGCTAGGCTTCGGTTCGATTGAAGTCGGCACGGTGACGCCGCGTGCCCAGGCCGGCAATCCAAAGCCGCGCATGTTCCGCCTGCCGGCGGCCAACGCCATCATCAACCGCATGGGCTTCAACAACGGCGGCGTCGACGCCTTCGTCGCCAATGTCCAGGCTTCCAGGTTCTACCAGGAGCGGCAAGGCGTGCTGGGGCTGAACATCGGCAAGAATGCCGATACCCCGATCGAGCGCGCCGCCGAAGACTACCTGCACTGCCTGCAGAAAGTCTATCCCTACGCCAGCTATGTCACTGTCAATATTTCCTCGCCCAACACCAAGAACCTGCGGCAGCTGCAAGGCGCATCGGAACTTGACGCCCTGCTGTCGCAACTCAAGCAGGCGCAGCAGAAACTGGCCGACCAGCACAAGCGTTATGTCCCTATCGCCTTGAAAATCGCCCCGGACATCGACGCCGAACAGATCAAGACCATCGCCGACGCCTTGCTGCGGCACAAGATAGACGGCGTGATCGCCACCAACACCACCATCAGCCGCGATGCCGTCCGCGGTTTGCAGCATGAGGATGAAGCCGGCGGCTTGTCCGGCGCGCCGGTGCTGGCTCTATCCACCAGCGTGGTGCGCCAGCTGCATGGCGAACTGGGCGACGCCTTGCCTATCATCGGCGTCGGCGGCATCTTCAGCGGCGCCGATGCGCAAGCCAAGGTCGCCGCAGGCGCGGCGTTGGTGCAGCTGTACACCGGCCTGATTTATCGCGGTCCGGCGCTGGTGCGCGAATGCGCCGCGGCCTTGCGCCGGCCAGAATAAAAACAGGCGGCGCCGCTGGCCAGCCCGATGATCAGTTGTGTCCAGTCCATGGAAAGCTCCATTTACGTGGCCACGATTAATCAAATGAAGTGTTTTACCCGACCCGCTTAAGACGCCCGGGCTAGCCAGGCAATATCAGCAAGGCAATTGAGTACAGGATGAACCTGATTATTAAACAGCAACTTTCTTTGCTGCAATGCAAACCCAAGCGCCCGGCAGGACACAGGGCGCCAAAGAAAAAGCCCGCTGGCCTTACGGCAGCGGGCTAAATCCGAACCCGAGGAGGAACGGAGGAGACAAACGAAATCGTAGCGCCTGAATATGACAAGAACGTGACGCCGGCCCTGCCTGGCAGGGTTTAGAAGCACTGCTCGACTCAGGCTATTTTCAGGATGCGCTGCTCGAAGTCGCCCTTGTGCACGCCGTTGCTGCCAGCGCTCGGTTCCGCCTGCAGCGCCTCGACAATATCTTCGCGCTTGAGCTGCGGCGCAAACTGCAAGATGAAATCGTAGGTGTAAGAGCGCAGGTAAGCGCCGCGCCGCACCGCCAGCCGGGTCACGTTGGATGCCAGCAGATGCGACACCTCGATCGAACGCAAGCCGTTCTGGCGGCTATGCTCGGTCGCCATCGAAGCCACCAGGCCAACGCCCAGGCCGAGCGAAACGTATTGCTGGATGACGTCGGAATCCATCGCGGTCAGCACGATGTCCGGCGTAATGCCGGCCGTCCGGAAGGCATCGTCGATATGGCCGCGGCCGGTGAATCCGATATCGTAGGTAATCAAGGGATAGGCTGCCAGGTCGGCCAGGCTGACCGGTCCGCTGATGTCCAGCAAGGGATGGTTCTCCGGCACCACCAGCACATGGCTCCACTCGTAGCACGGGAAGGAAATCAGTTCCTTGAACTGGGTCAGGCCCTCGGTGGCGATGCCGACATCGGCCTTGCCCGATATCACCCAGTCGGCAATATGTTCCGGCGAACTTTGCTGGAGCGCGATGCGGACATCGGGAAAACTGGCGCGGAAACCCTGCACCACGCGCGGCAAGGCATAACGCGCCTGCGTGTGGGTGGCGGCCACCGTCAAGGTGCCGCTGGTTTCGCCCGAGTATTCCTGGCTGGCCTGGCGCAAATTCTCGGCTTCCTGCAACAGCCTTTCGACGATCTTCAGGATGCCCTTGCCCGGATCGGTCAGGCCGATCAGGCGCTTGCCGTTGCGGATGAAAATATCGACCCCGAGCTCTTCTTCCAGCTCGCGTATCTGGCGGCTGACGCCCGGCTGCGAAGTAAACAAGACATTCGCTACTTCGGTCAGGTTGAAACCGCAGCGCGCTGCTTCGCGGATAGAACGTAGTTGCTGAAAATTCATAATATTCTCCTTAGCGTGTTGCCTGCTGATCGACGAACACCTGCAGGCGGCGCGGACGCACCACCAGGGTTTCGCCATCTTTCAAATCGAGCTGCTTGAAACGTTCGCTGGAAATCACTGCTTCGATCAAGCCGGCGTCTGCACCGTCGCTGCGCTCCAGCTCCAGCTGCGCCAGCGGCCCGATGGCGTGGGCGCGCCGCAGCTGCACCACGATGCCTTCGGCGCCGGCGGTGTAGCGATCGATGTCGAGGTCGTGCGGCCGCACGTAGCCGATGCCTTGCGCGTCTTGCGCGGCGGCGTGTTCCGGCGCGTCGAACACCGCGCCGCCGGTATCCAGCACGCCCTGGTGCACGCGGCCATGGAACAGGTTGACGTTGCCCAGGAAACCGTAGACGAAAGGCGAAGCCGGATTCTCATAGACCTGCTGCGGCGCGCCTACCTGCTCGACATTGCCCTTGTTCATCAGCACGATCTGGTCCGCCACCTCCAGCGCTTCCTCCTGGTCGTGGGTCACGAAAATGCTGGTGACATGCAATTCATCGTGCAAGCGCCGCAACCAGCGCCGCAATTCCTTGCGCACCTTGGCGTCGAGCGCGCCGAACGGCTCATCCAGCAGCAGCACGCGCGGCTCCACCGCCAGCGCCCGCGCCAGAGCAATGCGCTGGCGCTGGCCGCCCGACAACTGCGGCGGATAACGATCCGCCAGCCAGTCCAGCTGCACCAGCTCCAGCAGGCTGGTGACCTTTTCCCGGATCGCGCTTTCGTTCGGACGCTGCGAGCGTGGCTTGACGCGCAGGCCGAAGGCGATGTTTTCAAATACGGTCATATGCTTGAACAGCGCGTAGTGCTGGAATACGAAGCCGACCTGGCGTTCGCGTACATGGCGCGATGAAGCATCTTCGCCTTCCAGCAGGACCTGGCCGCTGTCTTGCGCTTCGAGGCCGGCGATGATGCGCAGCAAAGTGGTCTTGCCGCAGCCCGAAGGCCCCAGCAGCGCGGTCAGCTCCCCGGTGGGGAATTCCAGCGACACATTGTTCAGTGCGACAAACTCGCCGAAGCGCTTGTTGATGTTGCTTACCTGGATGCTCATGCCTGCTCCTGTCCTGATTGATGCGCGGCGCCGTGCGGCAATACCGTTTCGCGCAAACGCCATTCGATGAACGATTTCAGCGCCAGGGTCAGCAGCGCCAGAAACGCCAGCAGCGAAGCCACCGCAAACGCTGCCTGGAAGTTGTATTCGTTGTACAGGATCTCGACCTGCAAGGGGATGGTGTTGGTCTCGCCGCGGATGTGGCCGGACACCACCGACACCGCGCCGAACTCGCCCATGGCGCGCGCATTGCACAAGATCACGCCGTACAGCAGGCCCCATTTAATATTCGGCAAGGTCACGTGGCGGAAAGTCTTCCAGCCGGACGCGCCCAGCACCAGGGCCGCCTCTTCTTCCTCGCTGCCCTGCGCCTGCATCAAGGGAATCAGTTCCCGCGCCACAAAGGGAAAGGTGACGAAGACGGTCGCCAGCACGATGCCAGGCACCGCAAACAGGATCTTGATGTCATGCTCGCGCAGCCAGGGGCCGAACCAGCCCTGGGCGCCGAACAGCAGCACATAGATCAGGCCGGAAATCACCGGCGAAACCGAAAACGGCAGGTCGATCAGGGTCAGCAGGATGTTCTTGCCGCGGAACTCGAACTTGGCGATGGTCCACGAGGCGGCGACGCCGAACACCAGGTTGAGCGGCACCGCGATCGCGGCGGTCAGCAGGGTCAGCTTGATGGCGCTGATCGCATCCGGCTCGGTGATTGCCGCCAGGTAGGCTTCCCAGCCCTTCTTGAAAGCTTCCGCAAATACCGACAGCAGCGGCACCACCAGGAACAAGGCAAGGAACAGCAGCGCGACTGTCATCAGCAGCGTGCGCACCCACAACGGTTCCAGGGTAGCGTTGGGAACATGGACCGGCTCGCCCCTGGCCTGCGGCTTTGCAGCAGGCTGAGCGGCGGCGGTGGCCGGATTGAAATTGCTGGCGGTGGCGCTCACGTCCGGCTCCTAGACTTTGACCGACTGGCCGCGCTTGCGGGTCCAGGCTTGCAAGACGTTGATCGCCAACAGCAGCAGGAACGACGCGGTCAGCATCACCACCGCAATCGCAGTGGCGCCGGCATAGTCGTATTGCTCCAGCTTGGTAATGATGAACAAGGGGGTGATCTCCGACACCATCGGCATATTGCCGGCGATGAAGATGACCGAGCCGTACTCGCCGGTGGCGCGGGCAAAGGACAGCGCAAAACCGGTCAGCAAAGCCGGGAATACCGTCGGGAAAATTACCCTGGTAAAAGTCTGCCAATGATTGGCGCCCAGGCTGGCCGCCGCTTCTTCCAGTTCTTTTTCGGCGTCTTCCAGCACCGGCTGCACGGTGCGCACCACAAACGGCAGGCCGATGAAGGTCAGCGCCACTAATATACCCAGCGGCGTAAAGGCGACCTTGATGCCGAGCGGTTCCAGGTACCGGCCGATCCAGCCGTTGGTGGAATACAGCGCGGTCAGGGCAATCCCGGCTACCGCGGTCGGCAGTGCGAAAGGCAGGTCGACCAGGGCGTCGATCAGCTTCTTGCCGGGAAACCGGTAACGCACCAGCACCCAGGCCACGACGCCGCCGAAAATCGCATTAAGCAGCGCCGCCAGCAAGGAAGTGCCGAAGGTCAGGCGATAGGAAGCCATTACCCGCGGCGAAGTGACGGCCGCGACAAAACCGTCCCAGCTCAGCGTGAAGGTCTTGAGGAACACCGCCGACAAGGGAATCAGTACAATCAGGGCCAGGTAAAACAGGGTAAATCCCAGCGACAGGCGAAACCCGGGCATCACGCGAAACGGCGTGGCGGGCCTGGCAAGACCTGGTTTGGCAAGTGCGGCGGCTGTCATGCATCGTCCTCTTATTACAAATACGGCTAAAGAACGATGATAATCTCACCGGTTTGTTATAAAGAGAACGAACTTTTTTGCATGTACATAGAATGGATTTGCATAAGAGAAATAGTGAATTTACTGCCAGGCATCCCTATTCCATATCTTTAAAGCAATAAATATCAGAGCCCTGGCGAGCCGACAATGCGCCATTCCCGCACCGCACCCCCACTGTTCCCCCAAAAGCCGGGCAAATCCGCTGCAGCTCAGTCGGGCTTTTTTGTATTCTGTTCCGCCATTTCTGCAGATTGTCGCAAGCAGCTGGCGACTTGCCCTGCCCCTCCCTAAAGTGACGACATGCAACAACGTTTGCCACCTACCAGTCACCCAAGGAGAACAAAAATGAACACAGCACGCCAAGCACTGATCGCCATCCTGTCCATCGCTACCTTGGCCGGCAGCATCGCCCCGGCACAAGCAGCACCGCAACAAACTGAAATCTCGACACTGCCGACCATCACCATCGTCGGCAAGCGCCCAAGCCATCCAGAGTTCCTGCAGACAGTAACGATCGTCGCCAAGCGCCTGACCCCGCAAGAAAAACTGGCGATGGCGCAAGAAGAAGGCTGCCTGCCTACCATCACCATCATCGGCAAACGCCTGAACCGTGAGCAAAAGTCGGTCCTGGCACAGCAAGAAGCCAGCCGCAAGAAAGCCGTCATCTAAACCGCTGTTATGTCGCAGTTCCCGCAGTTCCCGCAGTTCCATATACCAGGAGATTGCAAATGAACACCACGTCTAAATTACTGGTCGCCGCCACGCTGCTGGCGACCCTGAGCATCGGCGCCAGCCCGGCCATGGCCGCAGCGCCGGCCAAGAAAGCCGCGGCGCCGTCGGCAACGCAGTCGCAAGACATCCCGCTGCTGATGCCGCCCATCGTGATTATCGGCAAGCGCATGACGCCGGAAGAAAAAATCGCTTTTACACAGCAACAGCGGGCCCAGGCCGTGAAAAAGGTAGCGCGCAAGAAAACCGAAGCAACCGGCTCGCCAGCGCTCAGCGCTCTTTGATTCCTTTAGCAAAACGATCAGACTGCTGCGTCCGTTCCGTTTAAAATGACGACAACTTAGCTGAGTTGCCGCACAAACCGATCCCACTCCATGAATTCTGATTCGTTCACCGCATTCAAGAAAAACGCATCCATCGCCTCGGTCTACCTGTCGCGGGGTTTCGACAAAGTAGCAAGCTGGGTGACGCAACTCTCGTGGTGGAAATTCCTGTTGTTTGCGGTACTGGTGCTGATAGCCGCCGGGATCTTGCAGGAAACCTTGTTTTCCTCCAGCGAGCTGGTGATTGAAAAAGTCAGCCAGCACGCCAGCAAGCCGTCCAAGCGCAACAAGGGCAATACCGATATCCGCATCGACGACACCGGCGTCCATATAAAAACCGGTACCTATACCTACGACGGCGACGGCGATAGCGCGATGACGTCGAAATCGCCCGCGGCGCCGGCCTCAGCGTCAGCTGCTTCTGCAGCGTCGCCTGCAGCAGCTGCTGCCGCCGCTGACGCCGATGCCGACGACGACGCGCCAAAGGCTCCACCTGTACCGCCCGCCCCACCTGCAGCGCCTACGCCGGCCGCACCGAATGCCGCCAGCCTGAGCCTGACCTTGCCGCCGGAAGCGACCGCCGACGTCAACCAGGCGATCAACGACGCTGTCGCCGCCATCCATGAGGCGGCTGCCGAAAAGGCCGAACAGCAAGTGGCGCGCTACCAGAAAAAATCTTCCGAATGGTTCGTGAATTTTGTGCTGCTGCTGCTGATCGGCCTGTTCGGCACCAAGGCTTTGATGGGCGGTAAAAAACGCGCCGAAGCGCGGGCCAGGGCGGCCAACGCCGCCGCCGAACACGCCAACCTGCAGCGCGAGGTTTCGGAAGCCAAGATGCAGATGATCCAGGCCCAGGTTGAGCCGCATTTCCTGTTCAACACCTTGGCGTCGGTCGACTACCTGATTGAAACCGATCCGCCGCGCGCCTCGGCCATGCAGAAGCGCCTGATCCAGTACCTGCGCGCGGTGCTGCCGCAAATGCGGGAAACCTCCACCGTCACCACGCTGGGACGCGAAGTCGATATCGTGCGGGCTTACCTGGACCTGCTGAAGATGCGCATGGAAGAACGCCTGAGCGTCGACCTGCAGGTGCCGGAAGGCTTGCGCAGCGCGGCCTTCCCGCCGATGATGCTGCAGTCGCTGGTGGAAAACGCCATCAAGCACGGCCTGGAGCGCAAGGCCGAGGGCGGCTACTTGCGCATCAAGGCGGAAGTCGCGGACAATAAGCTGCGCGTCAGCGTGACTGACGACGGCCTCGGTTTCGGCGCCTTCCCAAGCGACGGCACCGGGCTGGGATTGCAAAGCATCCGCGACCGCCTCAAGCTGTTGCACGGCGCTGCAGCGCAACTGGAAATTGCGCCCAACAGCCCGAGCGGCGTATGTTCAACCATCGAAGTGCCGTACCAGGTAGTTGCCGGCAAGGCCAAGCCTCAATAAATCCATCCAACAGGCTAGGAAGCAACAGGAAATAAATATGAAATCGATCCCGCGTCTTGCTTTTGTCCTTACACTGGCCGCTGCAGCCATGGTTCCCCTGCTCAGCTGCAGCGACAGCGCGGCCGCCGACATCGTCAAGACGGAGCGCCAGATAGGCAGTTTCCAGCAGCTGGAAGTGATGGATGCGGTGAACGTGTACCTGACCCAGGGACCCGCCAAGCCGGCAATCATCGAAACCGAGAACGGAGCCGCCTCGAAGGTCGAACTGGAGAACAGCGGTTCGTCATTGAAGATCTATTTCACCGGCCATTCGTTTTTCAGCAGCCACCACAGCATCAACGTCTATATCACGGCGCCTGACGTCAACAGTTTAGGCATCTACGGCTCCGGCGACCTCAAGATCATCGGCAAGCTCAGTTCCAAAGACAGCATCAGGATTTCCATCTCCGGTTCCGGCACCGTCAGCGGCGAACTGAACGCTCCCGTCGTCGCCGCCTCCATCGCCGGCGCCGGCGACATCAAGGTAAGGGGCAAGACGCGCGACCTGAAGGTATCGATTGCCGGCAGCGGCGACTACGACGGCTTCGACCTGATGGCGGAAAACACCAATGTGTCGATCGTCGGCAGCGGCGACGCCCACGTCTATGCCAGCAAGGCCCTGCGGGTCTCGACTGCCGGTTCCGGCGATGTCACGTATGCCGGCGACCCGGAAGTACATTCCAGCATCATGGGTTCGGGCGCAGTCAAGAAAAAACGTTAACTCAATATTAGAATCTGCCTATGCCTACTGCAATCATTGCCGACGACGAACGCCTGATGCGCGACCAGATACGCCTGCGCCTGAGCCAGGCCTGGCCGGAACTGGAAATCCTTGGCGAAGCCAAGAACGGCGATGAAGCGATCGAACTGGTCGACCAGCTGCAGCCTGACTTCACCTTCCTCGATATCCGCATGCCCGGCAAGACCGGGCTGCAGGCGGCGCAGGAAATCGGCGGCAAAAGCCACATCGTGTTCATCACCGCCTACGACGAATATGCGATTGAAGCTTTCGAGCGCGGCGCGGTCGACTACATCCTGAAACCGGCCGAAGCCGAACGCCTGCGCCTGACCGTGACCCGCCTCAAGGCCCGCCTGAGTTCAGCGCCGGCCGACATGGGTTCGATGCTGACGCAGCTTGCCAAGCAGATGGGCATCGCCACCAAGCCGGTCTACCTGCAATGGATACAGGCCAGCATCGGCCAGCAATTGCGGCTGATCCCGGTGCAGGAAATCCTGTTCTTCCGTTCCGATGAAAAATACACCAGCGTCCAGACCGCCAGCTACGAAGCGCTGATCCGCAAGCCAGTGCGCGACCTGGCGGAAGAGCTCGATCCCGACCTGTTCTGGCAGATCCATCGCGCCACCCTGGTCAACGTCAACGCCATCGACGGCATCACGCGCGACCTGCGCGGCCGCCACCAGGTGCTGATCAAGGGGCATACAGAAAAACTGGAAGTGAGCCGCAGCTTTATCCATCTGTTCAAACAGATGTAGAAGTGTGAACCGGCCCTAGGCCAGCAGCGCCTTGACGAAATCCTTCTTGGCGCCGGGCGGCGGTATCTCGAACTGCAGCGCCGATTCCACGTGGTGCAAGTGGTGCTGCATCAGCTGCACCGCCTTTTCCGTATCGCCGGCCTTCGCCGCCTGCAGGAATTCCACGTGCTCATCGGAGGAACAGGCGGCATCGCGGGTTGACTGGTACAGCATGGTGATCAGTGAGCTGCGGCCGGCCAGCTTGGTCAGGACATCGGTCAAGACCTGGTTGCCCACCGTGCGCGCCAGCAGGATGTGGAAATCGCTCAGCAGCTTGGAACGGACTTGCGGATTTTCCTTGGACAGCGCCTCGCGCTCCTGCTGCAGGTGCTGCTCCAGCAATGCATAGTCGGCGGCAGTGGCCTTGGCCACGAATTCACGCACCAGCGCCGTCTCCAGCACGCGCCGCACGAAAAATATCTGGCGCGCCTCCTCTTCCGTCGGCCGGCTCACGAACGCCCCCTTGTCCGGCACCAGGTCGATCAGCTTGTCTTTTGCCAGCATCACCAGCGCCGCCCGGATCTTGGTGCGGCTCACGGAATACAGGCGCGCCAAGGCTTCCTCCCGCAGTTTGGTGCCGGGCGGCAGGCGCTGCTCGGCAATTGCGGTCGTGATGTCGGCCGCAATATCGTCAGAACTGTCGGCAGGGCTTGGTGACAGGCTCATGTTAGCGATTTCCTCGGAGCGTTGTTCTAAAACCAAAATTGTACTTGCAAATGCAGCCCCTTCAAAAGAATAAGAATGCCCGGCCGCACGCAGCTCCGGGCTTACCTCCTTGACTTACAGCGAGCGGCTTTCCGCCGCCATTTGCAGGTTTGCCTGCTCCTGCAGCGCATCCTCGACTGCGGCCGGACGGGCGCCGTTCAAGACCGCATGGGCGCGCGCCTTGTCGATATCCTTTTCCCACACCGCCACCACCACGGTCGCCACGCAGTTGCCCAGCAGGTTGCCGAGCGCGCGCGCAATGCCCATGAACCAGTCGACCGACAGCACCAGCACCAGCCCCACCACCGGGATCGCCGGGATGGCGGACAAGGTGGCGGCCAGGATCACGATCGCCGAACCCGGCACGCCATGCGCGCCCTTGGAAGTGATCAGGGCCACCGCCAGGATCGCCAGCAGGTCGGTAACCGCGAGCGGCGTATTGGTGGCTTGCGCAATGAATACCGCGGCCAGGGTCAGGTAGATCGAGAAAGCGTCGAGGTTGAACGAATAGCCGGTCGGGATCACCAGGCCCACGGTGGAATCCTTGATGCCCATGTATTCCAGCTTGCGCATCACTTGCGGCAATACGCTGTCCGATGAAGCGGTGGCCAGCACCACCAGCAGTTCGGCGCGCAGGTACTTGATCAGCTTGAAGATGCTGAAGCCCGCCAGCCGCAAGATGGTGCCCAGTATCGCAAAGACAAACACCACCACGGCAAAGAAATACAGCAGCACCAGGAAACTCAGCTGCTGCAGGGATCCGACGCCGTATTTGCCGACCGTGAAAGCGATCGCGCCGAACACGCCCAGCGGCGCCAGCCTGATGATGAACGACATGCACTTGAAAAACGCTTCCGACATGCTGTGCACGACGGTCACGATAGGCGCCGCCTTGTCGCCGATCAGCGACAGGGCCGAACCGAAAATGATGGAGAACAGCAGCACTTGCAGCACGTCGCCGGAAGTAAATGCGCTGACCACGGTGTTCGGGATGATTTTCATGACAAAGTCGGAAAAGCTGCTGCCCCTGACCTTGTTGGCGGTTTCCACGTAGCTCGACAGCGCATTCGCGTCCAGCGTATCGGGATTGATGTTCATGCCGACCCCGGGATGGAACACGAACGCCAGCAGCAGCCCCAGCACCAGGGCAAGCGTGGTCACCACTTCAAAGTAGATCAGCGCCTTGAGGCCGACCCGGCCGACCTTCTTCAGTTCGCCCGCGCCGTAGATGCCTTGCACCACCACGCAGAACACGATCATCGGAATGATCATCTTGACCAGCTTGATGAAGCCGTCGCCCAAAGGTTTCAGGCTTTCTCCGAATTTCGGGAACAACACTCCAACCGCGATTCCCATGACAAGTGCTATCAGCACCTGGCCAAACAGTGATTTGTAAAAGCGCCGCACGTTCGTCTCCTAATTGTTTTGTTTGGTTTATACCAATTTATATATCTGGACGTGCTCTGTTTCGGCCTTGGATCGAGCCTGGAAAAGCAGCGCCCCGGATTCAATATAATGCATTCACTTATTGTATGCAATAATTGAATTCAAGAGTATTATCCAAAAAAACCAAGAAAAATCATGAATCCACAGCAAGGAGACATCAATGAGTTGCAATATGGAAATACAAACTGCTTGCGGCGAACAGATCATGCGCTGGGCCGACGAGCTGGCGCAGTTCAGCGAAGCGCCCGGCATGCTGACCCGCACTTACCTGACCAGCGCCCATCACGGCGCGGCGGCGCGGCTGGCGGAATGGATGTGCGCGGCCGGCATGAGCGTGCGGCGCGACATGGCAGGCAATGTCATCGGCCGCTATGAGGGCCTGGCGCCGGATGCGCCCGCCCTGCTGACCGGCTCGCATTTCGATACGGTGCGCAACGGCGGCAAGTACGACGGCAATCTCGGCATCCTGCTGCCGATCGCCTGCGTCCAGCAATGGCATGCGGCCGGCAAGCGCTTCCCTTTCGCGATCGAGATCATCGGCTTTGCCGAAGAAGAAGGCGTGCGCTTCAAGGCCACCTTGCTCGGCAGCCGCGCCGCCGCCGGCACCTTCGACCTGGCGGTGCTGGACAACCTGGACGAAGCCGGGCAAAGCATGCGCGACGTCATGGCCGCCTCCGGCTTTCACGCAGCCGGCCTGGGCAAGGCGGCGTATGCACCGGAAACCGTGCTGGCGTTCGTCGAAGTGCATATCGAGCAAGGGCCGGTGCTGCTCAACCAAGACCTGCCGCTGGGCGTGGTGACCGCCATCTCCGGCGCATCGCGCTTCATGGTGGAGATTGAAGGCCTGGCCGGCCACGCCGGCACCGTGCCGATGGACATGCGGCGCGACGCCGCCATGGCGGCCGCCGAAATCGGCCTGTACATCGAACAGCGCTGCCATGGCACACGCGGGCTGGTGGGCACGGTCGGCCAGTTCAACGTGCCGAACGGCGCCGCCAACGTGGTGCCGGGCAAGGCGCTGTTCTCCATCGACATCCGCGCCGAACAAGACGAGACAAGGCAGGCAGCGGTGGCCGATGTGCTGGCCAGGATCGAACAGGTCGGCCAGCGCCGCAATGTCGCGGTCCACACCCGCAAGACCCACGAAGCGTCCAGCGTGCCCTGCGCGCCGTGGCTGCAGCAGCAGCTGGCGGCCGCGATCGAAGCCGGCGGCTCGGCGCCGAAACATTTGCCGTCCGGCGCCGGCCACGACGCCATGGCGATGGCCGCCATCGCCGATGTGGCGATGCTGTTCGTCCGCTGCGGCAACGGCGGCATCAGCCATCATCCCGATGAAATCATGACAACCGACGACGCCGCCCTCGCCGCCCAGGCGTTCAGCCGCTTTGTCGAAAATTTTAAACGCTAATCCACCTTGGACTTGAACATGACTACTACCACCATCACCATCGACGGCTTCAACCTGACCGCCCAGCAAGTGGTCGACGTCGCCCGCGCGCCGCAGCTGCCGGTCGC
>NZ_JBANDC010000035.1:0-18834 GCF_038896935.1 Collimonas rhizosphaerae
GGCTTGATGAAATTGAGATATCGCGAAATATTGCGAGTGGTAAGTTTGTGCTCTTGACAGCGGACGGCTAATGGGTGACCCACGTTTAGCACACAATCCTACTTATCAGAATGAGTAGGGGATCGGAGTGATCGACGTGGCATTACTAGGAATAATCAGACGCTGACACCTTCGGGACCAGGTCCCCCTGAGGGAGATTGCCAAGCGGTTGGGCATCTCGCGCAACACCGTCCGACGCTACCTGGGCTCGGAAACGACTGAGCCTGCCTATGCAGAGCGCCAATCGGCCAGTGCCATCGCCCCATACGCCTTCCAGCTTTCAGGCTGGCTCAAGA
The DNA here is from genome assembly GCF_038896935.1 of Collimonas rhizosphaerae. Lineage (NCBI taxonomy): Bacteria > Pseudomonadati > Pseudomonadota > Betaproteobacteria > Burkholderiales > Oxalobacteraceae > Collimonas > Collimonas rhizosphaerae. Next base: position 336 of record NZ_JBANDC010000035.1, read on the forward strand.
CCGAGGCGGCCAAATCCCGCAAGCAACGACGCAGCCTGAAACAGCTTCACGAGGACCTGTTGGAATTGGGTTTCACGGGGTCTTACGACAGGGTGGCGGCGTTCGCCAGGCAATGGAGGGAGGGTCAAACTGAGTGGGTCAATTCGGCGCGCAAACGAACATATCACAGACTCCGACTGAAGCAATCGTTCGCGCCTGTGCCGGTTTCATTGTCACCGTGCTCCTAGATGATTGGATACATTTTTTCAAATCAGCGACAATCAACTCCAATCCAGTCAAATTGACTGCATATATCACTATATTGATCGGATTGGTTATTTCCACGCAATGGTTGTTGACTATAATTTTCATGTTTTCCCTCCCCATTTATAGCGAGCCATTCAGCCATGAAATTGACCAGCCAGAGTTTTTCCGACAACGCCGCCATTCCTGGCGAGTTCGCCTTCGCGGTAATCGATCCCGCAACCCACATAGCGCTATCCAGTAACCGCAATCCCCATCTGGCCTGGAGCGAGGTGCCCGCCGGCACGCAATCGTTCGCCTTGATCTGCCACGACCCTGACGTACCGAGCAGCGCCGAGGACGTTAACCAGGAAGGCCGGAAAGTGCCGTCGTCGCTGCCGCGTGTCGACTTCTTCCACTGGCTCTTGCTGGACCTTCCTCCCGCAGCGCGTGAAATCGCCGCTGGCAGCCACAGCGATGGCGTGGTGCCAGGCGGTAAAGCCGGTCCCGCGGCTCCCGATGGTTTGCGTCATGGCATTAACAACTATACCGACTGGTTTGCCGGCGATGAACAGATGAGAGGCGACTATCATGGCTACGATGGTCCATGCCCACCGTGGAACGATACGCTGGTACATCATTATGTTTTCACGCTATACGCACTCGACCTGCCGAGCATAAACGTCAATTCCCCCATAGACGGCGTCAACCTGCGAGCCGCACTCGCTGGTCACGTGCTGGCAGAAGCCAGCCTTACCGGAACTTACACACTTAACCCGCATTTGCAAAAAAAGTGAGATATTTGCAGGCATATGAAAGCAATCGCAAGCGACGCGTCGCTATCCAGCTTGCCAAGCCTGGTTGAGCCCACAGGAGTAGCCATGTGGCAGCTGCCATCGGGCGCTCTGGCCGCTCGCCGGGGGCTGTGCACGCTTGCCCAGCCGTGCCTGCGCCGGCCACAGCATGCGCGCGACTTCCGTTTTTTCGACGCCACTCTGCTGCTGGTGGTTTCAGGCCAGATGACACTCGACAATGGCGAAGTTGTGCTGGCATTGAATGATCCGTTGACACTCACTGTAATGGCGCAAAACGCCAGTGCAGACGTCGAGAAAATCCCTGGCGGCGACGACCAGACATTTCGATCTGTGTTCCTGGCATTCGCTCCGGAAGTGATCCTTGAATTCCACCGGCGCCATGAGAACGACATGCTGTCGTCGGCGGCGGCGGTCGCCTACGGCCGCCAGCTGACTCTCGACAGCGATCTTGCTGATACGCTGAATCACTGCCTGCGCGGCATGTATTCAGCACAGGTCAGCGAGCGCGAACAAATGCATCGCCTGGTCGGCTTGCTGCTTGCGCTGGCTGACCGCGGCTGCCGTTTCTCCCGTCCCTCGACTCAGCGTATCAGTGAACGCCTGAAAAATCTGCTGGCCGACGCACCTGCACATCCATGGACCACGGCAAAGGCCGGCCGCGAACTGGCCATGAGCGAAGCGACGCTGAGGCGACGGCTGGCTGCTGAAAACTTGCGCTTCGAAGCCCTGCTGCTGGATATTCGCATGCATCACGCGATGACGCTCCTGCAGACCACTGGCTGGGGTGTTCAGCAGATTGCTGAAGCCTGCGGATATCGCGCCAGCTCGCGATTCTCCCTGCGTTTCCGAGAGCGTTTCGGATGCTCGCCGTCGCAGGTGCGATGATTTTTTTATCCCTCTCTTACGCATCAAATTGAATGAAGGCGGAATTTCGCATGACAGAAGACAAGCATTTTTACGAACCGGCCAAAGGGCATGGATTGGTGCATGATCCTTTCAACGCCATTGTCGGCCCGCGTCCGATCGGCTGGATCGCATCGCAGGCGGCGAACGGCGCGCTGAATCTCGCACCCTACAGTTTCTTCAACGCCTTCAACTACACTCCTCCCATCGTCGGCTTTGCCAGCGTCGGCCGTAAGGACAGTTTGAACAATATTGAGCAAACCGGTGAGTTTGTCTGGAACCTAGCGACGCGTCCCTTGGCAGAGGCCATGAATCTCAGTTCAGCGGCGGCGCCGCCCGAAACGGACGAGTTCGGACTGGCCGGTCTTACTCCCGTGCCTGGACGTATCGTCAATGTGCCGCGTGTGGCTGAAAGTCCGGTTGCATTCGAGTGCCGCTGCAGCCAGATACTGCAATTGACTAGCGCCGCCGGTGGCAAAATTGAAACCTGGCTGGTGCTGGGCGAGGTGGTCGGCGTACACATCGACCAGGCGCTGCTGAAAAACGGCAGTTACGATACGGCCGCTGCGCATCCGATCCTGCGCGGCGGCGGACCGGCCGACTATTTCGAAGTGATGGCGGAGTCCTTGTTTCATATGCGACGGCCGATGTATCCTTGACATATCTGCATAGACCGATCTGAAATCGCCGCTTTGCTACAAGTATTTTAAGACCAGTGTTGCGTCAAGCGACTAAGTCAATTCGAGAGGAGTAATTCTGCAAACAAACGAAGATTACCTGTACGTTTGTATGAAAATTTGCCTCCTTCAATTTGCCCCACTGTCGAGAGACAAGTTAACATGCCGTCCATCATTAAAGAGAATCAGAGATCTCATGGTCTGTAATATTCGTGTCAATAGGTGCGCGCCATGTACTGCACCGGGATTCAGCCCCTGCGCTTACGCGCACCGCTACCACGGAGGGGGCTACCGTTTCTTCCAGAACGAGTTATTGTATCTACACGAGCTCTGCGTTTAGCCTGAGGTGGCTGTCGTCTTGCCTGTAAATTGAGTACAAGGCTACGCGAGCCATCCTTCTCATAAGTCAACCATTCTAAAACAGCGGCCTCCTGTTCCGGAGACAAGTCACACAGGGTCGCCTCAATAACCAGCGTTTCTGCTCGGTTTGAACCAACAACGTGAAAATCCTGCTCTAGGAGACGCACCACCTCAAAACTAGTGGTCCACAACATATGACGGATCGCGTCAATAATGGCCGTTTTTCCAGCATCGTTTTCGCCAATCAGGATATTCATCCCTTTGTTCAGCTCCCAGTCAAGAGATGGGGCCGTTGTGCCGTCGCCGAAGGCGCGGAAGTTCTGGCTGCAAATACGGTGTAAGTACATGGATGAGCAAACGCGGTATGGGGCTCAGCCTCACCGCCCCGAGGAGGAACAAGGACAGACGGAAGCGCCTGACTGGGACTGAGGTCAACGGGTAGCGAATAGCACTATTTACAGCTTGTCCTTTTGTTCCTGGAGCATTTCCGCCGCAAAGCAGCCATCCTGGTAGCTTCCATTCAGTCGTTTGCCGGTCAGTTCGTCAATGACGTCATAAAAAAACTCCAGATGATAGCGGGGTGCGCCAAATCGCAATGGCGTTTCGCGCACCAACTTGCCGACGATAGGTTTGAACGCATCGACGCATGCCGCTATCGACCCGATCTTTTCTTTGCGGCTGAATTCGCTCACGCCAATTTCCTCCGGCGTGTCGGGAACGATGGCGAATAGCTGCCGTCCGGCGCGGCACCAGCCGACATGTGGAGGAAAATCCATCACGCCAATGCCATTGCTACCGAAATCCTCGTCGACGCCAAGTTGGAAATCGAGAGGCAGATTCTCATGTACCCACTTCAAATCTCGATACCACTGCGCAATTTCATCTCTCGTTAGCGGCAGATGCGGCAATCGCCATCCATGATCGTGGAATGTATTAAAGCGCAATACTGAAATACGCCACTTTGAAAAATATTGCACATATCGGATCAAGTGCTCGCGGCCGTAATTATGCTTGCCGATTGTTACGCCAAGATTGATGTTTAGCGGTTGCCGACTGGCGGCATCCAGTTCGGCGTTGAATTCGTGGATGCGCGACATGACCCGTTCGCAATCCTGTCCGTGAAATACCCCTTTGATTGGATAAGTGCGGGCCGGCATGAGCGTCAAGTTTTCATCCAGGACACCATGAAAGGTGATGGTGACATTGCCAAAGCCGTTTTCGATGCCGGTCCACAAATAATCTTTCCAGTTAGCGTCCAGCAGCGGGGCGCCGCTGGTCCACATATCGCCCCTCTGCATGGTTTTAGTTGGTTTGCAATCATGCTCTTGATGAAAGTCGCGGTTATGCGTATTGCCGAATAGTCGCAAAAATGCACCGTTGGCACTGAAACTGTCCGAGATCATGGGAAAGACGCGATAACCTTGATTGCCAAGGTCGTCCATGATGCGTCTTCCTTCTAGCAAGTCGATTGAGCGATTGGCCGCCTCGGGTTGGTTGATGTAGAAGCAATGGGCGCACGCTTGCCGGCAAGTTTTCTTGCCGACCGTGGTATCGAGTTGTAGATAAAGGCTGATATCTTTTGCTTCGATTTGGCGGAACGGCAGCTCGAACGGGATGTCGCCATGTTCGTCATAGGAAATGGGTTCGTTGCCTATTTTGTCGATCCTATTGCGAATATCCATGATCGGATTTCTCACCAATCCTCTTCCTTGAACACGGCGACCACCAATGCGCAGCTAGGAACGTGCGCAGTAGTCGATGTGGTCATTTTTCCCTGAATCACAGGAAGCGCATCGCGCCGATGGCACAGATCATCGATTGAAAGCGCGATTTGTCGCTCGATATCCCGTAACGCATGATCCGCATCGGACGAAACCGCGTGATGTTCCACGAATACTCCGCCTCCATGATCGAATATCGCCCACCCGATGCCGGCGGCAAGCCCAATACGTGCATTGTCGCCCGCTGTGCACATTGCTTGCACTACATATAAACGGTTGCCCCAGCGAGGAATAAAGTCGAGTCGGGCGTTGCTTCGCGGCGCCCACGCCGGTGGGATGACGCTGGAGAGCGGGATCAGGTTGCAGTTGCCAATCCCGGCCTTCCACAAGGCGTCATCGTATGCGGACAACTCAGTCTGTCCAGTGCCGATGCTGGAAATGACGGGTATCGTTCGCTTCATGCTATCGACGCTAATCGCCAGCCGGTTCCGGAAACTCTGTTTGCAATAACTGCGTTCGTCTCTTCAAGCTTGCTTTGATAAACGGCGTGGCGCCGCAACCCAATTCATCGCCTGTATGCACTTCTGCCATCACGGGGCAGCGCGAGGTGCAATAGTATGGATCGCGGGACAGTTCGCAATTCGGACATTCCTTGAATTTGTCGTAGGTAAATTGACGAATTCCGCTGAACGAGTTTTCCCAAATATGCTTGAATGAATTGTCGCGTATGTTGCCGGCGCCGAATTTTTCATTCGAGGCGCAAATCGAACATGGATAAAGCGAGCCATCGCTTAGCAGATATGCCATCGCGACGCCGCAAAATTCACGCCCGGTCGCTTGCGCGATGCGATGGCATTCGTCGAGGAACTTGGCAACGCACAATCCCACGGTATCGTTCATGATTTGGTCGTGACGCTTGTCGGCGATATAAAGCTGGGCGGCTTGCTCGACGATATCGGGCTTCGGCTGGTATTCGGCAAAGAATCGTCCGCGTCCAATTGGACTAAATGGCGTCGATCCGAAGAAACACAGGTTCTCACGCGCAAACGCTAAAATCGAGTGCAGTTCCTCGACATTGCGATCCGCTTGCGTCGACATGATGGCGGTTGGAATATTGTTCTTGCGAAGCAGAAGTATGCGTTCGCGCAAATCTTCCCAGGTAGAGCGAATGCGCATTTCCTTATGAAATGCCATGCCGTCGATGCTGACGCTGACCACGCATTCTTCTCGCGGCAGAACATCGATTAATTCTTGGGTGATATAAGCGCCATTTGTCGCTATCGAGATGACAAAGCCCAACGCGTGCGCGTAATTGAGTATTTGCAGAAAATCGGGATGTTGCATCGGCTCGCCGCCGACCAGCACCAATGCAAAGACACCTGCTGCTTTTAACTGATCCAATGCATTGAAAATCTCAGGCGTCGATAACTCATTTTTCCTGGGCTTCCCGGCTTCAATATAACAGTGCCGGCATGACAAGTTGCACGAACGGGTGATTTCGAACCATACGATCAACGGGGCGCTCAGGTGAAATTCGTCGCGTACCGGAATGGCATGCAATCTATAGGGTTCAAGTTCTTCCCGCGCCGCGCCGTGCAGCAATCGGGAGGCGACTTCGTCGTTATAAAAACCGATTTCTCCTGTGCCAAATGCTAATACGTACCCGAATTCTTCTCGTCGAATACGCACATCCGGCACGCCTCGACTAACCGGCACGGAATTAGATGGCATTGCCTACCAATACAGCGACTGGAGCAATCGTTTTAGCCGAAACATTGCCTTCAAATAAAAGATCAATGTCCAGTTTTGCGTGACCGTTTTCAGTAATGAATCGCACCAATTCTTCGCGTTGTGCATCGGAAAGATTCAATTTCAATCCTTGCTCGTGATTGCTATTTGATTTAGTCATGGCTGCTTCCTTTAGTTTCGATGGAGGGATGACAACAAATATTTAGCAAATACCTAGCAAATTCAATATATGTCGGTTTCGGGAAATAAGAACTGACAGTTTTGACAGGTAGGAATTGATCTGCTCCCTTGAAATAGTCCGGTATCTGCCTCGCCGCTTGGCTATAACCATCAATCCAATTGGAGACCTCTCGCGAGGACGGCCACCTCGAACGGGCATGCGGGATCGCGCCGACCAACAGAGCGAGCGAAGTCTTTTCCCAGTGGTTGCGCCGCTCCAGCACGCCTTCGGGACCGACCAGGATATCAGCGAAGTTCTGCACGTCGCACACTTCGTGCGCGCCGCGTCGGACTTCCAGCAGTGGATTGTATGCAGCCGATTTGAGATCAGTCGGGTTGAACAGCGGGCAGTGCGAGAAAATCGATCATATCCGGTTTCAATAAGATGAATGATTGCTATACGCTTGCCTACGTTTCCTTGCTCTCCCGCGCCAAAGGATGCCAGGAATCCTCCGCCAGCTCCGCAGCAAGGAAATCGAGCAAGATCCTGACCGCTGGAATCATCCCGCGCCGTGACGGAAATACGGCGTGGATGATGCTCGAGCGCGCGCTTAATTGCGGCAGCAGCCTGATCAGCGTACCGGTTTCCATTTCTTCCATCACCGCTAGCGCAGGCATATAGGCGACGCCTATGCCTTGCAATGCAGCGGCGCGTAGCGTGAGCAGGTCGTCGGTATGCAGGCGCGGCGTATGCACGAGTTCTTCGGAATTGCCATCCTTGTCTTGAGAACGCCAGGTGACCTTGTCGCCGGCATAGCCCATGGCGACGATAGGCATTTTTGCCAGGTCCGCCAGTTGCGCAGGCATGCCATGCCGGAGCACCAACTTGGGGCTGGCGACCAGGATCATTTTCGATGGACCGAAGGCGCGCATGGCAAGGTCCGAGTCTTCCAGTGGCGGCACCCTGACACGAATGGCGATGTCGATTCCTTCATCGACGACATCGACGCGGCGATTGGTCGCGTCGAGCGCGATGCGTACCTGCGGTTCGGCAGCCAGGAACTTGGCGAGGATGTCGGCCAGGCCGCCCAGAAGCAAGCCGACCGGGCAGCTCATGCGTATTAATCCCTGCGGCGACGATAGCGTCTGGTGCACGGCGTCTTTTGCCGACTGCGCTTCCGCGATCAAGGCCACGCAATGGCCATAAAAGGTCTTGCCGATCTCGGTCAGGGAAAGCTTGCGCGTGGTGCGGTTGAGCAAGCGCACCCCCAGCTCCGCTTCCAGCGCGCTGACGCGCCGGCTCAGCTTGGAGGTCTGCATGCCGAGCGCCTCGGCTGCAGCGGAATAGCTGCCGGCATCGACGACTTTGGCGAAAAAGACAAGGTTATTCAGGTCATTGATCGGTGCCATACCCGCCCCCATTGGTTGATGCCACTTATTTTTCTATTTTCGACAAATATCCATTCTATTTCAACCCATTAATCCCGGTTTGTTGCTCGACTATGATGGCTTCATCAACTCGCAAGGCAAGGTGCAATGGCGCTGAGCAATAAGAGCTCACGTACTTGATGATTCTTGGGGAACAACATGCTGCAAATTCGAAATCTGGATTCACTCGCCGGCAGCGACTTCACCTGGCTGAAGGCCAAACACCATTTCGCGCTGCACGGGTACGACAATGCGGCTCACGAGCCATTGGGGAGCCTGGTGGTCTTGAACGACGACGAAGTCGCGCCCGGCACAGGATTTCCCATGCATGGCCATCGCGACATGGAAATCGTGACCTATGTCAGGGAGGGGCTGCTCGAACACACAGACACGACCGGTGGACGCGGCCAGATTGCCGCGGGCAATGTCCAGGCATTTTCCGCCGGCAGCGGCATCCGCCACTCGGAAACCAATCCCGGCAGCGGGCCGCTGAAGCTTTTCCAGATCTGGCTGCGTCCGCGCCGCCTCGGCATCGCGCCGCGCTGGTCGACCAAACCGTTTCCCAAGGCCGAACGGGCCAATCGCTGGGTAGTGCTGGCGAGCGGCCTGCCCGGCGACAAGGACGCGATTGCTATCGAAGCGGACGCACGTGTGCTTGGCGCGACGCTCACACGCGGCCAGTCCATCGGGTATGAAATCGGCGCTTCCCGCTACGGCTACCTGGTGGTCGCGCGCGGCGCGGTTTCGGTCAACGGATTGCGCCTCGATGCACGCGACGGCATCGCGGCCAAGGATGTTTCAAAGATCGTCGTCGCAGCAATCGACGATGCGGAAGTTGTTCTTGTCGATGCAGCTTGATTTTCCCATTTTTTATTTTTCATTTTCTTCAAGGAGCACATCATGTCCACACCTAACAAATACCTGCCTTTGATCGGACGTATCCTCATCGGCGCGCCCTTCATCATGAGCGGCCTCGGAAAACTGACTTCCTATGAAGCTACCGTCGGCTACATCGCCAGCGTCGGCTTGCCGCTGGCCGGATTGGGCTTTGCCATCGCGGTGCTGATGGAAGCCGGCGGCGGCGCCTTGCTCCTGCTGGGATACCGCACGCGCCTGGTTGCCCCCTTGATGGCCTTGTTCACGTTGGCGACAGCGATTTTCTTCCACCACAATTTTGCGGATCAGAACCAGATGATCCACTTCCTCAAGAACATCATGTTGGTAGGGGGCTTGCTCAACATCGCCTACTTCGGCGCCGGCCCGGTCAGTCTCGACAGCGCGGCGGGCAGGCAAGCCTTGGGGCCGCAAGGGAAACACGCCTGACAACTGCGCACCGGACTACGGACCTGTTCAACCCAGGCCCGCGAATCCGAAGGGACATGGATCATGCTCTGATTCATGTCTGCAGTTTTTCTTGCCAGATATACTCGTCTGTTCCCTGCGACAAAAAGAATTTTTGCTGACCAGGAGTGAAACACAGGGAGGCACCTGTCTTGCCCCCGCCGGCTTACCCTAGCAAAGCCGCGCCCACAAAGGGCTCGACAGACTATGTTGTCCGTTCTGACTGAAAATTTAAAAATCGAGGTTGCCCCGACAGACTTTATTGTTCGCTTTCAGTTGAAAATATCGACATGTATCGTAACAACGGTTTCCTACCGGACGGGCTCATGTCTGTAATCGCGCCGGCCATACATCCGGCATTCTGCAGCCAGCGCCAACAGGTTAGGATCTCGTTCCCGGTTCTTCGGCAGCAGCAAAGTAATCTGTTGTCGAGACGCATATTTTTCTTGAAGCGGCATTAACTCAATGCGAGGACTGAATTCGCCGACACGTCCAGGCAGCAGGCTGTATCCGATTCCTCCGCTAATCAGGTTAATCAACGAAAAAATGTCTTGCACCCGCATGGCAATATCCGGAAGAAAACCCGCTAGTTCAAAGCAATGCTGAAAGTCTTTGGTAGTTGCAAAGCCGTCACTCAGCGTGACAAATTTTTCTGCGCGAAAATCCTGGAGGTCAATGTGCTTGTTGCCGGCATATGGAGAACCGGTCGGGGCCGCCAAAAAAATATCGTCATAAAATAGCGGCACAGAAATCAGTCCGGTATTTTCATTGTCTCCATGCAGGCCGATGACAATGGCGTCAAGCTGCCCATCCACCAGGCTTTTCAGCAACTCCCGATTTGAGCCCATGGTCAGGTCGATATCGAGTTCAGGCTTGCGTAACTTCAGCCCGATCACCAGTTGCGGGATGCACCTCAACGTTAAGGAATAGAGAGTGCCTATCTTGAGCCTGGGGGCATTAAATCCGCCTGCATCACGTACCTTGCGCACACCTTCCTCACACTCATTGATTACCCGCTTCGCGTATTCGGCGAACGTATAGGCTGTCTGGAGAGGAATCAGGTTGCGTCCTTCGTGCTTGAAAAGCGGACAGCCCAGCGCCTCTTCAAGCGAATGCAAGGAACGGTGCACGCTCACCGTGCTTTGCCCAAGGCTTTCCGATACCCGCGCCATATTGTTAAGCGTCATGAAGGCCAGAAAGACTTCCATTTTTTTCAACGTGATTGCATCGTCAATTACCACTTTACCTCCGGAAAATCATTCGAATACAAAATTGCAATTCACGTAATAGTCTGCCACAACCGCATTAGCAGAGTCCGTACCCGGCACGGCATCTTCGGCGACATCGTCAACAGCCGGCAAGCGTCTAGGGAAGCGGCGGCGATTCGTGGCGTATTACGCCAAATTCATTAACCTTACAGTAATGAACTACGCATAAGGTTGATTGAAGATGGTTTTTTAAAATTCTATTGTGGCTCCGTGACGATCGATTTCCGGAGTAACGATGCCAGCCAGACCTCAACTTGACGCGCAATGGAGCAAACGCCGGACGGAAAAAAACCGCCGCCTGGATCTTGTCCGCCACATGGCCAATGGCGCGGTACTGCCTACCGGCGATATCGTCGCCGTGCTGGAAGCGCTGATCGCGCCTGGCGACCGTGTCGTACTTGAAGGCAATAACCAGAAGCAGGCCGATTTTCTGTCCCGTTCGCTGGCGCAGGTCAATCCTGCCAAGGTGAACCAGCTGCACCTGATCATGCCGAGCGTCAGCCGGCCTGAGCATCTCGACCTGTTTGAGCGCGGCATCGCCCGCAAGCTCGATTTTGCGTATGCCGGCGCCCAAAGCCTGCGTATTTCCCAGTTTCTGAAAGACGGCCTGCTGGAAGTCGGTGCGATTCACACCTACATCGAACTGTATGCCCGGCTTTACGTCGACCTGACGCCGAACGTGGTGCTGGTGGCCGGTTTCAAGGCAGATCGCCAAGGTAACCTGTATACCGGCTCCAGCACCGAAGATACGCCGGCGCTGGTGGAGGCTGCGGCTTTCCGCGACGGTATCGTGATTGCCCAGGTCAATGAAATCGTTGACGATCCGGCCGATCTGCCGCGGGTAGACATTCCCGGCTCGTGGATCGACTTTGTGGTGCAGGCCGACAAGCCGTTTTTCCTTGAACCGCTGTTTACCCGCGATCCACGGCTGATCAAGCCGGTACATGTGCTGATGGCGATGATGGCGATCCGTGGCGTGTACGAACGCCATCAGGTGCAGTCGCTCAATCACGGCATCGGCTTCAATACCGCGGCGATTGAACTTATCCTGCCGACCTATGGCGAAAAGCTGGGGCTCAAGGGCAAGATCTGCAAGAACTGGACGCTCAATCCGCATCCGACATTGATTCCGGCAATCGAGACCGGCTGGGTCGAAAGCGTCCACTGTTTCGGCGGCGAACTGGGTATGGAGAATTACGTTGCCGCACGCCCCGATGTGTTCTTCACCGGCAAAGACGGCTCCATGCGTTCCAATCGCGCTTTTTGCCAATTGGCGGGGCAGTACGCGGTTGACCTGTTCATCGGATCCACGTTGCAAATGGACGGGCTCGGCAATTCATCCACGGTGACGCGCGGGCGCCTGGCAGGTTTTGGCGGCGCGCCCAATATGGGACACGATCCGCGCGGACGCCGTCACGCCAGTCCAGCCTGGCTTGACTTGATCGAGACCGACGATCCGCTGGCGCGCGGCAAAAAACTGGTGGTGCAGATGGTGGAAACCTTTCAAGGCGGTGGCCAGCCGACCATCGTCGAAACCCTCGACGCAGTGGAGGTCGGGCGCGAATCCGGCATGCCCATCGCTCCGGTGATGATTTATGGCGATGACGTGACGCATGTCCTTACCGAGGAAGGCATTGCCTATCTCTACAAAGCGCGCTCGCTGGAGGAGCGCAAAGCCATGCTGGCTGCCGTCGCGGGCGTCACACCAATCGGCATGACCCATGATCCGGCGAACACCGCGCACTTGCGGCAAGAAGGTCTGATTGCACTGCCCGAAGACATGGGCGTCAATCGCAGCGAAGCGACCCGTTCGCTGCTGGCAGCCAAGAGTGTCGCCGACCTGGTGACCTGGTCCGATGGCCTGTATGAGCCGCCTGCCAAGTTCCGGAGCTGGTGATGGCAGCCGTTCTTGAGCAACGCCAACCGCTTGCGTCCGCCGCATTCGCCGGCTATCTGGCCGATGCAGTCGTGGCAGCACTGATCGATGAGGTCACGCTGACGCCCAAGCCGGGCCTGGTCGATATGCGCGGTCGCGGCGCTCATCGGGATTTGAGCTGGGATTTGATGTGTCATTCGGCCTGGGCCTTGCATCCGACTTTCCATGCCATGGCGGTTGCCGGGCAACACATCGCCGATCCGCAGCAATTGCGCGAACAGATCGGACTCATCGGCCGCCAGGGTGAAGCCGCCATGATGGCCGCCACCGGCGGCATCAACACCCACCGCGGCGCGATCTGGGCGCTCGGTTTGCTGGTCACGGCAGCGGCGCAAGACCGCAACGCACCGACTCCGGCAGCGGTGGCTGCGCGCGCCGCCGCACTGGCATGCCGTCACGACCGCCTTGCGCCAGCCATGACCGGCAACAAAGGCGAGCTCGCCTGCCAGCAATACAGCGTCGGCGGAGCACGGGCACAGGCGCGAGCTGGATTCCCGCATGTAATCTGGGTCGCGCTCCCTTGGCTGGAACACTGCCGCACCCGCGGCGATGATGAAAATGACGCGCGGCTCAACGCGCTGCTTGCGGTGATCGCCAATCTCGATGACACCTGCATCCTGTCGCGAGGCGGCCAGGCGGCATTGACGGCTGTGCAATCCGGCGCACTGCGAGTGCTCATCGCCGGCGGCGCCGCTAGCAGCCATGGCAGGAGCGCATTGCAACAATTCGAACAGGAGCTACTGGCGCTGCACGTCTCACCGGGCGGCGCCGCGGATCTGCTGGCTGCGGCGTTGTTCCTGGACAGGATCAAGACTTGAATCGAAGGAGGGAAACCATGGAAAAGATTTTCTATGAATATCCGGCAGGTTCGCCTGCCAAAGCACGCGTGTTGACCGGCGTGGTCGGCTCCGGCGATCTGGAAGTATTGCTTGAGCCGCATACCGCCGGCGTCACCAGCATCGCCATCAACACCTCGGTCGATGGCATGCGCCACGTGTGGGAAGCGCTGTTGACGCGCATCTTTGCCGCGCCGTCGCTGCCGGCCGCAAAAATCGAGATCAATGATTTCGGCGCAACGCCGGGCGTGGTGCGCATGCGGATCGAGCAGGCGTTCGAAGAATTGCAGTATGCAAGCACAAAGTAAGGAAGCCATGAATACCGAACAACTGCTGCAACGCGACAGCTTTATCGAACTCGATGCGCGCAGCCGGGCCGGTGCCTTGCTCGACGCCGGGTCCATGCGCGAACTGATCGGCCCCTTCGACCGCGTGACATCACCCTGGCTGGCGCAGCAGGGCGTGATCACGCAATCGGATGACGGCGTGGTTGTCGCCAAGGGCACATGCGACGGCCAGCCGGCCGTGATCCTTGCCATCGAAGGCGCATTTCAAGGCGGCAGCCTGGGAGAGGTCGGCGGCGCCAAGATTGCCGGCGCGCTGGAGCTGGCGGCGCAAGACAATCGCAACGGCATTCCAACCCGGGCGATCATCTTGTTTGAAACCGGCGGCGTGCGGCTGCAGGAAGCCAATCTAGGATTAGCTGCGATTGCCGAGATCCATTCTGCCATCGTCGATCTGCGCCGCTACCAGCCGGTGATCGGCATTATCGCCGGCACTGTGGGCTGTTTTGGCGGGATGTCGATCGCGGCGGCCCTGTGCAGCTATCTGATCGTGACCCGCGAAGCGCGGCTCGGCTTGAACGGTCCGGCGGTGATTGAACAGGAAGCCGGCATCGCCGAATACGATTCGCGCGACAAGCCATTCATCTGGAGCTTTACCGGCGGCGAGCAGCGTTACCGCTGCGGACTGGCTGATGCTTACGTCGAGGACGACGCCGCTCAGATCAGAAACGTGGTCCGCGACCTGCTCCAGCGCGGCTTGCCTGGACAGCACCGCAGCGATATGGCCCAGGGTTTTCTGGAGCGCCTGGCCGAAGTGGACGCCAGCGTGCAGGCAACGCCTGAACTGGTTCGCGCGATTTATCAGAAAGGATTCGCATCATGAGCATAACCATGAATTCAGCTGATCAGAAAAGCCGTGGCGCGGCCTGGTTCTCCAGGCTGACCGGTGGAGCCGCGCCGGCTGCCGGATATCCCGCTTCGGTGCTGGTAGCCGACGCCGACCTTGCCGGAAAAATGGCGCGCTACATTGCAGTGGCGCCGGATCCAGGCAACCGCTTCCCGCGCGTCCGCAACGGCGAGGTCGGCCTGGTAGAAGGCTGGCAGCTTGCGCGCGCGGTACAAGAGCTGGTGGCCGCCGATCGCGACAGCAAAACCAAGACGCCGATCGTCGCGGTGATCGATGTCACCAGCCAGGCTTATGGCCGGCGCGAGGAAGGTTTCGGCATCCACCTGGCGCTGGCCGGCGCCGCCGGCGCCTATGCAGAAGCGCGGCTGGCGGGCCATCCCGTGATCGGGCTGATCGTCGGCAAAGCCATGTCCGGCGCTTTCCTTGCCCACGGCTACCAGGCCAACCGCCTGATAGCAATCAGCGATCCTGGAGTCATGGTGCATGCAATGGGAAAGGCGTCCGCGGCGCGTATCACGATGCGTTCGGTCGAGGCGCTGGAATCCCTTGCTTCGACTGTGCCGCCGATGGCCTACGACATTGAAAGTTATGCATCGCTGGGCCTGTTATGGCGATGCCTGCAAGTGGCGCACCCGGATGCGCCATCCGCCGCCGACATCGATACCGTAGAAAGCAGTCTGCAAGCCGCGCTCGCAGACATCCTGGCAGACAGCAGCCGCGGCCTGGGTAATCGACTGGGGGCAGAACACCGTCGCGCGTCAAGCAGGGTACGGGACATGCTGCGCGTCCAATGGAGCGCCAGCCAACCCTAACCCAGGAAGGAGCAGTCATTATTTTTCTGTAGTGCATAAAAACAAAATCTGACAAGCCGCTGATGTCATCAATATAGGAGACAAAACCATGATTATTTACGGAACCGCCTTACTCGCCTGCTGCCACCTGCTAGGGATTTTCCTTGGCGACCTTCTCGGCCAGCTGATCGGCGTCAAGACCAACGTCGGCGGTGTCGGCATCGCCATGCTGCTACTGATTTTCGCCCGCCTGTACATGCAGCCGAGAGAACTCTTGCCCAAACCAACCGAAGCAGGCGTCGGCTTCTGGGCTGCGATGTATATCCCGGTGGTGGTTGCCATGGCGGCCCAGCAGGACGTGATTGCGGCGCTGCGCGGCGGACCTGTGGCGTTGCTGTCGGCATTGGGGGCGGTTGCTGTCTGCGCCTGCTGCATCGCGTTGATCAATCGCACGGAAAGCCAGGCTGAGATTGACGCAGCCGTGGCCGATCTTGCGCCTTTGGCCGAGTAGGAGACATCATGTCAGAAATATTTCAAAAAGCGGTTCATCAGAATGGACTTGTCACCGCCTTTGCTGTGATCGGGATCATTATCTTGCTGTCGGGAGTCATCTCGCGCAAACTCACTTTCGGCCGCATCCATGGCTCCGCAATCGCCATCGTGATCGGCCTGGCGCTGGCATATTGGGGCGGCATAGTGAGCGGCGGGACCAAGGGACTGGCCGACGTTTCGCTGTTCAGCGGGATTGGCCTGATGGGTGGCGCCATGCTGCGCGATTTTGCCATCGTCGCCACTGCTTTCGAGGTGCAAGCGACCGAGGCGCGCAAAGCTGGACTGATCGGCGTCGTATCGTTGCTGCTGGGGACGGTATTGCCGTTCATTGTCGGCGCCAGCATCGCCCGGGCCTTTGGCTACTCCGATGCGGTCAGCATGACCACCATCGGCGCCGGCGCGATCACCTATATCGTCGGCCCGGTCACCGGCGCAGCGATTGGCGCCAGCTCCGATGTGATGGCGCTGAGCATCGCCACCGGCCTGGTAAAGGCGATTATCGTCATGGTCGGCACTCCCATCGCGGCGCGCTTTCTCGGCCTGAAAACACCTCGCTCCGCAATGGTGTTCGGTGGTCTCGCGGGCACCGTCAGCGGCGTTTCGGCCGGCCTCGCCGCGACCGACCGCAAACTGGTGCCGTACGGCGCATTGGTGGCGACATTCCATACCGGTATCGGTTGCCTGCTAGGGCCATCCCTGCTCTTCTTTGCCACGAAAGCAATCGTGGGTTGATCATGGAAGCCGTATCGCTCAAGACACCAGAGGACGAAACCCTGGGCACATCCACGCCTGAGAGCGCCGGCGCAGGCATTCTTTGCCCGCACGACTTGCTCTGGATCAAAGACACCAGAGCACTGACGACGGTCACGCCGCTTCCGCCTTGGGCGGGCGCTGGGCAATTCTTGCGCGCCCCGGTCGTAGTGCGGCGCGAGAAAGTAGACGATCCCTGTTTGGTCCCCGTTGGTCTGCGCGGCGAGACGCGGAGCGAGCGCTGTGCCGGTTACCTGGAGCGCGCTGCAGTGGCGCGTTGCATCAAACCGGAGATGCTGACTGGCTGCGCATCGGCTTACATCGAAGAGCATCAAGGCCGGCTGCCGGCTTTCGAAGCACTTGCGGTCCTGGCGCCGTCGCTTGATGCAACCGGCTTGGCCTGGGGGCCAACCGGCGGCGTCGGGTTTCAGCTCGCATCGCGGCTGCCGGTGGTCCGTGAAGACAGCGATCTCGATATCCTGCTGCGCGCGCGCGCACCTCTCAGTGCTGCGCAGATGCTGGCGCTCAGGATGATATCGTCATCTCGAATATGCCGTATTGATATGCAGATAGACACCGGCAATGGTGCATTTTCATTTTCCGAATGGGCCAGCATCAATGCGCAATGGGCCAACCGCCAAAACGGGCGAGTGCTGCTAAAAACTGACGCCGGCCCGGTTTTGACTGCCGATCCGTGGCGCCAGAACAACTGGCAAAACGCAGAAAGCGTGAAGGCGCCATGATCCTGTTTACCTTTCCAGGCCAAGGCGCGCAGCGGCCAGGCATGCTGCATTCGCTTCCGGACCATCCCGCGGTTACGCGTACGCTCGAGCAGACCTGCGACGCACTCCGCGATGACCCTTTCACTCTGGATAGCACCAAAGCACTGGAATCCACTGTCGCCGTGCAACTGTGCCTGCTGATAGCTGGTGTCGCCATGGCCAGGTTCTTCCTGGCACACAATGCCGGCCCGCATATGGTTGCAGGCCTGTCCATAGGAGCCTACCCGGCCGCGGTGATCGCCGGCGCCCTTGGGTATTCCGATGCGGTACGGCTGGTGGCGCAGCGAGGGAAACTGATGGAGAGTGCGTATCCGCGCGGTTACGGCATGACAGCTATAGTCGGCCTCGACCGCTATCAGCTGGAACCGCTGATAGCACGCATTCATACTCCTGCCGCACCGGTCTACCTGGCCAACTTGAACGCGGACAGGCAACTGGTGATTGCCGGGGCTGACGACGCGATGCTCCTGGTCATGCGACTCGCGCTTGGACATGGCGCGGCCAAGGTGGAACGCCTGGCTGTCGGCGTGCCGTCCCATTGCGAACTGTTCGATGCGGCGGCAGTGGAAATGAGAGCGGCTTTTTCGAGAGTGGCAGTACAGCGTCCGCAGTTGACTTACCTGAGCAGCAGCATCGCACGCGCTGTTTTCGAACCGGGGAGCATTAGCGATGACCTCGCCAATAATATGGCGCGACAGGTGCATTGGTTTGAAACCGCCCGTCTTTCTTGGGAGCGCGGTGCGCGATTTGCGCTGGAAATGCCGAGCGGTTCCGTACTGACCAATCTGACGACACCTGTATTCACAGATGGCCAGGCGGTCTGCTGCGACAGCAATCGGATGGATACGCTGCTCGCATTGCTATCGCGCGAGCATGCACAACTAAGGCATTAATCAACTCATATCGGAATACAAACCATGGCGAACATCGAAACCTTTGGCCAGGAAACCCGCATTTTTCCGGCCCCCGCAGAATTTTCCAGGACCGCGGCAATTTCCGGCATGGACGCCTACCGCGC
>NZ_JBANDC010000036.1:0-15789 GCF_038896935.1 Collimonas rhizosphaerae
TTTGCTTTCATGGGTTCCTCTCGAGGACATATTGTCCCCTATTTGAGATGTCCATCAAAGCCGGGCTACCTCAGAGTTTTTTTTCGCGGTTTTTTGCGAAAATTACTCTGACCCCATTTAACGGGCCACAGGGTACGTTCGGCGGCGTTCGACGGCCTTCGTTCGTCGTTACCTAAAACGTTTTCTACTCCGTGGATGCAAGCCGGGGGCGGCCCGGCAGCCGCTCACTTTCTTTTGCTTCGCCAAAAGAAAGTAAGCAAAGAAAAGGCGACCGCAAAGCCGTTGCCCTCCCTCCGGTCGGGTCCCCAAATGAGCCAGCGGTCAGCCGGGTGGGAAGACAAACTCGCCTTCGGCTCAAACATGTCTTCCCACAATTCCCGGCTGACCGCTGGCTCATTTGGCAACGTCCCAATGCGGAATTCAAAAGCAACCTCAACGTCAAAAACAACTTCGACGTCAAAAACAACTTCGACGTCAAAAACAACTTCAACCCTAACTTCAACGGCAACTTCAAAAGCAACGTTAACACCAAAAAAAACCGCTGCCGCACTCGCTATCAATTCGGCGAGTACGGCAGCGGTTTTGCGGGATTACTAGCTCTTACTGCTTTGCCGCCACGGCAGCATTTGCCTTGGCCTTTGCTTCATCCCGCACAATCACCACGCTGATGCGAGCCGGATCGATGTATTTGCGGAAAGCGGCGTTGACCTGTTCTACTGTCAGGGCGCTGATCTTGCCTTCTACCTGTTTGCTCCAGGCGAAGGTGCGGTCGATGTCCAGCAGCCTGGCCCAGCCGGCGCTGAGGGCGCTGTCTTGGGCGCGGGCGTTCTGGTTTTCCTGCAGGATGCCGGATTTGGCGCGGGCCAGTTCTTCTGCGCTGAAACCTTCCTTCAATGCGCGCGCCAGTTCTTCCTTGACTGCTAGGTCGACCTTGCCCAGGTTTTGCGGGGCGGCGATGGCTTGCACCGAGAACCTGCCGGCGCGGCTGATGGAGCTGATGTCGAGCGACGAACCGATGCCGTAGGACAGGCCTTCTTTCTGGCGCACGCGGTCGATCAGGCGCGATTTCAGGCCGCCGCCGCCGAACAGGTAGTTGGCCACCATCATGGCCGGGTAGTCGGCGTCGTCGTCGCGCATGTCCAGGTTCTGGCGCGCTACGTAAAAGCCGTTTTCCTTGTCCGGCGAGTTGATGGTCTTCTGCAGCGGCGCGACGTCGAAATTCTGGCGGATCACACGCTGGTAAGGCGCTGCGCTTTTCCAATCGCCGAATTCTTCCTGGACCACCTTGGTGACGGCGGCGACGTCGAAATCGCCGACGATCGCCAGCTCGCCTTGCGAGGCGCCGTAGAAGTCGTGGTGGAAGGCGCTGACCTCAGCCAGGGGAGTGGCCTGGATCGCCGCGATCTGCTGGTCCACGGTCTGCGCCGCCAGCCAGTGGCCTTGCGGATATTTGTTGAAATGCTGGGCAATGGCTTCGGCGGCCAGCGTATTCGGCTCGTTGCGCGACGCTTCCAGCCCGACCAGGGCTTCCTTGCGCAGGCGTTCGTATTCGGCCGGATCCAGGCGCGGCTGCTTGAGCACGCTGGCGGCCAGCTTCAGGGCTGCCGGCAGGTTGCTGCGCGTGGTCTGGAATTGGGTCGGGCTGCCGCTGATCTTCAGCTTGGAAAACGCGTCGGCCAGCTGTTCGCGCGTCAGCGTGGCGGTGCCGCGCATCAGCATCGCGTCCATCAATTCGGAAGCAGTCTTTTTCCCGAACAGGGTTTTTTCATCGCCCCATTGCAGGTTCAGCTTGACCGTGACGGTTTCGCCGCGTGTCTTTTTCGGCAGCAGCGCGAGCTTCAGTCCGCCCACCTGCGAACGCTGGGTGCGGGCGTCGATATTGGCTTGCGACGGATCGAAAACTTCGCCGTCGGCGACCGCCTGCTGCGGCTTGTAGTCCTTGAACAGTGCGGACAGGCTTGGCGCGGCAGGAACGTCGGCGCGCTGCAGCTGGTCTTCCGGCAGGAACAGGCCGACCGTGCGGTTGTCGCGGGTGAAGTAGTGTGCCGCCGCTGCCGCTACTTGCGCGGAGGTGACCTTGTTGGAACGGTCGCGGCCCAGGAACAGCAAGCGCCAGTCGCCCAGCGCGATGGTGCCGGACATGGCGACGCCGACTTTCTGCGGATCGTTCAGCAGCTTTTCGAAGCTGTTGGCGTTGTCCAGGCGCACGCGCTCCATTTCTTCAGGGGTCGGGGGGATTTTGGCGAATTGTTCGACGCCCTCGATCAAAGCCTGCCGGACCGGTTCGATCGGCTCGCCTTTCTTGACGACTGCTGCGATGATCTCCAGGCCCGGCGCATAACCGGTCATCTCATAGTTGAATATGGCGGTGGCCTTGCCGGTTTCCACCAGCGATTTGTGCAGGCGGCCGTTGGGCGTGTCGGCCAGGATCGTGCCGGCGTAGGACAGGGCGTCGCTGTCGGCATGCAGTTCACTCGGAATCTTGTAGGCAACGGCAACGATCTGCACGTCGCCCTGGCGCCGCACGGTGACGCTGCGTTCGCCGTCCTGGGTCGGTTCCACGGTCCAGAAATCGCGCATCTTGCGGGCCGGCTTGGGCAGCTTGCCGAAAGCCTGGCTGACCCAGGCCAGGGTCTTGGCCGAATCGAATTTGCCGGCGATCAGCAGCACCGCGTTGTCGGGCTGGTAGTAGGTGCGGTAGAAGGCTTGCAGGTTTTCTATCTTGACGTTTTCGATATCGCTGCGGTTGCCGATGGTCGGCTTGCCGTAGTTGTGCCAGTCGTAAGCCACGCCTTGCAGGCGCTTGAACAGGACGCCATACGGCGAATTTTCGCCTTGTTCGTATTCGTTGCGCACCACTGTCATTTCGCTATCCAGGTCTTTCCTGGCGATGAACGAATGCAGCATGCGGTCGGCTTCCATGTCGATCGCCCATTTCAGGTTGTCGTCGCCGGCCTGGAAGATTTCATAGTAGTTGGTGCGGTCGAGGTTGGTGGTGCCGTTGAACGACATGCCGCGCTGGCTGAAATCCTTGGGAATCGCAGGGTGGCTAGGGGTGCCCTTGAACATCAAATGTTCCAGCAGGTGCGCCATGCCGGTTTCGCCGTAGTTCTCGAAACGCGAACCGACCAGGTAAGTCATGTTGACGGTTACCGTGGGCTTGGAGGCGTCAGGGAACAGCAAGACCTTGAAGCCGTTGGCGAACTGGTATTCGGTGATGCCTTCGGCCGACGGGCCCTGGGTCACGCCGGCCGGCAGCGCGGTCGCCGCCTCGGCGACGCCGGTGAAGCCGATGCCGCAGGCAGCGGCCAGCACATAAGACAGCAAGCGGTTGGACCAGGAACGTTTACGGAATAGATGCATGAAATTTCCGATCTGTGAAGAAAAGAATCAACTAAAAAGCGGACGAAAATGTGCGCATATCCGGCGAAGGATAGTCACTTGGATCTGGTGTGGGGCTACAGCGCATGGGCCGCGACAGGATGCTACCTCCGGACAAATTAATCTTGCTTATTTTGCCACAGAGGTAGATGGGAAGAGAGATATTCCGGAGAGGCAGCTTATTCGGTCGGCGGCACGTAGCCGGTAGCAGCATCGGCGCCATCGCCGAAGAAATGCTTTTCCATCTGCGCCGCCAGGTACTTGCGGGCGCGCACATCGGCCAGGTTCAGGCGGTTTTCATTGACCAGCATGGTCTGGTGCTTGAGCCAGCCGGCCCAGGCTTCTTTCGAGACGCTTTCATAGATGCGCTTGCCCAGTTCGCCTGGATACGGCGGGAAGTCCAGTCCTTCCGCTTCTTTGTCTAGCTTGATGCAATGGATGGTGCGTGCCATGGTTTTTCCTTGTAGATATTGCGGGCCGTGCTGCCACAGGCCCGCTTGTAAGATCGGTTGAATAGAGGATAGTTCGCCGAGCGCCGGATCGTGACAGGGGCTTGAATTGGGGCGTTGATTTTATAGGGTCTTGATCAATACCAGCGATTTCCGTTGCCAGTTATACATGTGCTGGCGATCCTTGGGCAGGTCGTCGACGGTGGCATGGACGAAGCCGCGCCGCAGGAACCAGTGCGAAGTGCGGGTGGTCAGCACGAACAGCTTGGTGAAGCCGGCGGCGCGGGCCCGGCTTTCCATGTGTTTCAGGATGCGCTCGCCGTCGCCTTGCGCCTGCACTTCCGGATTGACCGTGAGGCAGGCCATTTCCGCCATTTTTTCGGTCGGGAAAGGATACAGGGCAGCGCAGCCGAAGATCACGCCGTCATGCTCGATCACCGAGAAATAGTGGATTTCGCGTTCGATCAGTTCGCGCCCGCGCTTGACCAGGGTGCCGTCGTTTTCCAGCGGTTCGATCAGCTTCAGGATGCCGCCCACGTCTTCAATCGTGGCTTCGCGCAGGCTTTCCAGGTTTTCGTAGGAAATCATGGTGCCCACGCCATCATGGGTAAACAGTTCCAGCAGGACCGAACCGTCGGTGGCGAACGGCACCACGTGGGCGCGCGGCACGCCGGCGTTACAGGCCTTGATCGCGTGCTGCAGGTAGAAGGCCGAATCGGCCGGCAGGCAGCCGCTGTCCAGCACCGCTTGCGCCTGGTGCGAAGACAGTTCGCGGATTTCTGTTTCGCCGGCGTCTTTCATCAACGGCGTTTCGCTGATGAAAATCAGCTTTTCGGCGCGCAGCGAAATCGCCGCCGCCACCGCCACGTCTTCCATGGTCAGGTTGAACGCTTCGCCGGTCGGTGAGAAACCCAGTGGCGACAGCAGCACCAGGCCGCCGGCGTTGAGGATCGGATGGATGGTGTCGTAGTCGATCTTGCGCACCACGCCGGTCAGCTGCAGGTCGGCGCCGTCGATCACGCCGAGCGGACGGGCAGTGACAAAGTTGCCTGAAATGATACGGATCGCAGCGTGCGCCATCGGCGTGTTGGGCAGGCCCTGGCTGAAAGCGGCTTCGATATCCAGGCGCAGTTCGCCGGCGGCTTCCTTGGCGCATTCCAGCGCGGCGGTGTCGGTAATCCGCAAGCCGTTGTGGAAGCGCGCTTCCACATTGCGCAGCGCCAGCTGTTCTTCGACCTGCGGCCGGGAGCCGTGCACTATCACTACCTTGATGCCTAGCGCATGCAGCAGCGACAGGTCTTGCGCCAGCACAGGCAGGGCGCCGGCGGTGACCAGTTCGCCCGGGAACGCGACCACGAAGGTCTTGCCGCGAAAGGCGTGGATATAGGGCGCGACCGAGCGCAGCCATTGTACGAATTCGTTGGGATTTTCCATTTCGCACATTATATACGGGATAAATGCAGGATAAATACAGGACATCGCATCGGCTGCAGGGATTCCGCGCTTTGCCGGCAGTTTTATTGCCGGCGTAGGGTGGGCGCAACGCGCCTGCCAGCTTTCGACGCTGCAAAACCGTCCGCGGTGCGATAATCCGGCCATGACAAACATGATGACAACACCGTCCATTACCGTGGAATTCGAAGCGGGCGACGTACAACAGCTGCTGCAGCACGCCGAAGCAGCGACCGCGCACCTGCCCTGCATGGGCGACCAGTTTGTCGCCAAATATTATGCCGGCGGCAAAGTGATCACCAAGAACGACTGGCCGGACATCAGCCAGATCGATGTCGAGAAGATCCCGCCGGCGCTGTTCCTGGTCAACGATTCCTTCCTGATGAGCAATGGCATCGATCCTCTGCAGGCCATCGCCTGCGTATACAAGAACGGCCATGTGGCATCCGAGCAGCAGAACGAAAGCGACGCCTTTGCACTAGGCTCGGAAGAGCTGCCGACCGTGACCCGGATCCTGGCCAGGGATTTTGCCGGCATCGAGACTGCGCAGAAAATCCGCATCACTTTCCAGCACGATCCGCGCAAGGGGCCGCTGGTTTCATTGGAAGTGATTCAGCCAGACGGCGAAGCGGGAGCAGCCCGGATAGTCAACCGCCGTCCTTGAGGACGGCGATCCAGGGGAGATCAGCTGGCCAGCTCCAGGCTGACTATGGTCAGCGCGCCTTCGACCTTGTCGATGGCGAACCGGACCTTGTCGCCGGGCTTGAACTGCGCCAGCATGGCCGGATCGCCAGCCTTGAACAGCATGGTCATGGCGGGCATGCCGAAATTCGGGATTTGTTCGTGCTTGAGGGTGATCTTGCCGGTGCCGGCGTCGACCTTGAGGATTTCGCCGCTCACCATCGGCAGGGCGATCTGGTCCGCCGGGGTGGTCTGCATTTCGGTGGTGTCGCTGGTGCTGGCCATGCTGGTCAGGGGCAGGCCGACGATCAGTGTGGTGAGGATGACGATTATCTGCAGGTATTGCATGGTCAGGGTCCTTTAAACTGCGCGATTCGATATCGCATTGCTAGGATGGCATAGGGCTTTCCGGGAATGATTTGTGGCATATGCGGGCGACCGGGCGCTTATCAAGCGTCGCCCTGAGGTATCGATACTCGGGTATGCGGGATAAAAAGTACCGGTTTTTTACAGCTCGTTACGAAATGCCAAAATGCTATTTGTTTGAAATGTTCGGCCTGAAATTACGTTAAACACGTGCGCGTATCGTTGCGGCAATCAAGGCTACACCATGTTTCAATTCGAAACATCTGATACACAATCCGTATGTGCTGCCCGCAAGGCCGTGAGTAGAATCAACTCAACATCAACGGTCTAAGGAGAATCAAATGGAAGCCAGCACAACCACCGCACGTTTGCACCCATTGGTCGCCGGCGCCGCCGGCTCGCTCATCTTGGTGAGCTTGCTTGGCGTCGCGGCGATTACCGGTTTCCTGCCGAGTTCCCGCGGCACTCCGGCCGCGGCGCAATCTCCGGACATCGCACAGGCAGCGCAACAGCCGCTTGCCGGCAACGGCGTGGCAGCTCCGGCAGCCGGTGCTGCGGCAACCGGCGCCCCGGTATTGGTGCAGACGGCAAACGGCTATCAATACATGCAGCCGGTGGCGGCGCCTGCCGTGGCGGGATACCAGGTTGAACCGGCCAATCCTGCGCCCAAACAGAAAACCATAGTGCATCACGTGTATCGCACCAGCAGCCCATCGTATGCGCAGAATGCGCCAGCACCGCAATACCAGGCTCCGGCTGAACCGGCCCGTCCGGTGTCGCAGGTCAGCCCGCTGGGCATCGCTACCGGCGCGGTAGTCGGCGGCTTGCTGGGGAACCAGGTCGGCAGCGGCCGCGGCCGTACGCTGGCGACAGTCGCCGGGGTTGTCGGCGGCGGTTACCTGGGCAATACGGTTGCCAAGAATTACGGCTACTGATCCCGTAGCCGGCATCTGATAAAAGAGCCCAAAGAGCCCATGCGGGCTCTTTTTTTTGTGCGGATGACTCTTACTCGACAACCTGCATTTTTGTGACGGTCAATGCGCCGTTGGCTTTTTCAGCGATGAAACCGATCTTGTCGCCCGGCTTCACCTGGTCCAGCAGCGCGGGATCGCTCACGCGGAAAACCATCGTCATCGGCGGCATGCCCAGGTTCGCCAAGGGGCCGTGCTTGATGGTGATCTTGCCGGCTTCCTTGTCGATTTTCCTGACTTCTCCGCTCGACATGGCCGCGGCATCGGCGGGCGCTGCGGTGGCCTCGGCCTGGCTTGCTTCTTGTGCGGTTGCGGAGGATGCGTGGAACGAGAGCGCCAGCGGCAACGCGCAGGCTGCAATTAAAATTGAACGGGTTTTCATGGGTTTCCTTTGTCTGGTGGACGAAATTATCTGACGACGATATGGCCGCGCATGCCGGCTTCAAAATGACCCGGCTGCAGGCAGGCGAAGTCGAACCTGCCGGCCTTGCTGAACTGCCATATCAATTCGCCGCTTTTACCTGGATCGAGCGATACCTGGTTAGGATCCGAGTGCTCCATTTCCGGGAATTTCTGCATCAGCGCGGCGTGTTCCTTCAATTCCTCGATGGATCCCAGCACCATTTCATGCTTGACCTTGCCGGAGTTCTTGACGATGAACCTGACGGTCTCGCCGCGCTTGATCGAGATGGCGGCCGGCGTGAAGCGCATCGTGTCGTTCATGTCGATCTCCATGGTTTTCGATACTTTGCCGGGGTCGCCCGGTTTGCCCATCGACGACGCATGTTCGTCATGGGTTTGCGCCGCGCCGCTGCCGGCCTCGTCGCCGTGGGCGAGGGCGTTGGCTGACAACAGCGACAGGGCCAGGCTTGAGGCGATCAAAATGGATTTCATAAAAATTCCTTTCAGTTAAAAGAGAGTGTTGTGTTGCTTTGGTTAATGGTTGTCATGCGAGCTTGGCTTGATCACCTTCAGAACCTTTTCACCTGGCTTGGCCGCCATGCGCCTGGCGTCCGGGGCCCGGGCGGCCTCCGGCATGGCCGCAGCGCCGCCTTTCCATTCGTAGGCCAGGGTGCCGGCGGGGTGCTTGTACCAGCCGGGATCCTTGTAATCGTTGGCGGCGAGACCCTTGCGTACTTTCAGCGTGGTGAACATGCCGCCCATCTCGATGCCGCCGAACGGGCCGCTGCCGGTCATCATCGGCAGGGTGTTGTCCGGCAGCGGCATTTCCATCTCGCCCATGGCGCCGCCGGTTTCTCCCATCGCCATGTAGTCCGGCACCAGCTTGTTGATCTTTGCGAGGACGTCGCGCTGGTCGACGCCGATCATGGTCGGCACGTCATGGCCCATTGCATTCATGGTGTGATGCGATTTGTGGCAATGGAAGGCCCAGTCACCGAGTTCGGTGGCGTCGAATTCAATGGCGCGCATCTGGCCGACGGCGATGTCGGTGGTGACTTCCGGCCAGCGCGAAGCCGGCGGCGTCCAGCCGCCATCGGTGCCGGCGACCACGAATTCATGGCCGTGCAGGTGGATCGGATGGTTGGTCATGGTCAGGTTGCCGACGCGGATGCGCACCCGGTCGCCCTGGCTGCACACCATCGGGTCGATGCCGGGGAAGGCGCGGCTGTTGAAGGTCCACAGGTTGAAGTCGAGCATGGTGCTGGTTTTCGGCGTGTAGCTGCCGGGATCGATGTCGTAGGCATTCAGCAGGAAACAGAAATCGCGGTCGGCGCGATGCAGGCTGGGGTCTTTCGGATGCGTGATCCAGAAGCCCATCATGCCCATCGCCATCTGCGTCATTTCATCCGCATGCGGGTGGTACATGAAGGTGCCCGGGCGTTTTGCGATGAATTCGTAGACGAAGGTCTTGCCCGGCTGGATGCCCGGCTGGGTCAGGCCGGTGACGCCGTCCATGCCGTTCGGCAGCCGCTGGCCGTGCCAATGCACGCTGGTGTGCTCGGGCAGCTTGTTGGTGACGAAGATCCGTACCCGGTCGCCTTCAACTACCTCGATGGTCGGGCCTGGCGACTGGCCGTTATAGCCCCACAGGTTGGCTTTCATGCCCGGCGCGATTTCGCGCACCACCGGTTCGGCCACCAGGTGGAATTCCTTGACGCCGTTTTTCATGCGCCAGGGCAGGGTCCAGCCGTTCAGGGTGACCACCGGATTGTAGGGCCGTCCGTTGGGTGGAGAAAGCGGCGGCTGCGTGGCCGCGCCGGCCATCGTTACGGCTTCGGGCAGGGTTGCCGCACCGGCCCGGCTGACCAGGCTGGCGCCGATGGCGACAGCGCCGGCGCCGCTCATGAAATTTCTACGTGACACCATGATGTCTATCCTTGTATTTGCATTAAGCGTTGGTTAGTCGGCAGCCGCGGCGACAGAAGCGCCGGGTTTGCTGCTGGCCGCTGTCGATGAGCGGCCGGTTTGCGCCATTTTCAGCGCCGAGTCGGCGATCCAGAAATCGCGCAGCGCTTCGATGGCGCCATTGACGCTCCGGGCTTGCTCCCTGGCGTCTGCGAGCAACGTGAAAACGCCGATCAGCATGCCGTTGTAGCGCAGCATCTGTTCATCCGAGATGCGTTTCTTGAGCGGCACGATTTCATCGCGGTAGTGGCGCGCGATGTCGTAGGAGCTGCGGTAAGCGGCATACGCTTCCCGCATTTCGGAGCGGGCGTTGACGGCCAGTTCCGCCGAGCGGTTCACGGCTTCCATGTACAGCGCTTCGGCTTTCGCCACCCGTGCGCCGCCCCAGTCGAACAGGGGAATCTCGAGCTGGATCGAATAACCGTTCTCGCGCGATGGGCCCTGGTTGTAGTTGTTGTGCATCAGGCCAAGGTCGAGGATGTTGATGAAACGCGTCGCCTTGGTCAGCCCCAGGGAGCCGGCCAGGCCGGACAGCTCGCGCCTGGCCATCATGATGTCGAGCCGGTTTTGCATGGCTTGCACTTCGATGTCAGCGATCTCTTGCGGCACTTTCGGCAAGTCCGGCAACCGCTCCGGCAACTGGAACGCGGCCTGCTTGCCCCACAGGCCGAGCAGGCGGGTCAGCTTTTCGCGTTCAGCCACCTGTGCCTGCGCCGCGCGCGCCAGCTGCACCGTGGCGTCGGCATGGAACGACTGCTCGCGTGCCTGTTCCAGCCTGCTCCAGTTGCCGGCCGCCGCCATCTTGCGCGCCAGTTCGGCGCCGGCCTCGGCGGAAACCTTGACCTGCTCCATGTATTTCACGGTTTCCTGCGCCGCCACGGCGGAGAAATAGGCGTGGCGGGTTTCGTCGGCGACCGCCAGTGCGTCGCCGGCGGCGCGGAATTGCGCCTGCTCGAAGCGGCGGCGCTCGATCTTGCTGGCGAACGGCATGGTCAGCAGGCTCATCACGGGCAGCATCAAGGAACGGTCGATTTCGATATCGCTGCCGCGGCGCAGGCGGCCGAAGGAAAACGACGGATTGGGGATGCGTCCGGCTTGCACCAGGTCCGCTTCAGCGATGCCCAGTCCGCTGTAGCTGGCTTGCAGGCCCTTGTTGTTGAGCAGCGCGATCTTGACTGCGTCGTCGACGCTCAGCGGCTTGGCCAGCAGCGGTGCGATGGTATCGGCGACGCTGGCGGCGTCGCCTTCCGACTTGACCCATTTGATATCCTGG
This sequence comes from Collimonas rhizosphaerae, assembly GCF_038896935.1. Lineage (NCBI taxonomy): Bacteria > Pseudomonadati > Pseudomonadota > Betaproteobacteria > Burkholderiales > Oxalobacteraceae > Collimonas > Collimonas rhizosphaerae. Next base: position 10,941 of record NZ_JBANDC010000036.1, read on the forward strand.
CCGCTGCGTTCCTTGACCAGCGACTGGACCGGCGAGTAGCCGCCGTCCGGCGACAGCGAGACGCAGCCCGTCAGGACGAGCGGAAGCAGCACAGTGGCGGCATGGATCGCGCGCCTCGTAGTGAGGGTAAAAATCATGATGTCCTCGATGATGCAATGCGAATGGAATGCGGACGCGCAGGCAGGTGCGTGCCGCAAGCGGCGGCAGGATTCAGGCGTTACGGCTGCAGGCGGCGATGGCCCTGGACCGGTGCTTCAATCCTGGATCAGATGGCGAGGGAATGCGGAGGCCGTTCAAGGCCTTCGGGGAAGTACGCGGTGAATTGCTGGTCTGGCTGCGCGCCTGTTTCGAGTCCGGCTGGCAGCGGCGCCACCGGATCAAGCGTAGCGGGAGCGCTGATGGCGCTGCTCAGGCAGCAGGATGCGCAGGCGCTGCATTTGCCTGCACCGTTGTGGTGATGGGAGTCATTTGCAGGCGAATCGTTGCTTGAAGCCTGGGAAGCATCGGCGGCATGATGCTGGCTTGCCGCAAGCTGGTCATGATGATGGGCGTGCTGTCCCTGCGCCTGATGCATGTCGTGCTGGCTGGCCGGCTGATGCCCCGTGCCGCAATCGAGCATGGCGGACGATGCAAAGCCTTGCATGGGCAGAGCAAAGGCCAGGAGCCAGAGGATTGCGATCTTGAGGAAGCGGGACATGGACGCCAGTATAAGTCAGAAATAAAGGGCTAACAATGGAAGGGATGTCATTGCCGGGCAAGGCCTTCAAGGATAGGGCAATCCGGGCGGTCGTCGCCGTGGCAATGGCAGGCCAGCTGCTCCAGCGTCGCTTTCATGGCTTGCAGTTCCTTGATCTTGTCGTCCAGTTCAGTAATATGCGTCAGCGCCAGCTGCTTGACTTTGCTGCTGGGGCGCGACTGGTCCAGCCAGAGGCCGATCAGTTCGGCGATCTGTTTCATCGAGAATCCCAGCAGGCGGCCCTGGCGGATAAACCGCAGCAGGTGGATATCGCGCTCGGTATAAGTACGGTAGCCGCCGTCGCTGCGGCTGGCTTTCGGGATCAGGCCGGTTTCTTCGTAGTGCCGGATCATCTTGGCCGAGACGCCCGAGGCTTGCGCGGCATCGCCGATATTCATGGCGTTAGTCGACATGTGTGGTTTCCTTTGCAGAAGTAGGGCGCCAGCGGCGCAGCAGCAAAGCGTTGCTGACCACGCTGACGCTGCTGAACGCCATTGCCGCGCCGGCCAGCACCGGATTGAGGTAGCCCAGGGCCGCCAGCGGAATGCCGATCAGGTTGTAGATAAAGGCCCAGAACAGGTTCTGGCGAATCTTGCTGTAGGTGCGGCGCGAGATGTCGATCGCGTCCGCCACCAGGCCCGGATCGCCGCGCATCAGCGTGATGCCGGCGGCCTGCATGGCGACGTCGGTGCCGGTCGACATGGCGATGCCGACATCGGCGGCGGCCAGCGCCGGGGCATCGTTGATGCCGTCGCCGACCATGGCGACCACGGCGCCGCCGGCTTTAAGGTCGGTGATCACCCTGGCTTTCTCGGCCGGCAGGATTTCCGCGTGGATTTCGCTGATGCCCAGCTGGCGGCCGACGCTATCGGCGCTGCCGTGGTTATCGCCGCTCACCATGGCGACCCGCAGCGACAGGTGCTGCAGCTGCCGGACCGCGGCCTTGGCGGTTGGCTTGATCTCATCGCCAAAGGCCAGCAGGCCGGCCAGCGCGGGCGATCCATCGGTTCCTGCGGCGAGCCAGGATACGGTGCGGCCCTCGGCTTCCAGCTGCGCGGCCTGGCTCGCCAGAGGAGCGAGGTCGACGCCCAGTTCCTGCATCCAGCGCGAACTGCCCAGGTAGCACTGGCGGGCGCCGACGCTGGCTTGTATCCCGCGCCCGGCGACGGCCTGCACCTTGCTGGCGCTGAGCACGGCCGGCAACCCTTTTTGCTCGGCGGCGGCGATCACGGCGCGCGCCAGCGGATGTTCGCTGCCGCGTTGCACCGCCGCGGCCAGCGCCAGCAAATCATCGCTTGCATCCGGCGCGCTCGGCAGCAAGGCCAGCAGCGCCGGATGGCCGATCGTCAGGGTTCCTGTCTTATCAAAAGCCACCACGCTGATGCGATGGGCGATTTCCAGCGCTTCGGCATCCTTGATCAGGATCCCGAAGCGGGCTGCGATGCCGGTGCCGGCCATGATCGCGGTCGGCGTCGCCAGCCCCAGCGCGCAAGGGCAGGCGATCACCAGCACGGCTACCGCGTTGAGCAAGGCTTGCTGCCAGTCGCCGCTGCCCAGGCCCCAGCCCAGCAAGGTGAGGGCGGCGATCAGCAGCACCACCGGCACGAACACCGCGCTGACCTGGTCGACCAGGCGCTGGATCGGCGCCTTGGCGGCCTGCGCGTGTTCCACCATGCGGATGATGCGCGCCAGCGTGGTTTCGGTGCCGATCGCAGTGGTGTTTACCAGCAGCAAGCCGGCGCCGTTGATGGCGCCCGCGGTCACCCGGTCGTGCTGCTGTTTTTCCACCGGCAGGCTCTCGCCGGTCAGCAGGGATTCGTCGACCTGGCTGCTGCCTTCCAGGACCAGACCGTCGACGGCGATGCGTTCGCCGGCGCGCACCACCACGACATCGCCGAGTTGCAGGGCAGCGATGGCAATGTCGCGGTCGACGCCGTCGCGCCGCACCGTGGCGCGTTCCGGCCGCAATGCATTGAGCGCCCGGATGGCGTCGGCAGTCTGGCGCTTGGCGCGGGTTTCCAGCCATTTGCCGAGCAGCACCAGGGTGATGACCGCCGCCGACGCTTCAAAATACAGGTGCGCCATGGCGCCGTGCCCGGCCGCCAGCAACAGGTACAGCGACAAGCCGTAGGCGGCGCTGGTGCCGAGCGCCACCAGCAGGTCCATGTTGCCGCTGCCGGCCTTGAGCGCGCGCCAGCCGGCCCGGTAGAAACGGGCGCCGAGCCAGAACTGCACCGGCGTCGCCAGCGCCAGCTGCCACCAGCCGGGCAGGGCCCAGCCGGCGCCGAACGGCATCAGCAGCATCGGCAGCACCAGCGGCAGGGTAAACAATGCCGCAACGGCGACTGGCCACCAGCTCGGCAATACGCTCTTGGCGGCCGATGCTTCTTGCGTCGATTTGGGCAGCGAAGCTTCATAGCCCGCCGCCTTGACCGCAGCGATCAGTTTGTCGACCGGCACTACGCCGGCGGTGCCCAAGGTGGCTTTTTCGCTGGCCAGGTTGACCGCAACCGTCTGCACGCCGGCCACCTTGAGCAAGGCTTTCTCGACCCTGCCGACGCAGGAAGCGCAGCTCATGCCTTCGATATCCAGCGTGATTTCCTGCTGCCTGACCTGGTAGCCGGCTTTTTCCACCGCGGCCACCAAGGGACCGATGGTGCTTGAACCGTCGGCCTGCACGGTGGCCAGTTCAGTCGCCAGGTTGACGCTGACCTCGCGCACGCCGGCCACCTTGCGCAGCGCCTTTTCGACATGGGACACGCACGACGCGCAGCTCATGCCGTCTATCGGTAACTGGAATTCTGTCGCTGGGACTGCGCTGGTGCTGCTCATGGCGGGCTCGGTTTGCATGGTGGCGATGACTGCATGATCCACCTTCCCATGATGGGAAGGTCAAGCACAATTTTAACAGCCTGTCTTTTGCGCTGCCAAAAGCTCTACCGCATATACGCAATGCGCTATACGGCAAGGGGCTGCGGCAAGCTAGGATTCCTGTCCGCTCGATTTTCTTCAACAACTTGCCAGGAAAGCACCATGACCAAACCAGCCAATTTCGAGAATTACCATATCCGCAAGTGGTACACCCAGATCGACGATACCCTGGCCAACGAAAGCGGCGTGCTGGCCGACGGCAGCCCGCTGCGCAAGATCGTGATCGCCGCCGCGATCCACAATCCCTATGCCGGCCGTTTCAGCGACAGCCTGGAGCTGATCCTGGCCGATTCGCCGGCGCTGGGCCATGAGTTCGGCCGCCGCATCGTCGCCGCGCTGGGCCAGGACCAGGTGGAAAGTTACGGCAAGGCGTGCATCGTCGGCATCGGCGGCGAATACGAGCACGGCAACGCCTTCCTGACGCCGGCCATGGTGATGCCGATCCGCGAAGCCATCGGCGGCGGCAAGGCCTGGATCCCGTCTTCCGGCAAGCGCGGCGTGCCAGGCACCGAGCTCGATATCCCGCTGGCGCACAAGCATGCTTTGTACGTGCCGTCGCATTACGACACCGTCACCACCCGGTTTTTCGATGCGCCGAACGCCGATGAAGTCGTGGTGGCGTTCGCCGTGGCGACCCGCGGCCGCTTGCATGCGCGGCTGGGCGGTTTAAAAGCCAGTGAAATCGAAGGCAAGAACGGCCTGAACTAAGCGGTTTGCGGCGGCCGCCATTGGACCTCGGTTATTCATTGCCGGTTACTGCTTGACCTTGCTACGATGGGAAGGTCTATAGTTAAATCAGCTAACCAACGGAGCAACGGAAATGATCGAATTCAATGTGCAGGACATGACCTGCGGCCACTGCGCCGGCCGCATTACCAAAGCCATCAACGGCGTCGATGCAGACGCCAAGGTGGAGATCAAGATAGAAGGGCGGACGGTGTTGGTTGACAGCAAGGCGAGTGTAGCCGAACTGGCCGCAGCAATCAGCGATGCGGGATACACACCGAAAGTGGCTTGATATTTCCCCTCGATGAAAAAGCCGGGGGCGGGGGGGGGGGGGCGCCCCCCCCCCCCCCCCCCCCCGGGGGGGGGGGGGGGGGGGGGGGGGGGGGGGGGGGGGGGGCGCGGGGGGGCGGGCGCGGGGGGGGGGGGGGGGGGGGGGGGCGGCGCGCCGGGGGGCGG
>NZ_JBANDC010000037.1:0-14150 GCF_038896935.1 Collimonas rhizosphaerae
AATTGCAGCTGCAACCGGTCTTTCACCTGCACTACCCGGTCCAGGCCCATGTCTATGGTTTTGAAATGGCGCGACTCCAGCAGGGCGAGCCAGTCGGCCAGCGTCACGGGCTTGGCGGGAATATTTGACATTTTGACATCCAACTAAAAACAAAAGGCCTGAACCGCAACAGTTCAGGCCCTGGGGCGAAATTCACATCAAGCGATGGATTCGACTGGCTGGTCCTGCAGCAACGCCAACAGGCGCGCGATTTCTTCACGCATCTTGCGACGGTCGACGATCATGTCGACGGCGCCCTTGGTAACCAGGAATTCAGCGCGCTGGAAGCCTTCAGGCAGCTTTTCGCGCACGGTGTTCTCGATCACGCGCGGGCCGGCAAAGCCGATCAGCGCCTTCGGCTCGGCGATCACGACGTCGCCCATGAAGGCGAACGAAGCGGACACGCCGCCCATGGTCGGATCGGTCAGGACGCTGATGAACGGCAGCTTCTTCTCGGACAGCTTGGTCAGCATCGAGGTGGTCTTGGCCATTTGCATCAGGGACAGCAGGCCCTCCTGCATGCGCGCGCCGCCGGTAGCCGTGATGCAGATGAACGGCACCTTCTGCTCCAGCGCAACCTGGGCCCCGCGCACAAAACGCTCGCCCACCACCGAACCCATGGAACCGCCCATGAATTCAAACTCGAACGCCGCCACCACCACCGGCAACGTCATGATGGAACCACCCAGCACCACCAGCGCATCGGTTTCACCGGTAGCGTCCATGGCGGCCTTCAGGCGGTCAGGGTATTTTTTACTGTCTTTGAATTTGAGCGTGTCGATCGGCAGGGTTTCCTGGCCGATCTCATAGCGGCCGCCGGCGTCCAGCAAGGCGTCCAGGCGTTCGCGTGCACGTATCCGCATGTGATGGTTGCACTTCGGGCAAACATGGATGTTCGACTCCAGGTCGGTGCGATACAAAACCGCTTCGCACGACGGGCATTTGACCCACAATCCCTCGGGGATCGATTTACGGGTTGCCGAGTCGCTGCGCTGAATACGTGGGGGTAGTAATTTTTCTAGCCAACTCATAGAGCGACCTCCTTCAGATTTTTTTCCTGCCGAATTGTACCTTCATCCCCAAATCGGCGAAATAGCTAATCAAGCCAGCCAATCCAGGAAATATTTGCCACTTTGGCATGCAAATCACTCGTCCAGCGCCTTCCTGATCCCTGACAGGAAGCTTTCTACCGCAGCTACAGCCTGTTCCGGCGGCGTATTCTCCAGTTCCTGGATGATCCGGCTGCCGATCACCACCGCATCCGACACCTGCGCCACAGCCTTGGCGGTGGCCGCATCGCGGATGCCGAAACCGACGCCGATTGGCAATTTGACATGTTTGCGGATCGCCGCCACCCGGGCCGCCACTTCGCCGGTATCGATATTGGCGGCGCCGGTCACGCCTTTCAATGAAACATAATACGTGAATCCGCTGCTGACCTTGGCCACCTGCATTATCCGCTCTTCGGTCGAGGTCGGCGCCAGCAGGAAAATCGGATCCATGCCGTTGGCCTGCATCTTTTCGGCAAACTCTTCGCATTCTTCAGGCGGATAGTCGACCACGATGCTGCCGTCGACTCCAGCCTCTTTTGCGGCAGCGATGAAGGCATCGACACCCATCCGCTCCAGCGGATTGGCGTAACCCATCAGCACCACCGGCGTGCTGCTGTCGGTCTGCCGGAACTGGCGCACATAGCCCAGGACGTCATGCAGGCTGACGCCGAATTTGAGCGCCCGTTCGCAAGCACGCTGGATCACCGGGCCTTCTGCCATCGGGTCGGAAAACGGCACGCCCAGTTCCAGGATGTCGGCGCCGCCCCTGACCAGCGCATGCATCAGCGGCACCGTCAGTTCCGGCGCCGGGTCGCCGGCGGTGATGAAAGGGATCAAGCCTTTTTTATTGTTTGCAGCGAGCGCTGCCAAGGTAGTCTGGATTCGGGACATGGTATCTATTGGATGAGGTGGTCAGGACTGCAGGGCGGGATTGCCGCCCTGCTCTTGGCTGCTACAGCTTCAGGCGTTCGGCAACCGTATGCATGTCCTTGTCGCCGCGGCCTGACAAATTGGCCAGGACAATCCTGTCCTTGGGCAAGGTCGCCGCCAGCTTGGCCGCATATGCCAGGGCATGGCTCGATTCCAGCGCCGGGATGATGCCTTCGATGCGGCAGCAGGTATGGAACGCCGCCAGCGCCTCGTCGTCGGTCACGGTTTCGTAGGTGGCGCGGCCGGAATCCTTGAGCCAGGCGTGTTCAGGGCCGACGCCAGGATAATCCAGGCCGGCCGAAATCGAATGGGTCTCGATGATCTGGCCGTTGGCGTCCTGCAGCAGGTAAGTACGGTTGCCATGCAGCACGCCCGGCGAACCCAGCGTCAGCGAAGCCGAATGCTTGCCGCTGGCAAGCCCCTCGCCGGCGGCTTCCACCCCGACCAGGGCGACGTCGCGATGATCGATATAGGGATAAAAAATCCCCATCGCATTCGAGCCGCCGCCGACACAGGCGATCACATGGTCAGGCTGGCGCCCTGTCATCTCCGGCATCTGCACCAGGCACTCATTGCCGATCACCGACTGGAAGTCGCGCACCATCATCGGATAGGGATGCGGGCCCGCCACCGTGCCGATGATGTAGAAAGTGTCTTCGACGTTGGTGACCCAGTCGCGCATGGCTTCGTTGAGCGCATCCTTCAAGGTCTTGGAGCCGGATTCGACCGGCACTACCTTCGCCCCCAGCAGGTTCATGCGATACACGTTCTGCATCTGGCGCTTGACGTCTTCGCTGCCCATGTACACCACGCATTCAAGGCCGAAGCGCGCGCAAATGGTTGCAGTCGCCACGCCATGCTGGCCGGCGCCGGTTTCGGCGATCACGCGCGGCTTGCCCATGCGCTTGGCCAGCAAGGCCTGGCCGATCACGTTGTTGATCTTGTGGGCGCCGGTGTGGTTCAGGTCCTCGCGCTTGAAATAGATCTGCGCGCCGCCCATCTGCTCAGACCAGCGCTTGGCGTGGTAAATCGGGCTGGGACGGCCGACATAATGCTTCAGCTCGCTGTGGAATTCGGCCAGGAATTGCGGTTCGTTCTGGTATTTGGCGTAAGCCTGCTGCAGCTCGCTCAATGCAAGCGTCAGGGTTTCGGAGACGAAGCTGCCGCCGTACATGCCGAAATGGCCCTTGGCGTCCGGCAGGTTGTACTGCGCGCTCTGGCGCAAGGTGGTATTGGCGAGCGGCTGGCGCTCGGCGTATTGCTCGAGGGGAGTGAATTCTTTCATGGCATATCTCTCTGTATTGGTTGCTGAGCCTGCCCGCCGGACCTTGGAAAACTGCTAGAGTCCGGCTGGATCGGCGTCCGCCTGCCGTACCGCGGCAATGAATGCGCGAATCTTGGCGGCGTCCTTGATGCCCTTGTCTTGCTCGACGCCACTGCTGATGTCGACCGCAAAGGGACGTACGCGCTTTACCGCGTCAGTCGCATTGTGCACGCTCAAGCCACCACTTAAAACGACCTGAGGCGCGAGTTCTTTTGGGATGAGAGACCAATCAAATACCTTTCCACTGCCGCCATAAGCTTCAACCAGGGTATCGAGCAGCAATCCTGCAAACAAATGGCTGCCGCTGCTGCTGTCACGATATGCCTGTGCGTATTCTAGCAAATCGGCGGCCGTTGTAGCACTGCCGATGCGCATGGCGCGGATAAACGGCCGGTTTACCGCCTGTGCCAGCGCCGCGCATTGTTCTACCGTTTCGTCGCCGTGGAATTGCAGCAGAGATACCGGCGCCTGCGCCACGATCTCCTGCAGCTGTCCTGGCTCGACGTTGACAAACAGGCCGACCGTAGTAATGAACGGCGGCACCTTGGCCAGCAGGCTGGCAGCCTGCTGCGGCGTGACGTAGCGCGGGCTTTTCGGATAGAACACAAAACCCAGGGCATCGGCGCCCGCCGCAACGGCGGCTTGTACATCCTGCTCGCGGGTCAAGCCGCAGATCTTGATTCTGGTGCGGTGGTTCATGGGATTCAGTCTAATCGGAAACACATCGGAAAGCGCAATATATCATCTTCAAACATGACAAATCGACAGCAAAATTTCCGTTGCCTATAACCAGGGCAACAGTGCAGCCGTCTGCTGCGGCAGCTGCCACTTCGGATCATAAGCCACTTGCGCCAGATACAAGCCGTCTGGCATGAAAGTCGGCGCCGCGCGGCCGCGGTCACGCTGGACCAGCAACTCGGCAAGCCATTCCGGCGGCTTGCTGGCGCTGCCGGCGTAGATCAGGGAGCCGACGATATTGCGCACCATATGATGCAGGAAAGCATTGGCGCGCAAGCTGAACACGATCAGGTCGCCGCGTCGCTCGATACGGATCTCTTCCATGGTGCGCACCGGCGACTTGGCCTGGCATTCCACCGCGCGGAACGCGGAAAAGTCGTGGGTGCCGACCAGGTGCGCCGCGGCCTGGCGCATCAGCTCCAGTTCCAGCGGCCGGAACACCCAGCCGGCCTTGCCTTCCAGCAGCGGGGAACGGACCGGGTTGTTGTACAGCAGATAGTGATAGGTCCTGGCGGTGGCGCTGAAGCGCGCGTGGAATTGATCTTCGCCGGTGCTGGAAGATCCTGCAGGCAGTTCATGCGCCCAGCGCACCGCGATCGACGGCGGCAGGAATGCGTTCAGGCCGCGCACCCAGGAAAACGTTTCACGCGACAATGCCGTATCAAAATGCACGACCTGCTCCAGCGCATGCACGCCGGAGTCGGTACGGCCGGCGCAAGTCGTGCCGATTGCGCCCTGCGTGAATTTTTCCAAGGCGGCCTCCAGCCGGTCCTGCACGGTCTTGCCGCTAGGCTGGGTCTGCCATCCTTGCCAAGGCGCGCCATCATACTGCACGCCAAGAACGATACGATTCAATCCGGTTCCAATCTCAAAAAAAGCAAACGGGCGCCAGCATAACGCCGCGCCCGTCAAAAGCAAAATGCTAAGGGTATTGTACTAGTTACAGCTTGGCCAGCAACGACTTGGCTGCATCGACCTGTTCTGCGCTACCGCCCTTCAAGACTTCTTCCAGCAGTTCGCGCGCGCCTTCCTTGTCGCCGATTTCCTTGTACGCAACGGCCAGGTCGAGCTTGGTTGCCATTTCAGGATTGGCTGTCGCCGACGATGCAGTGTCAGCTATTGCAGCCGCTGCAGGAGCGGCGCTGGCGGCTGGCGCATGGATCGCACTGTCCAGGTCCAGGTTCATGCCGGCCAGGTTGAACTCCAGCGGCGCGACCATAGGTTCCGCATGCTGGGCATACGAAGGTGCCGGCGGCGCCTTGGCCGGCTTGGTTTCCGATGGAATATCAATGTGGGCATGGGCCGGTTCGTAGTTCGAAGGCTGGCCGCCTGCCGGCAGTTCCAGCGAGCTGAACGCCACTGCCGGCGCAGCGCTCTTTTCCACGGCTTTCGGCGCCGCGGCAGGAGCCGCCGCAGGCTTATGGTCCAGTTCGAAGTCGAGCGCGTCGAGCATGGATTTGCCGGCGTCGTGAGAAGCCGACAGCAACACGGTGTTCTGGTTGGCGGATGTTTCGCTACCGAGTTCTTCCAGGTCAAAATCCATGTCAGCCGCTTGCGGCGCAGCTGCAGCGCTGCCTTGCTTGCCCAGTTCGGTGGCTGTCAGCGGCGCCAGCAGCTGGGCTGGCGCGGCCGGTTGCACCAGCTCAGGAATCGGCGCAACAGCGTGCGGCTCGGTTGGCGCTGTCAATGAATTGAAGTCGAGGCCATCCATCGGCTGGGTCGGCGCGGTAATCGCATCAGCCTTCGCAATCACCTGGTCCTGCAGCTTGCCGCCGCCATACAAAGGGTTGGCCGGATCGACATTCAGGCCCAGTGCGGCAGCCTGCTGCCAGTCTTCGCCTTCGCCGCGGGTCAGGCTGTAGAGCTCGCTGGCCAGGATTTCAAAGGAGCGCGGATCTTTGCGGTTGGCGTAGATTTCCAGCAGCTTGACGCGGATCGCATTGCGGTTTGGCTGGTTGCGCAGGGCTTCTTTCAGGATTTCCTCGGCTTGCGCGTCGCGTCCGTAAGCGATATAGACGTCAGCTTCGGCGACCGGGTCGACATTGGTATCCAGGTGGCTGACCGACGGCACGAAATTCGAATTGAAGATGCTGTTCTTGGTGTCGACGCTCTGACCGCCGGTCGAACCGAACAGGGAGTTGCCCTTCAGGCCGGTATTTGTCATCGGCGCTCCGCTGCTGTCCAGGAAAGCCTGCTGGCGCGCGCGGTTGCGACGGTAACGGAACAGCCCGAGCCCGGCCAGCAAAGCCACCAGAACGCCGCCAACCGGCAGCAGCAATGGATTTTCGGTAATGCTTTCGATGAAACTCGGCTCAGGTGGCGGCGGTGCGGCTACCTTTGGCTTGGCTGGCGCAGGTGCCGGCGCCGGGGTTGGCGCAGCGGCTGCAGCGGCTGGCGCAGCGCTGGCGACGCCTGTATCGACAATAGCGGCAGGAGCCGAGCTGACAGCGGCTGGCTCAGCCGCGGCAGGCGCGGGTACCGGCACGGCTGCTACTGCAGGAACCGCTGCCGCAGGCGCAGCTGCTGCCGGCGGCGGGGTGACCGGGACGGCGGCAGCGGCTGGCGCCGCCGCTGCAGGAGTTGCAGGCTTCACATTGGCAGCCTGGTTTTGCAGGTCGGCCAGGTTCTTGTTCTTCAATTCCAGCGTCTTTTGCAGATCGCTGACATTCTTTTCCAGTTCCTTGACGCGCGCTTGCGCTTCGGCGGCAGCTTTTTCCCGTGCGATCTTCTCTTCTGTCGCCGCAGTAGCGGCAGCCGCTGCCTTGGCGTCGGCTGCCTTGGCGTCGGCGGCTGCACCGCGCGACAATTTCAGCTTGTCCTTAGACTCGCTGGCCGGCGTGGCTTGTTCTTCCACCTTGGCGGTAATCTTGCCGCCGCTGCTTTGCCTGGATTCGGCAGCCGCATTCGGCGCAGCCGATTCAACCATCCCGGCCAGCTTGTTGCGATAGCTCTTGAAATCGTTCGATTGCGCCAGCACTATGTTGCGGGCTTCCGATTTGCTGACGCTGCGTGCGCTGTCGGCATCCGGGATCGACAGGATCTGGCCCGAGCGCAGGCGATTCATGTTCTTGCCGACAAACGCGCCTTCGTTGCTGCGGTACAACGCTACCAGCATCTGGTCCAGCGAGATGCCGGCCGGCAGGTTTTCGCTGGCGATGCGGGCCAGCGAATCACCCTTCTTGACTTGGTAATCGCCACTCGCAGGCGCCGCTGCTGCGCTGGAAGACTTGGCAGGGCTGCCGGCAGTCGAGGCCGAGGCAACCGGCTTGCTTGCGCTGCTGGCAGGAGCGGTCGCGCCGCCGGCGACTGCCCTGGCGGCTGCTGCACGGGTAGCATCGGTAATGGTCGAAGCGACGCCGCCTTGCGACTGTACCTGGCTGGTCTGGGTCTGGGCCGGGGCCGAACGAGGAGCCGCATTGAGAGCCCCGGTCGTAGCACGCGGCGCTGCGGGCGCGGCGGCGATCTGTGCCGGCTGGGCCTGGCGCTGGCCGGCCGGGTCGAGCAACAGGGTGTATTCGCGCACCAGGCGCGCCTTGGTGCCGCCCAGTTCCATCAGCATGTCGACAAACGGCTCATTGATGGGCTGGGTCGAAGTGACCCGCACAAAACGGCGGCCATTGCGCTGATCGATGGCGAACTGCAACGACATCAGGGCCGGATTGAAATCGATGTTGGCTTGTTGATAAGTTTCCGGACTGGCCAGTTTCGCGACCAACGTGCCGGCTTCGTCCGCGCTTACCGAGGTAAGCTCAATTTCTGCACGTAACGGTTGTCCCAGCGAGGACAGCACGGTTAATTTACCCAGTCCGGCAGCCTCGACGCTGGACACCATCAGCAGGGTGGAAACCACGGCTGCAGTGAGGGTCTTTAAACCGGTGGAAATAAATTTATTCGAAGAATTCAGGTGCATGTTGTGTGGCATGAAGGACTGTCCGTTGACGTATAAGGAAACAAATCTTGCTGAAAGCAAATACTGTACCCAGTTTTTTTAAAAATCAATATCCAGATTGACATTAGTCTGGCGCTTCGCAAATGCGATCCCATTTATGAAGCACTTGCACATTAGCGTAACAACATTCTGCCAATACAGACAGATACGCTAAGCCCGCCAAGACTTTCCTCAAGAAAATACTTAGCGGGCTATATTGCAAGTCGGCAACAATATCACAACTACTGCAACAAGTCAGGTATCCAGCACAATCCGCAGCATGCGACGCAACGGTTCTGCCGCACCCCACAATAACTGGTCGCCTACGGTAAAGGCTGACAAATAATCGCCACCCATCTGCAGTTTGCGCAGACGACCGACAGGAATTGTCAGGCTGCCGGTCACTGCCGCCGGGGTCAGGTCGCGCATTGATGACTCTTTGTCATTAGGCACCACCTTCACCCACTGGTTGTTACTGGCGATGATGTCATTGATTTCGTCCAGCGGCACATCTTTTTTCAGTTTGATGGTCAATGCCTGCGAATGGCAACGCATGGCGCCGATGCGGATGCACAAGCCATCCACCGGGATTACCTTGTCGCCATTGCTGAAACCCTCGCCGCGGCCAAGGATCTTGTTGGTTTCGGCGCCGGCTTTCCATTCTTCTTTTGACAAGCCCTCGCCCAGGTCCTTGTCGATCCAGGGAATCAGGTTGCCGCCCAGCGGCACGCCGAACTGCCTGGTTTCGTCGGCCGACAGGGAGTGCTGCTTGCCCAGCACCTTGCGGTCGATTTCCAGGATCGCCGATTTCGGATCGTCCAGCAGCGCCTTGACTTCGGCGTTGATGGAACCGAACTGGGTCAGCAGTTCGCGCATGTGCTGCGCGCCGCCGCCGGAAGCCGCCTGGTAGGTCATGGAGGTCATCCACTCGATCAGGTCTTGCTGGAACAGGCCGCCCAGGCCCATCATCATGCAGGAGACGGTGCAGTTGCCGCCGATGTAGTTCTTCACGCCGCGCTGCAAGCCGTCCTTGATGACATCCAGGTTGACCGGATCCAGCACGATGATGGCGTCGTCTTTCATGCGCAGGGTGGAGGCGGCGTCAATCCAGTAGCCGTTCCAGCCGGCGGCGCGCAGCTGCGGGAAAATCTCGCTGGTGTAGTCGCCGCCCTGGCAGGTAATGATGATGTCGCATTTTTTCAGGGCTTCAATATCGGTGGCGTCCTTCAACGTTGTTTCGTTTTTCGCCAGCGCCGGGGCTTTGCCGCCGGCATTTGAAGTTGAAAAGAATACCGGTTCGATATGGGCGAAATCGCCCTCTTCCTGCATACGCTGCAACAAGACCGAACCCACCATGCCACGCCAACCGACCAAACCAACCAGTTTCATCATGATTCCCTAACAAAATCGGGGAAAAGCCCCGCACTCCACGACAGACCCACCTGCCAAATTTTTTTATACCAGCGCCTTGACCACCGCCGCACCCATTTCGCCGGTGCCGACCTTGGTGGTGCCGGCCTCATAAATGTCCGCGGTGCGCAAGCCTTGCGCCAAGACCTTCTTGACGGCGTTATCGATGCGATCGGCCTGCTCCGCCTTGTTGAGCGAAAAGCGCAGCATCATGGCGGCCGACAGGATGGTCGCCAGCGGATTGGCAATGCCTTTGCCGGCGATGTCCGGCGCCGAACCATGCGACGGCTCGTACAAGCCCTTGTTGCTGGCGTCCAGCGAAGCCGACGGCAGCATGCCGATCGAACCGGTCAGCATGGCGGCCTGGTCCGACAGGATATCGCCGAACATGTTGCCGGTGACGATGACGTCGAATTTCTTCGGCGCCCGCACCAGTTGCATCGCAGCGTTATCGACATACATGTGATCCAGCGCAACGTCAGGATATTCCTTATGCACATCAGTGACGATGTCTTTCCAGAACTGGAAGGTTTCCAGCACATTGGCCTTGTCGACGCTGGTCAGGCGCTTGCCGCGCTTTTGCGCCGCCTGGAAGGCGACGTGTGCGATGCGGCGGATTTCCGACTCGGCGTAGCGCATGGTGTCGAAACCTTCGCGTTCGCCCTTGAACGCGCCGTCCGGCGCGGTGCGCACACCGCGCGGCTGGCCGAAATAGATGTCGCCGGTGAGTTCGCGGATGATCAGGATATCCAGCCCGGACACCACTTCAGGCTTCAGCGTCGAGGCGTTGGCCAGCTCCGGATACAGGATCGCCGGACGCAGGTTGGCGAACAGGCCCAGGTGCTTGCGCAGGCCAAGAATCGCCTGCTCGGGGCGCAGCGAACGTTCCAGGGTATCGTATTGCCAGTCGCCGACCGCACCAAACAGGATGGCGTCAGCTTCTTTTGCCAGCTTCAGTGTGCCTTCCGGCAGCGGATGGCCGTGCGCAGCATAGCCGGCGCCGCCGACCGGCGCGCTTTCCAGTTCAAATTTTTCGCCCAGCGCATTCAATACATTGACCGCTTGCTCGACGATTTCCGGACCGATGCCATCACCTGGCAAAATTGCTATCTTCATTTTTTCCTGGATTGAATAATTCAAAAAAACGGGTGCAGACCAGCTGCTTAAATGGTGTTTCCCAGCCAAGGCTGCGCAAACAGATGGCGTTCCTCGAAATCGCGGATCTTGTCGGACTGGCGCAGGGTCAGGCCGATATCGTCGAGACCGTTCAGCAGGCAATACTTGCGGAACTCGCCCACTTCAAACGGAAACGCAATGTTGCCGTTGGCGGTGCTCACCAGCTGCTTTTCGAGATCGATCTGCAGCCGATAACCGGGGAATGCCTTGACTTCGTCGAACAGGCGATCGATCTGCGCTTCGGGCAGCACCAATGGGAGCAAGCCGTTCTTGAAACAGTTGTTGAAGAAAATGTCGGCAAAGCTAGGCGCGATGACGGCACGGAAACCGTACTGGTCCAGCGCCCAAGGCGCATGCTCGCGCGACGAACCGCAGCCGAAGTTCTTCCGGGTCAGCAGGATCGAAGCGCCCTGGTAGCGTTGCTGGTTCAGGACAAAATCCGGATTCAGCGGACGGCGCGAATTGTCCATGCCCGGCTCGCCATGGTCCAGGTAACGCCACTCGTCAAACAGGTTCGGGCCGAAACCGGTCCGCTGGATAGATTTCAGGAACTGCTTCGGGATAATCGCGTCGGTATCCACGTTCGCACGGTCCAGCGGCGCTACCAAGCCATCCAGTACAGTAAATTTATTCATCTCTTTTATTCCAATTTGCCCGCTAGCGCGAGGCGATCACTTGCCTTGAATTTTTTCGCCGACGTGTTCCACATCCTTGCCGAAGCCGTGGAAAGTATTGCAAGCGCTCAATGCATAGGCGCTGGCCAGCAAAACACACAGGGTGACTATTTTTTTCATCTTGGTCCTTCCGTAATAATGTATAGCGAACAGGTTATAAAGCACGCACGTCAACAAAATGGCCGGCAATGCCGGCAGCGGCAGCCATCGCCGGACTGACCAGGTGGGTGCGGCCGCCGGCGCCCTGGCGGCCTTCGAAATTGCGGTTCGAGGTGGACGCGCAACGCTCGCCCGGCTCCAGCCGGTCCGCATTCATGGCCAGGCACATCGAGCAGCCCGGTTCACGCCATTCGAAACCGGCGTCCTTGAAAATCTTGTCCAGGCCTTCGCGTTCGGCTTGTTCCTTGACCAGTCCCGAACCCGGCACCACCATCGCCAGCTTGACGTTGGAAGCGCGGAACTTGCCGCGCACCACTGCCGCCGCCGCGCGCAGGTCTTCAATCCGCGAATTGGTGCAGGAGCCGATGAATACCTTGTCGATGCGGATGTCTTCAATCGCGGTGTTCGGTTTCAGCGCCATGTAAGCCAGCGCTTTTTCCATGCCATCGCGCTTGGTGGCGTCTTTTTCCTTGTCCGGATCGGGCACGCGGCCGTCCACCGCCACCACCATCTCGGGAGAAGTGCCCCAGGTGACCTGCGGCTTGACTTCGGCGGCGTCCAGCGTCACCACCATGTCGAATTTGGCGCCCGGATCGGAATGCAGGGTGCGCCAGTAGGTCACGGCGCGCTCCCAATGCGGCCCGGCCGGCGAAAACGGCCGGCCCTTGACGTAGTTCAGCGTGGTGTCGTCGACGGCGATCATGCCGGCGCGCGCGCCCGCTTCAATCGCCATGTTGCAGACTGTCATGCGGCCTTCCATCGACAACGCGCGGATCGCCGAGCCGGCGAATTCGATCGCGTAACCGGTGCCGCCGGCGGTGCCGATGCGGCCGATCACGGCCAGCACGATATCCTTGGCGGTCACGCCGGCAGGTATCGCGCCGTCGACCTGCACCAGCATCGACTTCGATTTCTTGGTCAGCAAGGTCTGGGTAGCCAGCACATGCTCCACTTCGGAGGTGCCGATGCCGTGCGCCAGGCAGCCGAAGGCGCCGTGGGTCGAAGTGTGGGAATCGCCGCAGACCACGGTCATGCCAGGCAGGGTCGCGCCCTGCTCGGGACCGATCACGTGGACGATGCCCTGGCGATGGTCGTTCATGCCGAAATAGGTCAGGTCGTAGCTCTTGGCGTTGGCGTCCAGGGTTTCCACCTGCAGGCGCGAGACCGGATCGGCGATGCCGTTGGCGCGGCCGGTAGTCGGCACGTTGTGGTCGGCCACCATCAGGTTGGCCGACTGCCGCCATGGCTTGCGGCCGGCCAGCTTCAGCCCCTCGAAAGCCTGAGGGCTGGTGACCTCATGCAAAAGATGTCGATCAATATACAGAATCGCCGTGCCGTCCTGCTCGGTATGGACGACGTGGGATTCCCAAAGTTTATCGTAGAGCGTTTTAAGCATGATCCAGGGCGGCTTCGAGACCGCGCAAAACAGTGAATTTAGCTCTTGATTATGCCATAGAAGCAGCCCGCCAATACCCTGGGACGTCGTGAAAATGAGATTCCCGGCCCTGGCATGTTGCTTATATTCACGTATTGCAGCCCCGGAAACGCCAAAGCTGTAAATTGTTTAGCTCTTTCTCATTTAGCCGCTTTGCCGCGCAGATAGCCGGACAGATCAAGTTTTCCGGTCGCCAGCGCGGTTCCCAGCAAGATGACCAGGCAGCCGAGGACCATGCCGGCCGTCACTTGCTCCTTCAGGAAAATGGCGCCCCAGACCACCCCGAAGATCGGGATCAGGA
The DNA here is from genome assembly GCF_038896935.1 of Collimonas rhizosphaerae. Classification (NCBI taxonomy): domain Bacteria; kingdom Pseudomonadati; phylum Pseudomonadota; class Betaproteobacteria; order Burkholderiales; family Oxalobacteraceae; genus Collimonas; species Collimonas rhizosphaerae. The sequence goes on from NZ_JBANDC010000037.1 coordinate 13,167, forward strand.
AGGTCACCGAAGCCGCATAGGCCGAGCCGACGCGGTCCAGCAGCCGGTAGAAGATCGCGTAGGCCACGCCGGTGCACAGCACTCCCAGCGCCAGCACTGAATACCAGGCGGTGCTGGACACCGGCGCCGCCGGCCAATACAGCACCGCCAGCGGCAACAGCACCATGGTCGCCGCCAGCTGGCTGCCGCAGGCCACGACAAAAGGCGGCACGCCGGCCAGGCGGGTTTTCGAATAGTTGATCGCAAAACCATAGGACAGCGTAGCCAGCAGCACGGCGCCGGTCGCCAGCCAGACTCCGGGCTGTCCCTCGCCGATCTTGTCCCACACCAGCACCACCACGCCCGCCATGCCGACCAGCATGCCGATCACTTGCGGCCGGCTCATCGGCGTTTTCAGCCAGACGAACGCGATCAGGCCGGTCCATAACGGCACGGTGGCGTTCAAGACGGCATCGAAACCGGCATTCACATACAAGGTCGAGTAGGCAAACAGCGAAAACGGCAAGGCTGAATTGGTGACGCCGACCACCAGCAGCGGCCACAACTTGCTGCGCACCTGGCCGCGCGCGGCAGCCGAACGCAATACCGGCAGCAGCACCAGCGCGGCGATGCCGACGCGCAAGGCGATCAACGGCACCGGACCGAATTCCGGCGTACCAATGCGCATGAAAAGAAACGATGCGCCCCAGATGGCCGCGAGAGAAAACAATTCCGCAATATTCATGGCTGGCTTTTCGATTTGGATTGAGTGCTCCGGCAGCATTTAGCAGCGGGACACAAATTGACATGCGGCAATATATCCGATAATCGCGACCGCGTAAAAAATTCACGCTACCGAGGCCTATGCCGATCGCAAAAAAAAATCAGCACAGCACCGTGATGCACAACCCGCTTCGCATAAAAATCCGCCCGCGCATCACATGCGGAATGTGGCGCTCCACATGCAATTTCAACGCAACAATCCGGAATCTGCACATGCTTGTT
>NZ_JBANDC010000038.1:0-13122 GCF_038896935.1 Collimonas rhizosphaerae
CCGCACACCTACCGAAGTCGAGGCACAGTTCAAAAGTGCTTAATTAACCTGTCCACCAAAACCGGGACACCTCACTCCGACCCCATTTAACTACTACTGTTGCTGTGGCGGATGCAGCAGCGAACGTTTCCTGGCGTAGCCGAAATATATTGCGAAGCCTATCGCCAGCCAGCACAGGAACGCCATCCAGGTCACCGCCTGCAGATGAAACATCAGGAACACGCAAAACCCGATCGCCGCCACCGGCACAAACGGCACCCCCGGACACCGAAAAGCCCGCGGCAAATCAGGCCGCGTCCTGCGCAACACCAGCACCGCCACCGCAATCAGCGAAAACGCCATCAAGGTCCCGATATTGATCAGCTCAGCCAGGATATTCAGCGGAATCAGCGCCGCAATAAACGCAAACACGATCCCCACCAGCCAGGTAGTAAAGAACGGCGTAGCAAAACGCGGATGAATGCTCGACAGCTTCTTCGGCAGCAAGCCATCGCGCGACATGGCGAACAGGATCCGCGTCTGGCCGTAAGTCATCACCAGGATCACCGTGGTCATGCCGATAATCGCCCCAAGGTCGACAAACCCCGCAACCCAGTTCTCCCCCGCATACTGCAACGCCAGCGAAACCGGATGATCGACACCGTCGAATTTCGCAAACGGCACAATCCCAGTCATGATCGCCGCCACCACCACATACAGCAACGCGCAGATCCCCAGCGAAGCAATGATCCCCACCGGCAGCGCACGCGCCGGATTCTTGACCTCCTCCGCCGCCGAAGTCACCGCATCGAACCCGATGAAAGCAAAGAACACGATCGCCGCCGCATTGAACACGCCGTTATAGCCGAACGGCAGGTAAGGCTGCCAGTTGGCCGGCTGCACATGGCCGGCGCCGACCACGATGAACAGCAGCACCACCGCCACCTTGATGAACACCATGACGTTGTTGGCGCGCGCCGATTCGCGGATGCCAATGGACAGCAGCCCGGTAATCACCAGCAGGATGCAGAACGCCGGCAGGTTGAACCAGGTAGCGACGCCAGGAACTGCGCCCGGCGCCGCGGTCAGCACAGCCGGCAAGGTTATCCCGAAACCGGACAGCAGCGACTGCATGTAACCCGACCATCCGACCGACACCGCCGACGTCGCCAGCCCGTATTCCAGCATCAGGTCCCAGCCGATGATCCAGGCCACGATTTCACCCATGGTGGCATAGCTATAGGTATAGATCGAACCCGAGACCGGCACCGTCGATGAAAACTCGGCGTAGCACAGCGCAGCGAAACCGCAGGCGACCGCCGCCAGGATGAACGACAGCGACAGGCCGGGACCGGCCAGCAAGGCGCCGCTGCCGGTGAGGACAAAGATGCCGGTGCCGACAATCGCGCCGACGCCCAGCAAGGTCAGGTCCATCGCCCCCAGCGTGCGCTGCAGGCCGGTATTGGTGCGGCTGGAATGGATCATCTTATCCAGATCTTTGGTACGAAATAAACTCATGCAACAACCTCCTTCAAAAACGATGGCGCCACCCCAGCCAAGCGATAGCGGGAATTTCCTCTCTACAATCCTTGGAGTGGCGAAAAAGACAAGAATTATACTTGGTGGCGCTAGCCGGACCGGAAAACTGCCAGGCGCGCCTGGCAGTGCACATTTCCCCACGCATATGGATTTCCTCTGGCCGAGCTCCCTGCTGGTCGCCCTGCCGCCGCCTCCATCGATCGCATATCGATAGTCGATTTATCGCAAAACGGCTATTTCCCGGCCTTAAACCGAAAAAAAGTGACCAGTCCACTTATCAAAAAAACAGTCTACACAATTTCAATAATTATCAATATAAACAATACTTTAAGTCCATATGAGGCGCACCAAAATGAGACCACAAATTTATTAATCTAATACCAGTTAGATACAGATTGACAGCCACTTTTTGCGCTCTTAAAGTGCCCTTAATTCGATATTTCCATATGGAAATACTGAAGATGACGGATGAGATGCCGTCCGTTTCCGGCAATCTGGCCCAACGGCATTCGCAGTGATTGTTCGCAGTGATTTTTTAACAGCTTCGGTTTTGGTTCACATCGCATAACAAGTCCGTGCCTACCGGCAGCTGGCCTCCCCACGCTGCCCGACCAACCTTCTCAGGAGAGAAAATTGAAACTGAAACTCATACAGGGCCTCATGCTTACCCTGGCCTGCAGCGCCATCATGACCGGCGGCGCCGAGGCCAGCCCGTTGATGGCAGCAAGCGCGCAAGCAGCGACCACGGTAGCCTGTTATCCAGCCTGGGTCGCCAGCACGGCCTACACCGGCGGCGCCACTGTCAGCTACAACGGCGTCAACTACAAAGCCAACTGGTGGACCCAGGGGAACAATCCTTCGACCAACAACGGCGGCTCGGGCACAGGCCAGCCATGGACCATCGTCGAAAGCTGCGGCGTCGTGACGCCGCCTCCTCCTCCGCCGCCACCACCACCGCCTCCTCCAGGCGGCGGCACCACACCGGCCGGTTTCGTTTTCAGTCCGTACAAGGATGGCAACATCAACCTGAACTGGAATACCTATGCCATGAGCACCGCTGTCACCGGCAGCACGCAGACCGTGCTGAGCGCCATGCCAGCCAAGCTGACGACCCTGACCTGGGCCTTTGCGACCGGCGCCTGCGGTAGCGAAAACTGGGGCGGCGTATCGGCATCGGCCTTCGCGGCAGCCAACGTGCAATCGTTCGTCAACGCCGGCAAGAAGTACATTGTTTCCACCGGCGGCGCTGCAGGTTCCTTCACTTGCGGCAACGATGCCGACTTCAAGAAATTTATCCAGACCTATTATTCGGCCAACCTGGTCGGCATAGATTTCGATATTGAAGCAGGCCAGAGCACGGCTGACATCAACAACCTGGTGCTGCGCGTGAAAAACGCACAAGCGGCTTACCCGAACCTGCGTTTCAGCTTCACGCTGGCGACGCTGGGCGGCCATGTAACGCCTAGCCTCGGCTACTACGGCGTGCAAGTGATGCAGGCGATCCAGGCTTACGGCTTGACCAACTACACCATCAACCTGATGGCGATGGACTATGGCAGCTCGGCCGGCGGCAACTGCATGCTCAACAGCAGCGGCGGCTGCGACATGGGTGCATCGGCGGTGCAATCGGCAATCGAACTGCATAACCAGTACGGCGTACCGTACAAGCAGATCGAAGTGACGCCGATGATCGGCGGCAACGACACCACCGACGAAACCTTCTCCATCGCCGATGTCACGACGCTGGTGAACTTCGCGCAGCAGAATGGCCTGGGCGGCATCCACTTCTGGTCCTTCGATCGCGACCGCGATTGCGCGCCAGGCTCGGCTTCGCCTACCTGCAACACGTATGGCCAGGCAGGCACCTTGGGCTTCACCAACGCCTTCATCTCGAAACTGGGACTGTAAGCACAGCAGGGCCGGCGCAAGCCGGCGTCAAACAAAAAGCCCCGTCCAGATCTGGACGGGGCTTTTTTTCAACCTTGAAGACTATCGATGGCCGCACTCAGGCGCGCCATCCTCCACCATGCATCAACCGCGCTTGACCCAGGTCACCTTGCCGTTGGCGATGCCCAGCGTGCGCCGGTCTTCCCAATAGTCCATGGTGCCCATGAACTGTTCGCCGTTGCGCTCGCCAATGCGCCAGCGGCAGCCGGCCAGTAGCGCCGTTGCCTCGCTCTCCGTTTTGCCGATGAGCGCGCTGTCTTCCATTTTATCTGCCTTGCAGCCTTGCGCCGAACCCGGCGTTCCCTGCGGTCCAGGCGTTGCCGCCGGCGCCGAGCCCGGATCGGCGGCGCAACCGGCCAGCGTCACGCTCAATACTGCCGCTGCCGTCATGTGGCTGATGTTTTGGTTGGTCATTGTCTTGGATTCCTTTCAAGGATAGGCCGCGTTGGGCTTGCGGTGATGCGATCACCCTGCCCGGACGATTCTACTATGCAGCCAGGCAGCTGCCAACGACGGCGCTTTTCCCGGAAACCATCCGCCAGCAAGGCTACGGCTTGAGCAGGTCCGCCGCCACTTTATCAAGCAGCACCGCATCGCGGTCGGCGGACAGCTGCCAGAACATGGCGCCGCCCAGGCCCATCTGCTTCAGGTACTTGATCTTGTAGTCGAGCGACTCGACATCGTCGTAGCTGACGAATTCGCCGGTGTCCGGGTTGAACAGGTAAGGCACCTTGGCGGTGTCGTTCCAGTAACGGGTGAAGCCGTTGCGGTTCACCAGGGTAGCGCTGATGTCGGCGAAATCCAGTTCGCCCGGCTCGACGCCGCCGCGGCCCTTGCCGTTGCAATCCTGGTGCTGTCCGTGCAGCTGCGCGCCGCACTGTTTCCAGCTATAGCCATAGAAAGGCAAGCCCAGCACCAGCTTGCTCGCCGGGACGCCAGCCTGCAGGGCCATTTCGACCGTGCTGCTGACATTGAGCCTGGGGTCGGCGCCGGGCCGCGCCAGCGCCGGATCGTTGTACAAGGGCGCGACGTGGCCGGCGAACTTGCTCCATGAACCACTGAAGTCGTAGGTCATGATGTTGACCCAGTCGAGGATCGCGGCGACCTTGGCCATTTCGGTATTCTGGAAAAAACCCTGGTTGTTGCCGATCGCCGCGGTCAGCAGGTAAGCCCGGTGTTCCTGTTTGCCGGCGCTGTCGAGACGCTCGCGCAGCGCTTGCAGCAGCAGCGTGTAGTTCTGCTTGTCTTCCGGCCGCATGATATTGGCGGCGTCGCCGCCGGCTACCGGGAATTCCCAATCGATGTCGACGCCGTCGAAACCGTTTTTACGCAGGAAAGCTACGGCGCTGTCGGCGAATTTCCGGCGCGACTGCGGTGTCAGCGCCACGTCGGAAAACTCCTTGGAACCGGCCCAGCCGCCCACCGAGATCAGGGTCTTCAGCTTGGGAGAGCGGCTTTTGAGGCCGCGCAGCACGATATAGTCACGCGCGCTCTGGTCGGTGCCGGAGGACTGGTCGGCGACGATCTCGCCATCCTTGATCAGCGCGAATGCATAATTCAGGTGAGTCATCTTGCTGGCGTCGATATCCGCCACCGAGTACTGGCGCTGCTGCGACGGCAAGTAATATGCCACCACCTTGTAAGGCGCCGCCATGGCCACGGCTGGCAACAACGCTGCCAGCAGCATCGGTAACCGCATCAGTTTCATCATGTCTCTCGCTTATCCTAAAAATCGCAGTTGGACGGCAACGGCGGCGCCATGGCTGCGACCGTGTCCACATGGTGCACGCCGCCGCGGCGGTAAGCGCCGACTGCCGCCTCGACCTGCGCCGGCGACAGCAGCTGGTCCTTGGCGTGCATGACCCAGGCCAGGTCCTGTTCGTAGCGCCGTTCAACCTTGGTGTCCGGCAGCACGCCGCTGGGCGAAAACCACAAATTGAAATTGATCGACATCGGCTGCGCCGGGTAATTGCGGCCGCCGTGCTCGTCGAGCTGCACGCCATCCAGGAAATAACGGACCTTGCCGCCCGCCACTTGCATCAGCACGGTATGCCAGCCGCCCAGCGCGCGCTGTTCCTCATGCACCTGGTTGAAGGCATTCCAGGGGTCCATCTGCACCGTCTGCCAGGACACGCTGTACAGCCTGCTGTGCGGATTGCCCCAGCCGCCGTTGGGCAGGTATTCCCAGTCCAGCTCGCTGTACTGCGGATCGAAATCGTGCTTGAGCGGGCTGGAGGTGTAAAAGGATTCGACCACCAGGTCGCCGCCGGGGCCCTGCAGCGGCGCATCGGTAAACCGGATGCGGGCGGCGTAAGTGCCTTCAAAATATTTACGCTGGTGGCACAGCTGCGCCTGGTAAGTGCCTTCGGCCGTGCCGTCGGTGCGGGCGCTCAGGCGCAGCAGCCGCTGGCCGCCGGCTTGCGGATCGTCGACCAGGCTGATGGTGCCCGGCCCCCACTGTCCATGCTCGATGCCGGGATGGCCTTGCCGGTCGCGGATCTTCCAGCCGCCGGCTGTCAACGCGGCGGTATCGGCGTAGTGAAAGTCATCGAAGAAAATCCCGGCTGCGCCGGCAGCCGTGGCGTTGGCCGCTGCCAGCAATGACGCCAGGGTCAAAGGATATCGAGGAAAATTCTTCATCGCTCAAACCGCCGCCGGCTGCGCATCCGCTTCGGCAGCACGCTCATGGCGCCCTATCGGCACGATGCGCGACAACAGCAAGACCGGTATCGCTGAAACCAGCACCCACAGGAAGAAATGCTGGTAACCGAGCGCGCCCTGGACCGCGCCGCTGACCATCTTGAACAGCACGTAGCCCAGCTGCATGATGCCGGTGCCGAGCGCGTAGTGCGCCATCTGGTATTTGCCGACCGCGACTTCCTGCATGATGAACAGGATCAGCCCGACGAAACCGAAGCCGTAGCCGAACATTTCCAGGCTCAGGGCGGCGCCGATCACGCCCAGGCTGCTAGGCATGGCGGTGCTCAGGAAAAAATAAGCGAGGTTCGGCAGGTTCATCGCCAGGATCAGGAAAAACATGCTGCGCCGCAGGCCGCGCCAGGCCGTGAAATAACCGCCCAGCAGGCTGCCGGCGATGAACGCCACGGTCGCCAGCGTGCCGTACACGGCGCCGACTTCCGCCGTCGCCAGCCCCAGCCCGCCTTCGGCGCGCGCGGCACGCAGGAACAGCGGGCCGATGGTGGTGATCTGGCCTTCGCCGGCGCGGAACAGGATGATGAAGGCGATCGCCAGCCAGATGCCCGGCTTCTGGAAAAAATCGATGATCACGTCGCGCAGGGTGAGCCAGACGCCTCTCATCGCACCCTTGCCATCGGCATGACGGGCCACATTGCGGCCGGCCGGCAAGGCCCACAAATGATAGATGGCCAGCAGCAGCATGCTCAGCCCCAGCATGCCGAAAATCAGGCTCCAGGCTTGCGCCACCGCCATGCGTTTCTCGAAATAGCCGGCCAGCACCACCAGGCCGCCCAGCGAGAAAAACCGCGCGACATTATAGAAGCCGCCCTGCCAGCCGGCGTAGGTTGCCTGCTGGGTCGAACTCAGGCTGGCGATATACAAGCCGTCGGCAGCGATGTCATGGGTCGCGGAGGCAATCGCCACCAGCCCCAGCAAGGCGATGCTGACCGCGAAATAATCCGGCAGGTGCAGCGCCAGCGCCACCAGCCCGAGGCTGGCGCCGCCGAAAAACTGGAACAGCAGCACAATCGATTTCTTGCTGCGCGCCGCTTCCAGGAACGGACTCCAGAGCGGCTTGAAGACCCAGACGAAACCGAGCATGCCGGTCCACAACGCGATCCGGTCGTTGGCCATGCCCATGCTCTTGTACATCAGGCCGGCGATGGTCGCCACCACGAAATACGGCAGGCCCTCGGCGAAATACAGCGTCGGCACCCAGAGTGCGGGATGGTGCTCGGGTTTCTCCTGGATGCTCATGTCAGCGGCCGCCGTGGGTAGGGTTGCTGGTTACCGGCACCGGCATCTTGCCGTGCGCGTCGAGGTTGCCCGCCAGCCAGTCGGCGACGGCTTCCAGCGCCGCCGCGGCAAAGCCGTAGGTGATCAGCGCCGGCGCTGCGATATCCAGTATCTGGAACGGATTCCACAGCACCAGGTGCAGGTCGGGACGCCAGTTCTTGCTGGCGTTTTCGCCATAGCGCAAACGCGTGGTCGAGGCCAGGATCACGGTCCTGCCGTCGGCCGGCAAGGCGGTCCAGTCGAGGCTGTTCTCGGCGTCGAATGTCACCAGGTCGACATCGTAGCGGCGCGCCAGCAAGGCCGCCACCGCCTCTGCCGGCAGGCCCGCTTCCGCGACGCCGTCGCCGGCGGCGTCGGCGCATGCCACCAGGCGGATTTTTGCGCCGTCGGCCAAGCGCTGGGGCTGGCCGGCCACGGTCAGGGCGCGGCGCCAGGCCTCGGCCATCAGCCGTTCATCGGCAAATTCCGTGAGATAAGAACCGGCTGCGCAGGGATAGGCGGCAGCCAGGCGGTCCAACCGTCCCAGCCTCGCAGCCAGCGCCGCGCTGCCCAGTTCGCCGCGCTCATCGGCGGTAGCCAATGCCATCGTCAGAGACACCAGGGTTTCCTCCTGCGTGCGGCGGTTGCCCAGCGCCATGACCATGTCTGCGCCCGCCGCCAAAGCGCGCACGGCGGCGTTGCCGACGCCATAACGGCCGGCGATCGCGTGCATGTCCATGCCGTCGGTAATGATGACGCCGCGGTAATCCCATTCGGTGCGCAGCAGGCCGGTCAGGATCTTGTGCGACAAGGTCGCCGGATATTCAGGGTCCAGCGCCGGATAGACGATGTGCGCGCTCATCATGGCCGGCGCCCGCCGTGCCGCCCTGAACGGCGCCAGCTCCAGCAGGTCCAGCGCGCTGCGCGGCTTGGCTACCGTCGGCAGGTCGCGGTGGGAGTCGACGTGCGTATCGCCGTGCCCGGGGAAATGCTTGACGCAGCAAGCCACGCCCTCTTCCAGGCTGCCTTCCATCCATGCCAGCGCCAGCTCGGTGGCGCGTTGCGGATCGGCGCCGAAAGAACGCTCGCCGATAACCGGATTGGCTGGATTATTGTTGAGGTCCAACACCGGCGCGAAATTCCAGTTGAAACCGAGCGACTTGATGCCGCGCGCGACAGCGGCGCCGACAGCACGCGCCAGCGCCACATCGTCGACCGCTCCCAGCGCCATCGCCGCCGGCAGCGCCGGCAGCCAGGTAGCGCGCACCACGGCGCCGCCTTCCTGGTCGATGCCGATCAATGCATTCGGTCCCATTACTGCCCGCAAGTCAGCGGTCAGCTTGCTCAGCTGTCCGGCGTTCACCATGTTCTGGCGGAACAGGCAGACCGCGCGGATATGGTTGTCACGCAAGAATTGCGCGGTGTCCTCATCCAGCACCGTGCCCGGCATGCGGATCATGATCAGTTGCCCGGCGATGCGGCGCGCCGCGCTCAGCCTGTCTTGGGGATCGGATTTGCTATCGGTGCTGCTCATAGTGCTGCTCCATCTGTGCGGCGCGGCTGCGCGGTTTCAGCCGCTTAAATTCAGTCGCTTAAATTCAATCGATTAGTTGGTCTTGGTCACTTTGCTCAGATGGCGCGGCCGGTCAGGATCAAGGCCGCGGGCGATGGACAGCTCGGCTGCCATGACGTAGAAAGCCTGGATCGCCACGATCGGGTCCAGGTCCGGCGTCGGCGCCAGCGGCAAGGTCAGGTCGCGTTCGCTGACATCGGCCGGCGCCGCCAGCAATACGCGCGCGCCGCGTCCGCGCATTTCTTCGGCCAGCTTGACCAGGCCGGCCTGGGCCGGTCCGCGCGTGGCAAAAATCAGCAAGGGATAACCTTCATTGATCAAGGCCATCGGGCCGTGCTTGATCTCGGCGCCGCTGAACGCTTCAGCTTGCAGCACCGAGGTTTCCTTGAACTTGAGGGCCGCTTCGAGCGCTACCGGAAAGCTGGTGCCGCGCCCGACCACCATGATGCGCGAAGCCGGCGCCAGGACTTCGATGGCGGCCGACCAGTCGGTTTCGGCGGCCAGCTGCAGCGCCGCCGGCAAGGCCTCGATCTGCGCCAGGAATTCGGCATCGTCTCGCCAGTGCGCCACCAGGCGTGCCGCCGCGGTCAGGCTGGTGATGAAACTTTTGGTCGCCGCCACGCTCAGTTCAGGTCCCGCATGCAGCGGCAAGCACCATTCAGCGCTGTTGGCCAGCGGCGAAGCTGCATCGTTAACCAGTGCGACGGTAGTGGCGCCGCCTTCGCGGAAATAACGGATAGGCTCGATCACGTCCGGGCTCTGGCCCGACTGCGAAATGGCGATGGCCAGCGCATCGCGCGTCAGCAGCGGCGATTTGTACAGCGTCACCAGCGACATCGGCAACGAAGCCACGATGCGGCCAAGGCGCGCCATGATCAGGTAAGCGCAATAATTCGCCGCATGGTCGGAACTGCCGCGGGCGACAGTCAGCACGTTGGCGGGCTGCGCGCTGCGCAGCCGGGCGCCGAGCGCCGCATAGCTGTCTGTGTCGCGCTGCAATTGCAGGGCCACATGTTCCGCTGCGGAACACGCTTCCTGCAACATGAGCGAACTAAACTTCTGTGAGATCAATCTGTTCCCCTTCTACATAAACCGCGGTTAAATTGAGTTGCCGGTCCAGCACCACCAGGTCGGCATGGCAGCCGTGCGCCAGCCGGCCGCGCTGCTCCAGGCCGAGGTGGTCTGCGGCATAAGTCGATACCCGGTGCGACGCATCGTCCAGGCTGAGCCCGAGCCCGACCAGGTTGCGCAAGGCCTGGTCCATGGTCAGCGTACTGCCAGCCAGGGTGCCGTCGGCCAGCCGCACGCCGCCCATGCACTTGTGGACTTGCTGGCGGCCCAGCATGTAATCGCCGTCCGGCATGCCGGTAGCGGCGGTCGAATCGGTCACGCAATACAGCCGGGGAATGGCGCGCAGGGCAGCCTTGATGGCGCCGGGATGCACATGCAGCAAGTCCGGAATCAGTTCCGAATAGCGAGCGTGCGCCAGCGCCGCGCCCACCATGCCGGGCGCCCGCGCCTGGAAGCCGGTCATGGCGTTGAACAGATGGGTGAAGCCGGAAGCGCCGTGCTCCAGCGCTTGCACGCCCTCTTCATAACTGCCCAGGGTATGGCCGATCTGCACCCGCATGCCGGATTCGCTGAGGGTGCGCACTACCTCGAGGTGGCCGGCGATCTCGGGCGCCACCGTGATCAGCTTGACCGGCGCCATGGCGCTCAGGCGCGCCACTTTCTGCAGGGTCGCCTCCTGGGCGAAATCAGGCTGGGCGCCGAGCTTGCCGGGATTGATGTACGGTCCTTCCAGGTGCACGCCGAGCACCCGCGCGGTGCCGGCGCGGCGCTGGCGGCAGGCATGGCCGCAGGCTTCCAGCGCCTGCTCCAGGTCGCCCGGCGGCGACGTCATGGTGGTGGCGAGCATGCTGGTGGTGCCATGGCGCGCGTGGATGGCGGAGATCACATAGACCGCGTCGCCGCCATCCATGATGTCCTTGCCGCCGCCGCCGTGCACATGCAAATCGATGAAGCCGGGCAGGATGTAAGGATCGCGGTTGTTGTCGGGGTCGACCTCCGCGCCTTCAATCGCGGTGATGCGGCCGTCGAACCGCAGGACGCCGCTGACCCAGCCTTGCGGCGTCAATATATTGCCCTTGAGCTCGCCTTTGAAACTTTCGCCTGGATCACCTGCTGAGTCGCCGCCCGGTTGGCGTTGACCCGTCATCGACGCAACTCCGCGACGAAGTCGTAGTAGTCGCTGCGGCAATACGAATGCGACAGCTCGATTGCCGTGCCGTTTTCGAGGTAGCCGACGCGCGTGATGTGCAGCATCGCGGCGCCGGTCTTGATATCGGCCAGCTTGGCCTGGTCGGCGCTGGCGTTGATGGCGCGGATGTGCTGCAGGGCGCGCACCGGCGCCACGCCCAGCGTCTCCAGGTGGACATAAAGCGAATCCGTCACCGCTTTCGGATCCGGCAGGTAGTGCGCCGGGATGGTGGTGGTTTCGATCGCCATCACCACGTCGTCGGCGGTGCGCAGGCGCTTCAGGCGCGACACCACGGTATTCGGCGACAAGCCCAGCGCCAGGATTTCCTCGGCGACGGCGATGCCGGTTTCGCGCAGCAGCCATTGCGAACCGGGCCGGAAACCGCGCTGGCGCAGCTCTTCGCTGAAGTTGGTCAGGCGCGACAACGGCTGCTCCAGCTTGGGCGTGATGTAGGTGCCGGAACCGCGCTTGCGGATCAGCATGCCGCGTTCGCACAATACATCGATCGCCTTGCGCGCCGTGACCCGGGATATTTCGAGCGAATCGGCGAGGATGCGTTCGGACGGCAAAGCCTCGTCCGGCTGCCAGACGCCGCTGTTGATCTGTTCTGACAGACGGTTCACCAGCTGCAGGTATAAAGGCGTGTCGCTAGCGGCATCCGGCTTGAGTTTTTCTATCTGGGCTAGCATGTTTTTTTCCCTTTCAATCTTTCATCGATCAACCGCAGCGCGCCCGCGGCCGCATCTGCATGCGGCTTGACGACCAGCGCCAGCAACTGTGCGGGCAGGTACTCTTGCAGATGCGCGGCGAGGCCGCCGCACAAGGCAACCGGCAACTGCCCCGAGGGGTCGAGCGCAGCGGCGATCCTGGCGACTTCCTGTCCCGCCGCCAGCATGATCTGGCGCGCCGCCGGCTCGCGTCCGGCGTGGCTAACAACGATCGGCGCCAGCTGCGCGTAGCTGGTCTGGCTGGCGCCGGCCAGCCAGGCGAACATGCTGTCGCGATGGCTGTCGAAGCGGGTGTTGCCGCCGCGCTCGCAAAAATGGATCAGGGCGCGCGCAAAATCGCTGCCCGGCGCCCGGCCGTCCAGCACCTGCTGGGCGTGCGTGATGGCGCGCATGCCGATCCAGGCGCCGCCCGCTTCGTCGCTGGCGGGAAAACCCCAGCCGCCGACTTCGCGCCGCCGGCCGTCCGCCGTCAGTACTTCGCCGACGCTGCCGGTGCCGATGGCGATGATGACGCCGGGACGTCCCTGATGGGCGCCGACCAGGGTGGTGAAGGCATCGGTTTCCAGCACGGCGTCGCCGAAACCCGGATTCCTTGCCGCAAAATCGGCAGCCCACAGCTTGTTGTTGACGCCTGCCAGCCCCAGGCCGATGGCCATTTTTTCCAGCGCCGGCCGCACCAGGCCCGCGCTCGCAAATGCCGCGTTGAGCGTTTCCAGCACGGCCGACCAGGCTTGTTCCACGCCATGCATCAGCCCGGAAGGACCGCCGCTGCCAAACGCCAGCGGCGCGCCGTCATTACGCGCCAAGCGCACGCGAGTGCCGGTTCCACCGCCGTCGACGCCGATCAGGTATTCAATCATGTTGTTGCATCCGTCGCTTTCATCTGCCACTGGCGTTGTTCTTATTAGCGCTAACAAACTGGATTTACTGTATGAGGACAGGTAGCGGCTGTCAATCGGTCATTAAGTGGTATCGGCAAATCCACCGGATAGGCCCTTCAGCCAGGCATTTTCTGGTCAAAAAGATACTATCTGCTACTCCATGAACTGCTCATTGCCGACGATGCCGATCTTGGTGACGCCCAGCCGCTGCGCCGACGCCATCACGGCGGCCACCGACTTGTA
>NZ_JBANDC010000039.1:0-11965 GCF_038896935.1 Collimonas rhizosphaerae
ACGGCTTGAAGCAGACGCTGGGCGAATCGGCCGGCACCCAGACTTTCGATTCGGTCATGCAGTCGGATGTGATCATGATCATCGGCGCCAATCCTGCTTCCGGCCATCCGGTGTTTGCCTCTCAGATGAAACGCCGCCTGCGCCAGGGCGCCAAGCTGATCGTGGTCGATCCGCGCACCACTGAAATGGTGAAGTCGCCGCACGTTGAAGCCGATTACCACCTCAAGCTGCGGCCCGGCACCAATGTCGCGGTAGTCACAGCCTTGGCTCATGTGATCCTTTCGGAAGGCCTGGAGCAAGCCGATTTCATCGCCGAGCGCTGCGACCGGCAATCGTATGCCGACTGGAAGGCATTCGTGCTGCGCCCGGACAATTCGCCGGAAGCGATGGAAACCGTCACCGGCATACCGGCGGCAGAGATGCGCGGCGCCGCGCGGCTGTTCGCCACTGCAGGCAACGGCGCGATCTACTACGGCCTGGGCGTCACCGAGCATGCACAGGGTTCGACCACCGTGATCGGCATCGCCAACCTGGCCATGGTCACCGGCAACGTCGGCCGCGAAGGCGTCGGCGTCAATCCGCTGCGCGGCCAGAACAATGTGCAGGGCGCTTGCGACATGGGTTCCTTCCCGCATGAGTTGCCAGGCTACCGCCATATCTCGGACAGCACCGCCCGCAGCGAATTCGAACAAGCCTGGGGTGTCACCCTGAGCCCGGAACCGGGGTTACGTATCCCAAACATGTTCGACGCCGCCATGGACGGCAGTTTCATGGGACTGTATTGCGAAGGCGAGGACATCGTGCAGTCTGATCCGAATACCCAGCATGTAACGGCGGCGCTGTCGAACATGGAATGCATCGTGGTGCAAGACATTTTCCTCAACGAGACAGCCAAATATGCGCATGTCTTCCTGCCGGGATCGTCGTTCCTGGAAAAGGACGGTACGTTCACCAATGCCGAACGGCGCATTTCGCGCGTGCGCAAGGTGATGCCTGCAAAGGCTGGCTTGTCGGACTGGGAAGTCACGATCGCCCTGGCCAAGGCGCTGGGCTATGAAATGCCGTACAAGCACCCGTCCGAAATCATGGATGAAATCGCGGCGCTGACGCCGACCTTCCATGGCGTCAGCTACGCCAAGCTGGAAAAGCTTGGCAGCATCCAATGGCCATGCAATGACGCGGCGCCGGATGGCACGCCGATCATGCACATTGACGAGTTCGTACGCGGCAAGGGCAAGTTCATCAATACCCAATACATCGCCACCGATGAAAAAGTCACGCAAAAATATCCGCTGATCCTGACCACCGGACGCATCCTGTCGCAATACAACGTCGGCGCCCAGACCCGGCGTACCGAGAATGTGCAGTGGCACGGCGAAGACCGGCTGGAAATCCATCCGCACGACGCCGAGGACCGCGGCATACGCGAAGACGACTGGGTCGGCATTGAGTCGCGTGCAGGGCAGACGGTATTGCGGGCGACGGTGACGGAGCGGGTGCAGCCTGGCGTGGTGTACACCACCTTCCACTTTCCGGAATCGGGCGCGAATGTGATCACTACCGATAATTCCGACTGGGCTACCAATTGTCCGGAGTACAAGGTCACGGCAGTCCAGGTGATGCCGGTGGCGCAGCCGTCCGAATGGCAGCAGCAATACAGCCGCTTCAACCGCGAGCAGCTTGGGCTGCTGGCGGGCGAGGCTGGCCAGTTGGCGGATGTGGTAAGCAAATGAAGCGATCCAGCAAGGGAAAAAAATGAATCCGGACAACCTTATCAAAATGGCGAACCAGATCGGCAGCTTCTTTGAAACCATGCCGGACAGGGAGCAGGCGCAAAGCGACATCGCCAGCCACATCAAGCGCTTCTGGGAGCCGCGCATGCGGCGTTCCCTGCTGCAGTATGTGGATCAGCACGACGGCGCGGACCTGATGGACATTGTGCTGGAGACCCTGCGCAGCCATCGCGCAGCGGTGCTCTGACCGGCGCCTGCGATTTGTGATTTTCCTTATATTAACTTGGAGTAAAGTTAAATTCCTGACAAATAAGAATAACCCAGACCGCTTGGGTTTTTGCTATAATGCCCACTGTACTGGCAATTCTCGGACTGCGTGTAACGATTTATCCAAACGATCATCGTCCAGCCCACGTTCATGTTATCGGGTGCGGATGCGAAGCAGTGTTTAACCTGCATTGCCCGGACGGGCCAGCCGAATTGCGAGAGAATTATGCGTTTTCCCCAGAGAGAGTTGAACAAGATTGCGAGCGGGCTCAATACCTGCCTGGCTGCTCTTTGCGACAAGTGGAGTCAGATCATGGACATTACCGATAAGGCTTTTGAAGCGGCCAGCCAGCGCGCCGCCGCTACCCGGAAAGCATTCCCTGCAGCGGTGGAGGTGCGTTATGATCGCCGCGCAGCGCGCATCGTCATTGTGCTTGCCTCCGGCCTGGAGCTGGCATTTTCTCCCAAGCACGTGCAAGGCCTGGAGCATGCGCACCAGGCCGAGCTTGCCGACGCCGAAATTACGCCTTCCGGCCTGGGGATTCATTTTCCGCACCTGGATGCGGACTTGTACCTGCCTGCATTGCTTGAAGGTTTTCTCGGATCAAAACGCTGGATGGCGTCCGAGATCGGCAAAATGGGCGGCAAGATATCCACCGAGGCGAAAGCCAAGGCCGCACGCGAAAACGGCAAGCTGGGCGGACGGCCCAGGAAAACAAAAGAGTTGAAGGCGGCCTAGGAGCCTGTCCCTAGGGCTTCAATTTGAAACGGGTAAACGTTTCAATCAGCTGAGCGCCGTCGCTCATCAGAAAATTCTCGAAAGCTATCGCCACCGGCGGCAGCTGCTTGTGCTGGCGGTGCACCACGTACCAGTTCAGCATCGCCGGAAAACCCTGGACGTCGAGCACCACCAGGTTGCCGACCTGCAGTTCCAGGCTGATGGTGTGGACCGACAGGAAACTGACGCCCATGCCGGCGATCACCGCCTGCTTGATGGTTTCAAAACTCTTGATCTCCATGGCCACATTGAGCTGCGCCAGGTGGTCGCCAAAACTCTCCTGCATGGAATTCCAGGTATCCGAGCCTCTTTCGCGCACGATGAACGGCTCGCGCATCAGGCGCGCCATCGGAATCCGTTTCTTGCCCGCCAGCGGATGCTGGGGCGAGGCCACGATGACGTAAGGGTGGGGCGCGAAGGCGCGCCGTACCATGCCGGGGTCTTCCGGCGGCCTGACCATGATCGCCAGGTCGGTCTGGTTATCCTGCAGGTTGCGCAGCAGCTCCTCGCGGTTATGCACGGTCAGCTTGAGGCTGACGTTTTCATGGCGGCGCTGGAACTCTGCCAGCAGGCGCGGGAAAAAATAATCGCCGGCGCTGATCACGGCGACATTCAGCCTGCCGCCGGACACGCCTTTCAGCTGCGCCATGGCGTCTTCGGCTTCACGAAACTGCTGGATGATCAAACGCCCGTGCCGCAGCATTTCCACGCCCGCGGCGGTCAGGTAGATCTTCTTTCCCAATTGCTCGAACAAGGGCAAGCCTGCATGCTCCTCAAGCTGCTTGACCTGCAGCGACACGGCCGGCTGCGTCAGGTGCAGTTCTTCAGCCGCCCGCGAGTAGCTGAGATGGCGCGCCACGGTCTCGAAGGTTTTCAGCTGTCGCAGCGTAGCGTTCTTCATTCCGGCCTCCTTTTATATTATAAGTATGTGCTAATGATTATGCACAAAAACTTTAACTATGACTAATGATTTATTTTCCCTACCATGGCTTCAAGTCTGGAGATAAATGCAGATGAACCCGTCAGGCAGTTCCAATCACTGAAACGTGTATTTAGGAGGAAATGAATCATGGCCAGCATCACCATCGAGCGTACCTTTTTTGACCCTGCCGAAGAAACATCGCTGTATGCCTACAACGCCGCTTTCCACGAGCTGGGCTTGAGCTGGCACTGGGATTACGACATCTACCGTTCACTGCTGGCAGGCGCCGGCGAAAAGAACGTGATCTGCACCTACATCGAAACCCATCAGCGTCATTTGCTGAATGCCTACGACGCCGATTTCCTGATCAAGGCGATCGAATGCGCCAGGGCGCAATGCCTGGAAAACATCAAGGCTTCCGGCAGCCAGCCGGGCTTCAGCGTCAACTGGGCGGAAGTGCAGCGGGCCGAAGTCGGCGTCTGAAGCAGCACGGTTTTCGATACAGGCGCGGGGCCGCAAAAGCAGCCGCAAGCGCCAAGTTGCATGTGAATTAATGAATTCGACTTGCTCCAGGCCTGCCCGGTATTTTTTTTAGGAACAGAAAACTACTAATCTTGACCGCAGTCAAGGATCGCCGGCACAAGTCCTCGCACAATCAGTGCGACCATGCATTTTCCGCGATTGCTGCAAAAGACGGCGACGCGGACGGATAAGGAATGCATGGTGGACATAGAACTCATGGTCGCCCATGCGCAATGCTAGGCACAATGCAGTGTTCATGGCGACGTAGAAAACCAACCATAATTTGGAGACGGAGACATGAATCAAGACAGTGCCCTGGGGGGCAAGGTATCGAATTCCCATCGATGGTGGCAGCTTGTGATGGGAATCATCTGCATGGCCATGATTGCCAACCTGCAGTACGGTTGGACCTTGTTTGTCAATCCTATTTCTGAAAAATACGGCTGGAGCAAGGCCGCGATCCAGATAGCCTTTACCGTGTTCGTGCTGACCGAGACCTGGCTGGTGCCTATCGAAGGCTACCTGGTCGACAAGCTGGGCCCGCGTCCGGTGGTGCTGGTGGGCGGCATCCTGTGCGGCCTTGGCTGGGTATTGAATTCCTACGCATCTTCCTTGCCGATGCTGTACATCGCGGCCGCCATCAGCGGCGTCGGCGCCGGCGCCGTGTACGGCACCTGCGTCGGCAATGCGCTGAAATGGTTTCCGGACCGGCGAGGGCTGGCGGCGGGGCTTACCGCGGCCGGCTTCGGCGCCGGCTCGGCGATCACCATCATCCCGATTTCGGCCATGATCAAGAGCAGCGGTTATGAAGCCGCATTCTTCTACTTCGGCATCGGCCAAGGCGTGATCGTGTTCCTGATCGCGCTGGGGCTGAAGGCGGCGCCGAGCTACCTGAAGAAGGGCAGCGCAGCCTTGAAGATCAAGGTGCAGCAGGGCCGGCGCGACTACCGGCCAAGCGAAGTGCTGCGGCAGCCGGTGTTCTGGATCATGTACCTGATGTTCGTCACGGTCGCCGCCGGCGGCCTGATGGCGACGGCGCAGCTGGGGCCGATCGCCAAGGATTTCAAGGTCATGGACGTGCCGGTCAACATCATGGGCCTGGTCTTGCCTGCGCTGACTTTTGCACTGGCCATCGACCGCGTCCTGAACGGACTGACGCGGCCGTTCTTCGGCTGGGTGTCGGACCAGATCGGACGCGAACAGACCATGTTCATCTGCTTTGCGCTGGAATCGTTCGGCATCCTGATGCTGTATAAATTCGGCGCCGATCCGCTGCTGTTCGTGATCCTTACCGGCCTGGTGTTCTTCGCCTGGGGCGAAATCTATAGCCTGTTCCCGTCTACCTGTGCCGACACGTTCGGCAGCAAGTATGCGGCGGCCAACGCAGGTCTCTTGTATACCGCCAAAGGCACCGCGGCTCTGCTGGTGCCATTTTCCAGCATGCTGACCGCGGCCACCGGCAGCTGGGAAGCGGTGTTTGTCGTCAGCAGCGTGATGAATGCGGTAGCTGCCTTGCTGGCGTGGTTTGTATTGAAGCCGATGCGAAAGGCGATCATGGATGAATCGATTCCGGAACACGAAGTGAAAGAAGCAGAACTGAAAGCGCTAGGCCGCGTTCCTGACCGCCTGGTCTGACCATCATCGGATCTTGTCCAAAGGTTCTTGAGGGCGATCCCCTCAAGAACCTGGACGGATAAGGCAGTCCGCATCAGCGCTCCGGTTCTCGCGTCATTCTCTCGCGCCATTTTATCCATATAGCAGCAGCTTGCCCGCATCCGCAACCGGATGCGACAGGGCAGGTGTGCGCCAAATATTTACATGGCTTGCCTACTGTCCTGGGGCGATGCCGTCACATTCTTAACAGGTCGGGGAAGATTGAAAATGATACAGCGCTGGCTACGGTTTACATACCAAAACACGATCCGCTTCGGCACCCTGGAAGGCAAGCGGGTCCAGATATGGGAGGGCGCCATGTTCGCGGCGCCGAAGCCGTCCGGCTTGTTTGTCGACCTGGCCGAGGTGAAGGTGCTGATGCCGACCCAGCCCAGCAAGATCCTGGCGCTGTGGAACAACTTCGGCGCGCTCGGCGCCAAGCTGAACCTGGCGCGGCCGGCCGAGCCGCTGTACCTGATCAAGTCGCCGAATTCTTACCTGGATCCGCAGGAAACCATCCGCCAGCCGGCCGCCGGCGGCAAGGTGGTGTTCGAGGGCGAGCTGGGCATCGTGGTCGGCAAGACCGCCAGCCGGGTCGCCGAAGCCGAGGCCGGCAAATACATCTTTGGCTATACCTGCGCCAACGACGTCACAGTCGCCGACATCCTGAACCGCGACCCGTCGTTTGCACAGTGGGTGCGCGCCAAGGGCTGCGACACCTTCTGCCCGTTCGGGCCGGTGGTGGCCAGCGGGCTGGATCCGGCAACGCTGACAGTCAGGACCATCTTGAACGGCGAAGTGCGGCAGGATTACCCGGTCAGCGACATGCTGTTTTCAGCGGCGCAGCTGGTAAGCCTGATTTCCCAGGACATGACGCTTTATCCCGGCGACATCATCTTGTGCGGCACCTCGGTCGGGGTCGGCTCGATGAAACCGGGCAGCACAGTGGAAATCGAGATCGAAGGCATTGGCAAGCTCAGCAACCGTTTTGAGTAGGCACAAGCTGCAGCAGGGCCTCCAGGTTTTTTATTACTAGTACGGAGCAATCATGAAAATCGCAATTGTAGGAGCCGGCGCCATTGGCGGCTATGTCGGCGCCAAGCTGTCGCTGGCCGGCGAAGACGTCACGTTTATCGTGCGCGGCGCCAACCTCGACGCCATCAGCCGCAACGGCATGAAGCTGATCCTGGAGGATGGCTCGGAACACATCGCCCGGGCCAAGGCCACCGACAACTACCGGCTGGCCGGGCGCCAGGACCTGGTGATCCTGGCGCTCAAGGCGCACCAGCTGGAAAGCATCGCCGACCAGCTGCATCACTTGCTGGGGCCGGAGACGGCGATCGTCACCATGCAGAACGGCATTCCTTATTGGTACTTCCACAAGAATGGCGGCGCGCTGGAAGGCAGCATTCTGAAAACGGTCGACCCGACCGGCGAGATCAGCGAAAAAATCCCGGCATCGCGGGTCATCGGCTGTGTGGTGTATCCGGCCTCCGAGCTGATAGCGCCGGGCGTGGTGCGCCATTTTGAAGGCGAACGTTTTCCCTTGGGAGAGCTGGACGGTTCCCACAGCGAACGCGTGACGCGCATTTCAGAATGCTTCGTGAAGGCCGGCTTCAAGGCGCCGGTGCTGGACGACATCCGTTCTGAAATCTGGCTCAAGCTGTGGGGCAACCTGAGTTTCAATCCGATCAGCGCGCTGACCCATTCGACGCTGGTCGACATCTGCCAGTTTCCATTGTCGCGCGCACTGGCTGCTGCGCTGATGACCGAGGCCCAGGCCATCGCCCACAAACTCGGGATCACCTTCCGCGTACCGCTCGACAAGCGGATCGCCGGCGCCGAGAAAATCGGCAAGCATAAAACCTCGATGCTGAAAGATGTGGAAGCAGGGCGCGCGCTGGAAATCGATGCGCTGGTAGGTTCGGTGATCGAACTGGCGCGCCTGACGCATACGCCGACGCCGCATCTCGATACGGTCTACGCCTTGGTGAAATTGCTGGCCAAGACCTTCGAGGAAGAGCGCGGCCAGCTGCAGCTGCAGCGCGTCGCCTGAAGCGCGGCGCATGGCTGATCCGGCGCGGCGGCAAAGTGGGCAATCTTAACCGTCGTCAAGGATTAAGCCAGGAAATTCTCGCAAAATGAATCATGGCGCAAGTTCCGTATATTGCGGCCACAGGGATATTTGCGGTAGCACCAGAATAATATGTATTCAATAACAAGCACCCATAATAAATAAGCATCCTAAAATCATCAGGAGACAAGATACATGGACACCAGTAACGCCAAGCGAGCTCCTAATCGTTGGATTCAACTGATTATCGGCATCATCTGCATGGGCTTGGTCGCCAATCTGCAATATGCCTGGACATTATTCGTCAATCCCATGGATGCCAAGCATCATTGGGGCCAGGCGGCAATTCAACTATCGTTTTCCATTTTCATCGTGACTGAAACCTGGCTGGTGCCGATCGAGGGCTGGCTGGTCGACAAATTCGGCCCGCGCCCGGTGATCGCCATGGGCGCGCTGTTTGCCGGCGCCGGATGGGTGATCAACTCGATGGCGACCAACCTGTTCGAACTGTATGCGGCGGCGATCATCTCGGGCATAGGCGCCGGCTGCGTCTACGGCACCTGCGTCGGCAATGCGCTGAAATGGTTCCCCGACCGGCGCGGCCTGGCGGCTGGCCTGACCGCTGCCGGCTTCGGCGCCGGCGCCGCGGTGACAGTGATCCCGATCGCCAACATGATCCAGTCGTCCGGCTACGAAAGGGCGTTCCTGTTCTTCGGCATCCTGCAAGGCGTATGCATTTTCCTGCTGGCCTTGATGATGGTGAGGCCGGTGCCGCCCGCGGGCGTGGCGGCGTCCAAAAAGATCACCATGACAAAAATCGACTACACGGCCGGACAGATGATCAAGACGCCGGTGTTCTGGCTGATCTATGTGCTGTTCGTCGCCGTCGCCGCCGGCGGCCTGATGGCCACCGCGCAGCTGGCGCCGATCGCCAAGGATTTCGGCATCGCCAAGCTGCCGATGACGCTGCTGGGCGTGACCTTGCCGTTGCTCACCATGACGCTGTCCATCGACAATCTTTGCAACGGCTTCACACGGCCGCTGTGCGGCTTCATATCCGACAAGATCGGCCGTGAAAACACCATGTTCATCGTTTTCATCGGTGAAGGCGTGGCCTTGCTGGGGTTGATGGAATACGGCCATAACCCGTATGCCTTCATGCTGTTTGCGGCCTTGGTGTTCCTGTTCTGGGGCGAGATATTTTCCATCTTCCCGGCGATCTGCGCCGACACCTTCGGCAGCAAGTTCGCCGCCGGCAATGCGGGTACGCTTTACACCGCGAAGGGCACCGCGGCCTTGCTGGTGCCGCTGACTTCGGTGCTGTCCGCCGGCGGCGCCTGGAACCGGGTATTCCTTGCCGCCTCCATCATCACCATCGGCGCCGGCCTGGTCGCCAAATTCGTGCTGGCGCCGATGCGCAAGCGCTGGGTCGACAAGGGAGTTCCTGCCTATTCCTCAGCGTTCGATCCGCACGCAGCGGCTGCGGTGAAACGTTCGACTTGATCCTGGTGCGCGGGGCGGCGCCTGGCGTCGTCCCGCGGCTGCCTATTTCTGCCTATTGCGGCCAATCTGTCACAGCGAAAGCATGATCTTGCCGATATGCGCATTGGTTTCCATCAGCGCATGGGCCTGCGCAGCCTGTTCGAGCGGGAAAGTCTGGAAAATCACCGGCTTGATTTTCCCGCTCTCCAGCAGCGGCCAGACATGGCTGCGCAACTGGCTGGCAATGGCTGCCTTGAACGCTACCGGCCTGGGCCGCAGGGTTGATCCGGTCACCGTCAGCCGGCGCAGCAGGACCTGGCCGAAATGGACGTTTGCCTTGGCGCCGCCAAGCATGGCGATGAACACCAGCCTGCCGTCGTCGGCCAGGCAGTTCAGCTCGCGCTGGATATAGTCGCCCGCCACCATGTCGAGAATCACATCCACGCCTTTGCCTTGGGTCAGGCTCTTGACTGTCTCGACAAAATCTTCCGTGCGGTAATTGATGCCGCGTTCCGCTCCCAGCACTTCGCAGGCGCGGCATTTTTCGTCTGAGCCGGCGGTGGCGAATACCCGGTGTCCCAGCGCGGTAGCGATCTGGATCGCGGCGACGCCGATGCCGGAAGTGCCGCCCTGGACCAGCAAGGTTTCGCCCGGCGCCAGCCGGCAGCGGTCAAATACATTGCTCCATACGGTAAAAAAGGTTTCCGGCAGCGAGGCCGCTTCCAGCACGCTCCAGCCGGCAGGAACCGGCAGGCACAGCGCTGCCGGCGCCGTACAGTATTCGGCGTAGGCGCCGCCCTGGACCAGCGCGCACGCCAGGTCGCCTTTGCGCCAGGTGGTATCGCTGAAATCGCCGTCGACAATTTCTCCCGCGATTTCCAGACCGGGTAGTGTGGAGGCGCCGGGCGGCACGGGATAGTGGCCGGCGCGCTGCAATACGTCTGGACGATTGACGCCGGCGGCTTGCACTTTGATCAGCAGTTCGCCGGGCTTGAAGGCAGGCACGGGCTGTTCGCTGACCTGCAAGACTTCTGGTCCGCCGAAGGCGGTGATGTTGATGGCGCGCATGGAATCCGATCCCGGTAGTTGGCAACCGGATCAGTCTACGAAGATGTCGAGGACCGCGCATTGATCGGGCTCAATCTTCCCGATTTAGACCTGGACTTTCCTTGATGATATAACCTGACCGGATATCTATATTATGTTGCGGCGCGGGAGCACTGTTCCGGAAGATTGCCGAGGGCTATGAATCGGCTGCCAAAAATAAAACAGCCGATCGATGATCGGCTGTTTTTTGCTACACCTGCAGGCGTCACCGGAGTGAGCTCGCATCGCCGGGAATTACAGGCCCCAGGTGTAGGTGGCGTCTGTCTTGTCGCCGGTCGTTGCTGCGTCGAGGGACTCGCGCAGGTCGACTGCCAGAAGAGTCGCGGCTACAGCATAGGCGATGCCTGCCACTTTTGCGGAAAAACCAGTGCTGCTTGCCGGGGTGTAGCTGTTGGTTGCTGTAGTCACGGTAGTGCTCCTGTCAAAGTAAGAATCTCTTATGCTGCTTTGCATTATATATTTTGAATAATGACTTTTCTAATGACATTATCCAATAACAGGTATGCCATCTGTCAATATCTCGCGCTGCAATATAAGAGGATCTGCCAGGAATACAACAGTATTAGGTCGATGCGGCCAGGTTTGAGGGCTGTGGAGGCTGGATTCAGCGTTTCGGCGGCGTCCTGTATACACAGAGTATGCACGATGCCGTCTGTTGTTTAAATTTGCTTAGATTTTTCCCTGGTGTTTCAACCTGCTCAGGGTCTCCGGGGAAATATTCAAGTAAGTCGCAAGTTCTTTTTTCGGCATGCGGTCATACAGGTCAGGATGCTTGCGCAAGAAGCGGTGCACGCGGCCTGGCGCATCCAGCAAGTGCAAGGTGATGGTGTGCGCCATGATTTCGCTCATCAGGCGCATCACTTCGTATTCAAAGGCTTGCTTGAGTTTCGGATGCTTGTCCATGAACGCCGCCCATTGCTGCAATGGCAGTTTGGCAACCCGCGCCTTGGATACGCACACGATGCTGTACGGAGTCGGCGTCTTCAGGCGCCACGCGGCGTAGCTGGTCTCCATGTCGCGCTCGTCGGCGAAGCGCAGGATCATTTCCTTGGCTTGCTGGTTTGTCACCACGCGCTTGAGGATGCCGTCCAGGATGAAATATTGCTCCATCTCATGGATGCCCTGGTGCAGCAGAATTTCTCCTTTACCGCCATCCACTACGATCAGATGCGATTCCAACTCGAGCATTTCGCTCTCGTCCAAGTCTTTTAAAACATTATTTTGCCTGAGCTGAACACGAATGATGTTTTTCTCTGGATGGTTTTCTATGAGGGTCATGTAGGCGTTTTAAGGGATGGTCGACAGCTGTGAAGATGATGCGTGAAAACTTGACCGAGGTCAATGCTGTCCTGTCTATGAGCTGGCTAAGATGGCATCAAGCTAAAGCAATGCAAGAGGTATTGCGGAGGCAGATAACCGATAACAGG
>NZ_JBANDC010000040.1:0-11120 GCF_038896935.1 Collimonas rhizosphaerae
GGCTTGATGAAATTGAGATATCGCGAAATATTGCGAGTGGTAAGTTTGTGCTCTTGACAGCGGACGGCTAATGGGTGCGAGTGGTAAGTTTGTGCTCTTGACAGCGGACGGCTAATGGGTGACCCACTTGGCTGCATAATTTGCATCAAAAATTGCTCTATGCTTAGCGCACAGCCCTACTTGTCAGAATGAGTGGGGGATCAGAGTGATCGACGTGACATTACTAGGAATAATCAGACGCTGGCACCTTCGTGACTAGGTCTCCAACCAGGAAACTGTAGGCATGGCACGCAATACGGTATTGAATTTGTGAGGTCAGCACCTGGTTCGACTCTGACGAGGCACCACCAGTAACCTGGCAGGAAAAAAGGTTCTCAGCAATGGGAGCCTTTTTGTTTTTATCAACATGCTCTCGTTCGCCCATTGGAACTCCAGCAAGGAGATCCAAGATTATTCCCGGCAAGCCCTCCCCGCCCCCTGTTCCGCAAAAACCACTCTCCCCCTCTTCCTGACCCACAGCCCTTTACGGCCAACCTCTTTCCCAACTACAATCACGTCCGATATTTCCATACGCCAATATTTATTCCTCCCGAATCATCGCGAGCCATGGCATCCCTTGCAGTTGAACCGTCCTACCCTTTTAGCTCAAAGGCAGTGTGTTGCAATGAAAATCAATAAAAGTCTTCTTGCCCTGGTTTTAATCGGCGCCATGCTCAGCCAGTCCGGCTGCGGCGGTGGCGGCGGATCGGGCGACAGCGCCGCCACCGGGCCGGCATCGGTTGCGGCATCGGCGGTCAGCATCAGCGCGCTGTCTGCCTCGAGCGCAGCCGCGGGCGCTACCGTGACCGTCAACGGCACCGGTTTCCAGAAAGTCAGCACCGTCACCATCGGTTCGACCGCGGTCACCTTCTCTATCGTCAGCGACACGCAAATTGCAATCACTGTTCCGGATGGCGCGGTCAGCGGAGTCATTACCCTGTCGGGCGCCGGGTTCTCGGTACAGTCGTCGGCCAGCTTCACCTCGAGCCTGCCGTCGCCGCTGGTAACCAGCGTGTCAGCCACGAATGTCGTTGTCGGCAGCAATTTCACGATTCAAGGCAAGAACCTTGACCGGGTCAGCGCCTATCAGGTAGCTGGCGTCAATCTGGCGGTGGTCGCCAGCTCCAGCACTGCCGCTACCCTCACCATGCCGGCCCAGGCGATTTCCGGGACGCTGACGCTGGTCGTCGGCGGCGCTCCGGTCAACAGCGCCTACCAGATCAACGGCTATCTGCCGGCGTCGATTGTCGCGATGTTGCCGCAGCTCGGGATCGTGGGCAGCAGCGTGACGATCAGCGGCAGCGGCCTGGCGGCGGTGACCAGTGTCCGCTTTGCCAATGGCACGGTTGCATCGGCGTCGGCTGTCTCGAACAGCGCGGTCACGTTTACCGTGCCGCCCGGGGCCGCGTCCGGCCTGCTGACGGTGGTCGACCGCTACCAGGAAGTGCGCAGCGCCACGGCATTTACCGTGGCGCCGACAGTCACAGCGACCTCATTGCTCAGCGCTGCCAGCGGCAGCACGGTTGTGTTGACGATAGCGGGCACCAACCTGGATAGCGTGAGCGCCGCCAAAGTCGGCGCTTCAAACGCTGTCATTGTCAGCCGCAGCGCCACGCAGCTGGTATTGCAGGTGAGCCTTGGAACCAGCGGCGCCGTGACGCTGACAGCGCCCGGCCAGGCGGCCGTCAATGCCGGCACCATCGATAGCACCGGCAGTGTCGGGCTCTGGATCAGCAGCGTCGACTTTGCGCACGTGTTCGACAAAAGCTCCACCGATCCAACCCTGCGCCTGACTCCGGGCCGTCCTGTGCTGGTGCGCGCCACGGTGCTCGCACCGGCAGCCGGCGCCACCAGCCCGTCAGTGAATTTGTCGGCCAGCAGCAGCACCGGCGCGGCATTGGGCGTGCTGGCGATGAATGGCCCGGCCACCCTGCCTACCGCGAAAGACGACTACAGCTTGAACAATAGCTTCAACGCAGTCCTGCCCGCAGCTTGGGTACAGCCGGGCGTCAAGATCAGCATCAAGGTTGCGGCAGGCGTCAACAGCAGCCCGGCCAGCCAGGATGTATCGCCCACCGTCGGCGCGCCTGCCAGCCTGCGGGTGGTGCTGGTGCCGCTCACGGTCGGCAGCGCCACCGGCGTCTTGCCGCCGGCATTGTCCGATGTGCAGGCAGCCCTGGCGCGCGTCTATCCTTACGCGCACGGCAATATCGTTGTGCAAAAACGCGCTCCGCTGGTGATCAGCGGCGCCGCCAGCACCACCGCCATGGACTGGTCGACCGCACTGAACCAGCTCGAAACCGCGCGCAAGAATGAAGATCCGAACGCTTTCTATTACGGCTTTGTACCTATGTACA
Source organism: Collimonas rhizosphaerae (assembly GCF_038896935.1). Classification (NCBI taxonomy): domain Bacteria; kingdom Pseudomonadati; phylum Pseudomonadota; class Betaproteobacteria; order Burkholderiales; family Oxalobacteraceae; genus Collimonas; species Collimonas rhizosphaerae. The sequence goes on from NZ_JBANDC010000040.1 coordinate 2,397, forward strand.
GCCCGATCCCTTCGTCATTCATCGCCGGCCTGGGTTATGTCGGAGTGCGTACGCAGGGCAGCAGTTCGGCGGTCGCCGCGATTGGCCTGGACTGGACCAGCAGCGCCGGCCAGGGCGATCCGTTCGATAACAAATGGCCGCAATGGCAGGCCATCATGGTGCACGAAATGGGACACAACCACTCCCTGAGCCACGCCCCCTGCGGCGGCGCTTCGAGCCCGGATCCAGCCTTCCCTAACAGCACCGCTGACCTCAGTTCGCTGGCGGTCTACAACAGCCCATACAGCAGCGACACCCAGGTTGGGGTATTAAGCGCGCCGCTCACGCCAAGCAACAACCAGATGAAAGACGTCATGGGTTACTGCGGCGGCACATGGTTCTCCGATTTCAGTTACGTCAGGGCCCAGCAGTTTGCCGAATCGCGCACCGCCGCCATCCCGCAGCCCCTGGTCCTGAATGCTGCCGCCAGCGTCGCGGCGCCGGACGGTTACCTGACAATCTCCGGTGAGTTGACCGCGCAAGGCGTGTTGCTGCATCCGGCCGCCGCCACCGCCGCCAAAGTGGAAGCCGATACGGCGACCGCCAGGTCGGTCTATGCATTGCGCCTGCACACCAGCAGCGGCCAGACTTACCAGCTGCCGTTCGAGCCGGTCGGCGTGGCCGATGCCGCCGGCGAGACCAGCCATTTCTGGGTCAGCCTGCCCAATCCCGGCGAGATTGCATCGATCGAAGTCTTGCGCAACGGCCAGCTGCAAACCATGCAGCAGCTGAAACAAGCGCAAAACCTGAAAATCGCCAGCCAGGCAGCCGCCGCCAATACCCAGGCGATGGCGTCGTCGGCCACCTGGACAGTCCAGGGCGGACGCCTGGCGATTACCTGGAACGCGGCGCTGGAGCCATTCCTGTCATTGATGTATGTCTCGCCTGCCGGCGCTAAAACCGTGCTCGGCAGCGGACTGCAGAACGGCAGCGCGTCGTTCGATATCAGCGGCTTGCCAAGCGGCGGCCGCTTCGAGCTCAGCCTGTCTTCATCGATACAGGCGCGCCTGGTCGCTTTCCCGCACTGAACTGCCGGGCCTGGAGCGCACCACGTGGCTCCAGGCCCGCCGATAACCGGCGGCCGGCCTAATGCAATTGCGGGCCGGGCGCAAACACCGTCTTGCGCGGCGCCAGCTTGAACTGCGCCAGCAAGAAGCCAACGGCAACTTCATTAAACGCCGCATACAGCGACGCCTGCTTTTCTCCCCACGCATCCCAGCGCCGCCACAGCAGCCGCTGCTGGCGCCGCATCTTCTTCTCCCATGCCGCGTCCATGGCCTGTTCTTGCCTGAGCCAGGCTTTCAGCTCGGCAATCTGCTGTGCCGGCGGGCGCGGCCCCAGCGTTTGCTCCACGCTGGCGCGAAAATCGTCATACAGGCTGTCCAGCTGGCGTTGTTCGCTGTCTGTCCAGTAACTGTCCTTGGCCTGCTCTCCGGCAAAATACGCAGCGCCTCCGCATAACTTCCCCATTTGCTCGGCATCGATCCGGCTCAACGGAGCGGCGACGCAGCCGAGCAGGTTCTCCAGGTACTGGCTATCTCCTTCTTCAGTTTCTCCGGCAGCGCCGACGGCTCCCGGCCCGAGCGCCAACCATCCGCTGTCGTCGACCGCCAGGCCGGCAAGCTCCTTGTCGTGCAACGCTCTCATCTGCGCCGACAACGCCAGCAGCGGCTCCGCCTGGCAATAGCGCGTAATGCCCCATTGCAGGTCATGCAGCAGCCAATGCGCGTAACGATAGGGAACGGCGCCGAGGTCCGCGCCTACCGGGATAGCTTCCAGCAATGCGATGGCTTGCTCGCGCGCGCTGGTTTTTCCATCTGCCTGGCGCAGCCAGCACAGCACATCGATGATCACGGCCAGCGTTCCCGGTATGCCGAGTTCCTCGGTAAAACGATGCTTGCCGCCGGCGGCGCAGTCGGACGGCTGGTTATCGGTACCGAGCTCGGCGTCACGCAGGCGGGCCAGGCAACGCGCCTTCTGCGCCGGGTCCGCGGCGAAGCTGATCCATGCATTCGCGGTTGTTTGCCGCTCAAGTCCAACTGAAGTCTTGCGCGATGAAATTTTCTCATCCATGTCGTCATCCTTGCCAGTCAGGATATGGCCGCAGCGTTGCCTGCGGACCGCGGTAGTCATGCCGGCGCTCTGCCGGCAGCCGCAAGGACGGCCAGCAAGATTCCGGGAAATCCGGTTCTTCAGAAATGTTTGCAAGCCAAGACCAGCTAATCGACGGCCGAAAAAAAACGCCAGGGAAGCGAACCTCCTTGGCGTTTTATGTTTCGATCAGTTAGCTGCCAGGCTTAGAAGGTGTAGCGAGCACCCAAAGTGAAGTAGCGGCCGACCGCGCCCGACTGGTGCAGCGACGGGTTGTAGTTGATGCGGCCGTAGGTTTGCACGTCGAGCGGCGCCAGGCGATCGAATATGTTGGCGATCGCTGCGGTCACTTCCCATTGCTTGCTGACGTTCCAGCGACCGAACAGGTCGACTGTGGTGAACGATGCAATGCGGCAGTTCTTCAAAGGATTGCCGGTGACTGGATCGACGTCCAGGCATTCGCCGCCTGCTTCGTTCTTGTCCTCGATGCCGCTGACATAGTTGACCGAAGTAGTCAGGTTGAACGGGCCACGGTCCCATGCCAGCGAAGCCGAAGCACGGGTGCGCGGCGTGCCGCCGTTGCCGGACAGATTGGTATCGCCATGCGTGCCGACGAAGTTCTGTGTCACGCCACCGGAAGTACGCTTGAACTCGAACATTTGCGAAACCGTCAGGCCCGCAGTCATGCGGCCGTAGGAGTTCAGGTCGAAGCGGCTGCGCAGGTCGATATCGACGCCGCTGGTGCGGGTCTGGCCGGCGTTGATATACGGCGCCTTGACCAGCAGGATAGGACCGGCCAGGCCAGGGAAGTCCGAAGTCGGTTCGCCGCGCACTACAGTCGCATCAGGGAATTTCGATGGGTCTGCAATGATCGATGCCGCGTCGGAACCGGTGATTTCATTCTTGCGGACGATACGCCAGTAGTCCACCGAAACGCTGGTGTTCTTGATCGGTTCCAGGATGAAGCCCAGGCTGTAGCTCTGCGATTTTTCCGGTTTCAGGTTCTTGTTGCCGACCGTTACCGCGCCGACGTTCTTGCCATCAGCGCAATCTGCGGAAAGGCCCGTCACAGGGCAACGCAGCGGATCGCGCGAGAAGGTGGTGAAAGCCGAAACCGCACTGGTGCCGCTTTCTGCCGGCCCTGGTGCACGGAACCCTTCCGCATACGTACCGCGGATAGCCAGTTGCTGGACCGGCGTGAACTTGAAGCCGATCTTCGGTGTGGTGGAGTTGCCGAAATCGGAATACTGGTCGGTGCGCAAGGCGAGCTGGAATTCCAGTTGCTTGAGGACCGGCAGCGCCAATTCGGTGTACAGGGAACTGATGTTGCGCGAAGCTTTGGCAGCAGCATAACCGAGGCCGACGATATCGTTGATGTCGGTGAACGGGGTCGCTTCGCTGTCGGTGGATTCGTGGCGGAATTCACCGCCGACCGCGATGCCGATCGGTCCGCCCGGCAGTTGGCCGAACTCGCGCGTTCCTTTGAAATCCCACAAGGCAAGCTTGGTGGTCGCCGAGTTCTTCAGTTCCGGCGAAACGAAAGCCAGCGTGTCGGCGCTGTTCAGTGCGCCGGCCTCGCCGATGCGGAAAGAACCGTTGTTGATCGCCGTCTGCAGGTTGCTGGCGCGGTAGTAGCCGTTCTGGGTACGTTCAGTCTTGCTCTGTGCGTACAAGATGCCGCTGTCGTAATCCCAGCCGAAGCTCGTTCCCTTCACGCCAACCAGCAGGCGCGTGACGGTGGTGTCCAGGTCGGAAGCACGCGGACGATTCGGATCGACCCAGCGTGGGCGAGCCCGGTTGGCCGGAAACGGATTGTCCGGATGGCCGATAGGCAGCAACAGCTGGCCGGGGCCCGTGCCGGTGTTGATCACGCGGTTGTTGACCAGGTCGAAACCAGCGCTGGTCAGGCCGGACGGCGTGGTGATCGTCTTCGCCTGGGAATTGAACAAGCCAAGTTCGGTATAGGCTTGCATGTCATTGTTGATCTTCAGGGTGCCGCGGCCGAACAGGTTGATGTTCTGGGTTTCCGGCTGGATCGCCTGGTAGCCGTCCTTGATCGGATCCCACAGGCAACCGCCGCCGGAATTGATCGAAGTGCTGCGGTCGATGTTGGCACAGCCAGGGAGGTTCTGGATGCCCCGGCCAGGAATGGTAGCGCCGCCGGCGGTGACCGGACGCACGGTGCCGACCATACTGCTGCCGCCGGTATTACTGCTGGTGGTGCCGCCGGCGCGCTGGTCGCGGCCGCCCCATGGACGGGCATCGGCTGTGCCGAGGTATTCCGGCCGGTCCTTTTGCCAGATCGCGTTGCTTTGCTTGGCGTCGATGCTGAAGAAATAGTTGTACTTGTCGGTATCCAGGTCGCCGAAACCGAAGGTTCCCGACGCCGTCCGCAGGGTGCCGTCGCCGTGGCCGGATGTGCCCAGCGTGCCGGAAATGGTTTTGCCCTGGTAGGTTTCACGCAAGATGATGTTGACCACGCCGGCGATCGCATCGGAACCGTAGATCGCGGATGCGCCGTCTTTCAGCACTTCGATGCGGTCTACCGCGCCCAGCGGGATCGTGTTCAGGTCGACAAAGCTGCGTTGTCCGTCATCGCCCAGGCCATAAGGCGCAGTGCGGCGGCCGTTGATCAGGACCAAGGTGGAGTTGACTGACAGTCCGCGCAGCGAGACGCCCGAGGCGCTGCCGGCGAAGCCGTTGGTGAATGAGCCGCTGATGGAGCCGTTGTTGTCGGCTGACAGGCTGCGCACCACATCGGCTACCGATGTCTTGCCTGATTGCTGGATGTCCTTGCGGGTCAGGATCTGCGTCGATGCAGCGCCTTCCTGCTGGGTACGCTTGATGTTGGAACCTGTGATTTCAACCCGTCCCATCGGTTTGTCGTCGTTTGTCTCCTGCGCCTGCGCAGCTTGGGCCATCAGCCCGATACCCATTGCGACGCCGCCGGTAAAAAACACCTGGCGCAGCAACTGTGGCAACTTCCGTTCCCTGATCATAAGCAACACTCCCTATCGATAATTTTAGAGTTGAGAATTTAATTATTTGTGTAATCAAACCAGACTGATTAAATCGCCTTGTGGACGACGTAAACTGCGTTTTGACCTCTGCTACGATTCCGTACATACAGACAGACAAACCTAAGAATCCACCGACATACCCGACGGCTTTTTCATCATCTGGCTCCCCAGGGATTGCCGTCATTCGTTTCGCTGGTATGCATCGCGGACAACGGCAACGCAATGTCTTCCGGTACAGGCTATTGCCATGCACCAAGACATTGCGATGTTAATCTATCCTAAACATAATATTTTTTGTTACAAATAATTCCGCCGAGTTACAAATAGTCATATTGCGTTACAAATTTACGACAGCGTGTTGTCAAAAAACGCCAGAAATGTCGTAAAAGAACAATTCCGAATAAGGAAATGCACTGAAGTAGCGATTCGATGACGTGATTTGCCGGCTTTTGTTGTGCTTTGCAGCATTTCGTCTGGATTTGCCGCTTCGGGGCTGAAAAAGTTTGTTACATGGAGATTGCGGGAAAGTTACAAACTCCCGCTTTGGCAGTTGTTACATTGTTGTTAAATTAGATAAGAAAACCCGAAATCGCGGATGGCAAACCGAGCGGGAAAGCCTGATGCTTTTCGGTTAATATCACCTACTTTCATTTAAGGGCGTCCCACAAACGCGATCAGGCCTTCTTTGCTCCGGACAGATCGCGAGGCTTGCCCTGCCGCATCATGGCGTGCGCAAACATCCAGATTTCCAGACGTCGATTTTTCGTTGAATTTGAGTATGCATATAGCAGTTTTCAGTTGGTTCGGATGGTCCTTGCTGTGGCTTGTCCCTATGGTTTTACGTGTCCTCAAGGCGCGCCGGACAGGCACGAATCCGCTGCGCGGCCCGGGCTCCATCCGCTTGTGGCTAGGCACGCTCCTCATACTCTGCAGCAGCAGCGCCCTGGAAGCCGTCATGCGCACGCGCGAATCGACGCCGCCCGACGGCGACCGGCTGGGTTATGCCTTGGCCCATGGCTTCATGAGCGTGCTGGGCACAGCCGGCGGCGTGCTAGCGCTGGCGGCGCTCGGCGTCCTGGCGTTATCGTGGCTGTTTGGCAACGCATGGCTGAAACCACTCATCGCCATGCCCCCGCTGCAGCGGATCTTCTCGCTTAAAAAACAGCAATCCGAAACCTCGCCCGAGCCGCGCAAGCTACGCACCGGCGCTGCCGTCGCGCCGGTCCAATCCGTACCCAGGCAGGCGCGGCCGCGCGAAAGCATTGCGATCCCGCCGCGCAGCAGGAAATCCTGGCAATTGCCTTCCAGTTCCGAGCTCGCTGAAATCTTTGGCAAGCAACAGAAACCGCCGGCCAAGCCGGCTGAAATCAAGACCAGCGCCAGGAGCATGGCGGAATGGGCCACGGTTGAACAAATCATCCCGACCCCGGCAATGCGCGCGCGCGCCAACACCGTGCAGAGTGCAAGCAACGCGCGCAAAGATGCGATGCATGCGCGCCAGGCAGAACGCAGCCAGCATCGCACTGCACCGCTGACCACCACAATCAGCACCCGCCCTGCTCCTGTTGCGCCGCCACGCCCGCCGATTGCCGTACCGGCTGCTGCGGCCAAGCCGGTTGCCGAGCACGCGCATGCTGTCGAAGCGCGGTCCGGAGCATCCGTGGCCGAGCTGGCCGTTTCTCCGCTGGCGCATGCGCCGGCGCCGTCCCTGGCATTTACACCGCTGCCTGCGGCTGCCGAGCCGATTGCCCCGATTAATATCGCCCGTCAGGAAGCCGTCCTGCCTGATCCCGTTCCGGCAAGCCCGCAGCTCCGCGCGGCGCAGCCGCTGCCGCCAGAAACCGCGCCCGCTTACCCTGCCGTCGCCGTTCCACAGGTCGCACCAGCTCCGCTTGCGCCAAACGAAGCATCCGCACCGTCCGCCGGCAGCAACGAAGAGGATTTTTCATTTCATCTGCTGCATCAACTGCGGATTGATTTGCCGGGACTCGACTTGCTCGATCCCGCTGTCAACGAGCAGATCGACATTCCGCTTGAACGCCTGGCGGAAACCGGCCTGCTGATCGAGCAGCGCCTGAAAGAATTCAAGGTGCCGGTGACAGTGCTGGGCGCCGACGCCGGGCCGGTGATTACCCGCTTCGAAGTGGAGCCTGCGCTGGGCGTACGCGGCAGCCAGATCGTCGGCCTGATGAAAGACTTGTCGCGCGCGCTGGGACTGACGTCGATCCGGGTGGTGGAAACCATTCCAGGCAAGACCTGCATGGGGCTGGAGTTGCCCAATCCGAAGCGGCAAATGATCCGGCTGTCGGAAATACTGGAATCGCCTGCCTACCAGGATTCCGCATCGCACCTGACGCTGGCCTTGGGCAAGGACATTACCGGCGCTCCGATAGTCGCCGACCTGGCGCGCGCTCCGCACATGCTGGTGGCCGGCACTACCGGCTCCGGCAAATCGGTGGCGATCAATGCGATGATCCTGTCGCTGCTGTATAAGGCCACGCCGGAAGAAGTGCGGCTGATCATGATCGATCCCAAGATGCTGGAGCTGTCGGTATACGAAGGCATTCCGCACCTGCTGGCGCCGGTGGTCACCGATATGAAGCTGGCGTCGAATGCGCTGACCTGGTGCGTGGCCGAGATGGACAAGCGTTACCGCCTGATGTCCGCGCTCGGGGTGCGCAACCTGGCCGGATTCAACCAGAAAATCCGCGACGGCGAAATGCGCGGCAAGAAAGTCAGCAATCCGTTCTCGCTCACCCCGGATGCGCCGGAACCGCTATCCACCCTGCCGCTGATCGTCGTCATCATCGACGAGCTGGCAGACCTGATGATGGTGACCGGCAAGAAGATCGAAGAATTGATCGCGCGCCTGGCGCAAAAAGCCCGGGCCGCCGGCATCCACCTGATCCTGGCGACGCAGCGTCCTTCGGTGGATGTGATCACCGGGCTGATCAAAGCCAACATCCCGACCCGGGTCGCGTTCCAGGTATCGTCCAAGATCGATTCCAGGACCATCCTCGACCAGATGGGCGCCGAAGCCTTGCTCGGCCACGGCGACATGCTGTTCCTGCCGCCGGGATCGGGTTATCCGCAACGCGTGCACGGCGCCTTTGTCTCGGATGCGGAAGTGCACCGGGTGGTCGAACACCTGAAACAGTTCGGCGAGCCGGAATATGAAGAAGCGATCCTGGCCGGCGTGCCTGCCGAAGGCGCCAGCGCCGACCTGCTGGGCGACACCCAGGATGTCGAGGCCGATCCGCTTTACGATGAAGCGGTGGCTTTTGTGGTGCGTACCCGGCGCGCGTCGATTTCATCGGTGCAGCGGCAATTCCGCGTCGGCTACAACCGCGCGGCGCGGCTGGTGGAACAAATGGAGTCGGCGGGGATTGTTTCTTCGGTGGCGACCAATGGCAGCCGCGAAGTATTGACGCCAGTGCAGGCGGAATAAAACACACGCTGCGCCCGGCCGCATTTACTGTCGGGCGCAGCGCACCATCTCAATCAAGCCTGAAGCGCAGCCCCAGCGCCAGCACGCTGTTGCGCAACCCGCCGTTGCCCAGCTGCGCATCGTAGT
>NZ_JBANDC010000041.1:0-7886 GCF_038896935.1 Collimonas rhizosphaerae
GACAACCTGCCGAAAACCCGTTCCGGCAAGATCATGCGGCGCTTGCTGCGGGTGCTGGCAAAAGGCGAGGAAATCACTCAGGATGTTTCCACTTTGGAAAATCCGGCGATCCTGGAACAGCTCAAGGAAGCCCAATAAATCCTTGGGGCGGGGCGTAGAGGGGTATAAACAGGGCTCGGGCGGGGCATTGAAGAGAAATTTCTGTTTCTGCCGGATTTGTTGCTATAATACGCGGCTTCGTGAAAATCAAATCTCGCGAAACGCTGTTGTAGTTGCAGGAGAGATGGATGAGTGGTTGAAGTCGCACGCCTGGAAAGCGTGTATAGGTTCATAGCCTATCCGGGGTTCGAATCCCCGTCTCTCCGCCATATATACCGCAAACGACAGCAAAGTTTGCCTAAAAACCCCTAAGAAATCAACGTCTTAGGGGTTTTTTATTGCCCGTAGTGCCAAAGTTTGCCCATTTGCAGCCACTTTTTTTGGCGGTATACTTTACGGTATCGATCCATACCGTCAAAAGAGATACCGCCAAAATGCCAAAACTTGTTATTCCGCTCACCGATATTCAGGTCCGTACCGCCAAACCGAGAGGCAAGCCCTACAAGCTGGCGGACGGCGGCGGTATGTATTTGTTGATCAATGCAGATGGCGCGAAGTACTGGCGTATGGATTATCGTATTTACGAGAAGCGCAATACAGTTGCTTTTGGCAAATATCCAGAAGTCGCATTGATCCAGGCCCGAGAGAAGCGCAAAGAGACGCGTGAGTTGTTGGCTGCAGGGAAAGACCCCGCACGGGATCGGGACGAGAAAAAGCAGCTTGCTGCCGATGCCGCTGCCAATACTTTTGAGAAATTGGCTCGCGAATGGCATGCCAACCGTTTGAGTGCGTGGAGTGCTTCCACGGCCAAAAATACCATTGATCGTTTGGAAAATGATATTTTTCCAGAAATTGGCAAAATTCCGATTGCCGAGATTAGCCATAAGCAAATGATCGCTGCTTTGCGCAAGATCGAAGACCGGGGAGCGGGGGAGGTGGCGCGCCGTTTGAAGGCGACGTGCGCCCGGGTATTTAGCTATGCGAATCAGCACGGCATCGAGAACCGCAATCCGGCAGCAGATCTGAAAGATGTCCTCAAGCCGGTAAAGGCAGGGCACTTTGCCGCCATCGCACCGGATGAATTACCGGCCTTCATGAGCGCCGTACGAGAAAACAATGCAAGACTGTATATCCCAACACGCATTGCCTTGCGCTTGATGTTATTGATCTTCGTACGCAGTAGCGAGTTGCGTACCACCCCTTGGTCTGAAATCAATTTAGAGACTGGCGATTGGGTCATTCCCTGGCAGCGCATGAAGCGCGGCAAGTTGACGGTGAATCCAGACAAGACCGACCATCATGTTTGCCTGTCGCGTCAGGCCATTGAGCTATTGCGAGAACTGCATACCTACACTGGCGGCAACAAATATCTGTTTCCGAACCAACGCGATCCTCAAAAGCCGATGAGCGGGGATGCGATTCGGATGGCATTAAACCGCATGGGATATGAAGGACGCATGACAACGCATGGATTCCGGGCGTTGGCGATGACGACGTTGAAAGAAAAATTGGGCTATCGTCATGAAACGGTGGACAGGCAGCTAGCTCATGCGCAGAAAGATAAAATTGCGAGCGCCTATGACCGTGCGCAATTTCTGGATGAGCGCAAAAAAATGATGCAGCATTGGGCAGATTATTTGGACGGCATGCTGTTATCGACCAACGTCATCCCGTTCAAAGTCGCGTAGACATTGTATTGGGTGGGTCAGTCGTAGGTTGAGTTTTCATGAAAGTTACGGACTAACTGCGTTGACCATGCCTACTGTGACAGCAGGAAGGCAGATAGTGCCCCTTTGTATCTGTTGGCGTGGTTTTTGTTTCAAGGGGAGAGGGAAGTATAGCAATGGAACATAAGAGTATATGGGGGCCGCCTAGCCGGCGTACGTCAGTCACAGAGGCGCATAACGTGTTATACGAGCTTGCGGAGATTTACCAAAAGGCGTTTCAAAATTCTGGGCATTCATTTGATACGGTGAAATTTATCGAAGTATTTCTTCAGCCGCTATGGGATGAAGAAAATACGAGCGGGGAACGCCAGATCGATGAACTTAAGGAAGCAGTGGAAATGACGGAGTGGGAAGGCAAGCCAGTGACTGCCGTCACGCGAGAGACATTGACTCATATGATGCTCACGACGGTAGCATCTGCGTTCGCAATTGAGGCCATCAAGGCCGAAGAAAATAGCGCCTCGGCTTGGTTTTATGCGTGTGAAGCCAATCACTGGCTTGGAAGACTGCAAGGCTATACTTCTGGTAAAGCGGTCAATAGTCGGCAAAATTTTTCCCGCAAAGGCGCGGCGGCGAAGAATATGCCCATGAAAAAATTAAAAAATTGGGTTTTCGATAAATACGATAACGGGAATTGGCCGTCCGCACACAAGGCATCCTTCGATATTGCGCCGGAAGCGCTAAAGAAGGCGCCGATATTTGGCGCAAGAATGAGCGATCAACGCGCACAGCAAACCATTTATGAATGGCTCCGAGGCCGGATGAAATCGCAATGCGCTGACTAACGTCTGCCGGCAGACGTATAACGTCCGCTGGCACATGCGTAACGTCCGCCAGCAGGCGTTCTATTCTTTCGTCGCCACGGTTTTTACTATTCGTTCCTTACCGCTAACCCTAGCGGTCATTTGGAAAGGATAGGCAACCATGGCAAACACCACAACAGCAACGAGTAAAACGCTTCCAGCGGATGGCATGAGCCGCTGGAATCAAATCGCCCCATTTTCTCCGTTTAGCCGCGAGAAATTCCGGCAGCTAGTTCGCGCCGGTAGAGCGCCCCAGCCGGTGAAATTCTCCGAGCGCTGTACTGCTTACCAGAATCGCGAGCTTCATCGTTTCTTTGCCGACCCATTAAATTATCGTGCAGAAGGGTTTGCAGAATGAGTGCAGCCCTGTTGATCGATACGGTAGCGCAGTTTCGTGATGCATTGGCGGCATATAACTTGCATTCGCCCGAGATTGTGGCGGACGGCGCAATACATCGCTTTGATTCTCCGGACGACAAACGTGGCAAGCAATCCGCCTGGTACATCCTGCATGATGGCGAAATACCAGCCGGGGCCTTTGGCGACTGGAAAACCGATCTTTCTGAAAAATGGTGCAGTAAATCTGTTGCCTGCTTGTCCCCAATGGAACGTCAGCAGCATAGCGAGCGCATCAAGCAGGTCAGTGAGCGGGTGGCAGCGGCGAAGCTGGCGCACCAGGCCGCAGCGGCAAAGATATGCGAACGAATATGGAGCAAGGCCCGCGACGCGACCGACGATAACCCGTATTGCCAACGCAAGGGGATTAAGCCATTTGGGTTGCGGGAATTCAAAGACCGTCGGACCTTGATCGTTCCCGTACGTGACGCAGATGGCAAAATTAGTAGTCTGCAATTCATTGATGCCGATGGCAGCAAAAAATTTAAGGGCGGCGGGCGCATCGAGGGCGGTTACTACGGCTTCGGAGGAAGACCTGTCGATACGGTGCTCATCTGTGAAGGTTTCGCTACGGGCGCGAGTCTGCATCAGGCAACCGGCCATCCTGTTGCCATCGCATTTAACGCCGGGAATCTGTATGCAGTGGCGAAGAGCATCCGTGCCAAATTGCCGGCGATACGCATTGTCGTATGTGCCGACAACGATCGTTTCGCCGTTACGGGAAATACTGGTCTCAATCATGCGACCAAGGCAGCGCTTGTAGTATCGGGTCTGCTAGCCCTGCCACTGTTTCAGAACGACGATCATCAGCCTACCGACTTTAACGACCTTCATTTGACCGAGGGCGTCAACGCCGTGCGCGATTGTATCGAGGCGGCGCGGCGCATATCGATCCAGGATGCCCAAGGCGGCGCTGCATTGATTGGTGCTGCTGAAATCACCACGGAAAACAAGGCCGCGTGCAAAACAGTACAGAGTGTAACAGGCCTGCCTTATGGCTTTACTATTTCCAATTCGGGTGTGTTTTATACATCGGAAGGCACCGATGACAAGCCCGGCAAGTCGATACGGGTGTGCGCGCCGATGCGCGTCACGGCAATGATTCGGGACCGCTCATCAGAGAATTGGGGGCGTGTGATCGAGTTCGATGACGCTGACGGCGTTCAGCACCAATGGGCTATTCCGATGGAAATGCTGGCCGGTGACGGCGCGGACATGCGGCGCGAATTATCTCGCTTGGGGCTGGAAATTGGCGCTAGTCTATCCGCAAAAAACAGGTTGTCCGAATACCTGATCGAGAGTAAGCCGACAGAACGGGCACGCTGCGTTCAGCAAACCGGCTGGTTTGACGATGTATTCGTCATGCCGGATCGTACCATTGGTGACAGTACCGAAGTTGTTCTGTACCAATCAGAAAGCAAGGCCGCTTGCCAGTATGTGCAAAATGGAACGTTGGAACAGTGGCGCGAGAACGTAGCGCGGCTTTGCATGGGGAACAGCCGATTGATCCTTGCGGTGTCGGCAGCGTTTGCGGGAATGATCCTGCGTCACGCTGGGCAGGAATCGGGCGGCCTGCATTTTATCGGTAGTAGTTCAACCGGCAAGAGTACGGCACAGCAGGTCGCGGCTTCAGTATATGGCGGTCCTTCATTTAAGCAAAGCTGGCGGGCAACCGGGAATGCGCTGGAAGGCACGTGCGCCCTACATAACGATGCGGCGCTGATACTGGATGAAGTGGCGGAGGTGGACCCGAAGGAGGTTGGCAGCATCGTCTATATGATCGGCAACGGTACCGGCAAGGGACGTGCTGGACGCGCAGGCGAGGCAAAGCAGCGCAAGACATGGCGATTGATGATCGTCAGTTCCGGCGAGATTGGCTTGGCGCAGCACATGCGCGATGGCGGCAAGATCGCCAAGGCAGGCCAAGAGGTGCGGATGATCGATATTGCCGCTGATGCCGGTGCCGGGCATGGCTTGTTTGAAGAGTTGCACGGCTATGAGGGCGGCGCCAAATTGTCGGATGCGATCAAGGCGGCAACACAGATTTATCACGGCACCGCCGCTCTTGCTTTCTTGGAGCACCTGACGCGGGACCTGAAAACATTCCTTGCCACACTAAAACAAACCATGAGCGGCTTTGTAGCGGCCCATTTGCCTAGCGACGCTGCGGGTCAAGCCGAGCGTGTATGCAGCAGATTCGCGATTATTGCGATTGCCGGGGAATATGCTACGGGCGCAGGTATTACCGGATGGCAGCAAGGCGATGCTGTCGCGGCGGCGGCCACCTGTTTTAAATCGTGGCTGGACAATCGTGGCGGCGGAGGCAATCAGGAAAGAATGGCGATACTCTCCAGCGTGAGGGCTTTTTTTGAATCGCACGGCGAATCGCGGTTCTCCGACATCAAAGATACGTCAGGCCGGGTGACCGTCAATCGTGCCGGCTTCAGAACAACGTCAGACGCAGGTCAGGAATATTTTGTGCTGACCGAAGCGTACCGGCGTGACGTGTGCGCGGGGTTTGAGATGAAAGCGGTTAATCAGATACTCATTGATGCTGGATGGCTTGTCCCGGACAGTGCCGGGAAAGCGGCGCAAAGCAAGCGATTGCCGGATTTGGGCAAAACACGATGCTATGTTTTTACTTCCAAAATGTGGGAGACGTAATCATGTGGCTTGATGCATTGAAGCTCAAACCTGGAAACATCTTAAATATCGATGTTCCGGGTGTTCCATGTGTTCCAATGACCAGCGAGTCCAATAAATACAAGGGTGCTGGCGAAATGCAGGCGCGGAACACCGAAATAAATCAAGGTGTGCCAGGTGTTCCGCAATCCGATGCAAGGAACACCGGGAACACCACAGCAGAACATGGCTTGCCCGGTAAGTGTTCCAGCACAAGCGAGTATCCATGCGAGTTTCCAGCTGATGGAACACGTGGAACACCAGAAGAGCAGCATGCCCACGAAATTGATGTCGAGTCCGTCAGGGCGTCATTAAAGCTGTTCCGCTTCGATATGGTGCAGTCAGAGATTGATGCCGGTCATGATGCGGATGAATTGCGGCGTATAAATAATATGGCGTGGGAGTTTATGCAGATCCGTCATATGGAGTTTGGCTACGCGATCAAGATGACAGCGGAATTGTGGTCGATGGACAGATCGCAGCCTATGACACTGACAGGTAATGATTTCTGCAGCCAGCGAGGCCTGCATGACTCAAGAAACCGGCATACCGAGCCGACAAAAACCTTATCATTTGTTATGGTGTTTTAGGCTGCTTTAGTCGCGAGTCAACGCGCCTGGAAAGCTGCTGGCTGGCACATTTTTTGGTGCGAATCACGGCAAAAAAAATACTAACAAATGCTAGTGTTTTTTCTCCACTCTTCGGAAGCGAAAATCCTGCATGGGTATGGGTGGGTACAGTGGCGACGTTGTGCGAGATGTGATGCGGGCCGCCGTTGAACAGCGTTTTTATTCTCCTACGGCTACCACTCAGATCGAATGGCTGTCCAATAACAACTCGGCTTGTACCGACCGTAAGCCGTGTGGTTTCGCTTGTAATTGATGTTCAAGTGCTCATAAGGCTGGTGCCCATGTCAGCTCTCAGTTGGACAAATGTTGCCTGTCGTGGATTCATGAGATGGGAAACTAGTCCCGAATTGTCGGAAGCTCCAGCAATGCCGCTGGTCTGATGTTAAGCGCGTGTGCGAGTTTTTCAATATTGTCTATGGTGACGTTTGCTACGCACCGCTCAACTTGGCTAACATAAGTTCGGTGAAATCCAGCAAGTTCTGCCAAACCTTCTTGGGAAATACCCAATTGGGTACGAAAGCTACGCACATTTTCTGCGAAGTTTTTGCGTAATGTTGGCTTTAGTGTGGATTTACTCATGGCTATGCAGAATCACCTATTTCTGCTCATAAATCTACAGACTAATAATCTACCCTATTTACTTCTACTGTATATAAATCTACTATATATAATTCTCAATGTCGGCAATTAGCTGTGCTCTCAGATCAGATAGAGAAGAGGGGCCGCCCTGAGCCAAACGATTTTGTCTCTTCAAATACAGATGACTTATAGCTTATTCACGCGCGCGGCTCGACAGTCTTTTAACGGGAAAATAATGAGTACTCATCATTGGAAGGTGGAGCTCTGCATAGCCAAGTGACGTCTTCAATTGAATTCTCTCTTAGGAACTATATGCTTAAACTGAATTTACCTCCTATCGAAGAAGTCAGGGATATTGTTCTTGACATGTTGCCTGTGATCGCGCCCGATGCCGACCCTGAGACCATTCAGAAATCCATCATCTTTGCTGAGAACCTTGTGGCGCTGTTTCACCTTGCGCAGTTCACTGTAACAACAGAAGCGGTTTTAAAGATAATGTTGTCAGGGATGATTTCGAATACTGATTTTGCGGACTAAAATTTGCATAAATGTATCCTTAATTCATAAAACAAACCGATTGCTAGGGATTTCGGTCGGTATTCTCTATCTCTGGGAACCACCAAACTGGCAAGATCAAAGCGCAGAAATAGGGATCTGTGAAAGGAATAGTTTTTATTCAATTGGCGCCCAAGCGCCAAGAAATATTTCCATGCGCGATGTTTTTCGAATGTCATGAAGTACGAGATCGACCTGCTCGGTCTTGCTGAAGAGCTTGGGCGCGATCTCGGGCCTATAAACTGATCAGAGTTCCGCATCGAGGTGCTGCGGCAATCTGGTAATCGCTTCCAGAAGCACGACGCGCACCATTAAATCTTGGGTTTCATCATTCTGCCGTCAACGGAAAAAAATAAACGTCATTATCACGAACAAGGGCAACAATACCACGCAGGCCCAACCCATGTAGCCGAAGA
>NZ_JBANDC010000042.1:0-7010 GCF_038896935.1 Collimonas rhizosphaerae
CGCCGGCTTGCGTGGCTGGGCTGCGAATGGCGGAGTGCGCTGGAATTTCTAGGGTAACGAATCGTGGGTATTCTGCGAGCGCGGTAAGGCGCACCCCGTAGATACTGTCATTGCAAGTCTTGAAAACGGTTCTTGTGGCGTGCTTTTAGCCTATGAAGGCACGCGCTTTGATAAATCTGGTAATTGCGAAATATCAGTATTGGGGGGCAACTCAGCTTAAACGACTTAAAAATATTAACGTGGTTAATAAGTAACACGGTAAGCCGACGTATGTAGCGCGAACCACAATCACCCTCAGTGCAAGCCGATTGAGAGGAGTCCGTGATGCCACCTCACGATTCGCAAAATTTTAAGACTTTTCCTATATTTCCGGCCCGCCCGCAACGTAGGATGGCGCCCTTAAATCAGAATTATCGCAACGGCAGATCCGCCTAGTCAATCGGGGTTGATGGCCTGTAACAAACATCCGGGCATGAAGCAAGCCCAGCAAGTGAAAATGCGACTAGTTGATATCGATGCTTCGCCGGGGATTGAGCCTGATTTTGAGGGGTAATTTCAGCGTAGCCTTGCTTCGTTATTGAAGTCTTAAAGTCCTATGAAGTAGCGACAAAAAAATCTGGCATCCCAGCGATGGATGTCCGACACGTGCCGTTCCATCCCATTTGCGAGGTATTCAATGAATATCAGCTTTACTTTCACTGTAAAAGAAGAGTCCTTATCCGTGGAAGAGGGCCATGAAAGGTTGACTCAGCTTCTCGCCGCCATACGCCCATTTCTGCCGATCCCTGAGTGGTACGTCACTCCAGGTAAAAAAGGTCGTCTGGTAGCCGTGTCTGACTCTGTTCAATTTCTGGCACGAGCCAGGCATGATTTGGCTGAACACATCAGGGCATGGTCTGCAATCGGGATATTGCCTGAATATCCATTTGGGTTTGAAGTAACGCTGACCAGCGCCATGGATGAGAAAGCCTACGATACAGAGGAAGGTATTTGTACACTGAGATTCAAACCGGGTGGGGGGAGAATTCAGCTACATATCCGTACACCCGATCTCGCCTGGCCAAGCAGGCTCACCGAGCGGATGAAAAGCATTCTCAACGCGGTGTTGCATCTGAATCCCGCGTCCATTGAATTTGCATCGCTTGATGTTGAGCAGCTTCCTAGGAAAGATGGCGAACGCGGCACTGATCAGTACAGCTTCGATTTCAGCCCCTTCCCCTATCCCCGGTTCCTCGGGTGGATGGGCTTTGTTCCCAAAGTCTTAAAACCTCAAGATATCCCTGAAGCCGCCGAAGTTATCTCATTGCCCAACTGTCACGGCTCCATCGTCATCGCCGTGGGCGACATCTTCGATCTTCGCAATCCCCAGCACATCAAGCAAGCCCAGCAGGTGGAAATGCGACTTGCTGCTCTTGATGCCTTGCCGGAGATCGAACGAAATTTAAAAATGACTTAATTTTAACTACGGAGAAAAATCGGCATGCATCCAGTCATCGCAAAAACTTTCGGAGGGCTGTCGCCTCAATATTACTTTCGCCAATTTGTGTTCGGGCTGATTTTCCCCGCTCTGTATTTTTTTGTGTCGAGCAAAGGAAATCATTCGATGCAAGCGGCAATGATTGTTTTTCTTGTAGCGAGCACTCTGCTTTACCCTTATTCCCGCTTTGTTTACGAAAACATCGTGAATTTCATCATGGGCCGGAACGTGTTCCTGACCCACGCTCTGCTGTTGCTTTTTGTGAAGCTGGTGACCATGGCGATTTGCTGGAGCCTGGCGATATTCATCGCACCTGTCGGCCTGGCATATCTCTACTGGCATCACAGCAAAGAGGGATCATAAAACGCAACGCCTTACCGCGTTACTGATAGTCAGGGATGAATCGCTGCAGAGCGGTGCGGGAGGAACTCCCTGCCGTTTGCAGGCGGTAGAAATAGGTCTTGTCGGCTTTGAGATCCTGCGCGACTGTGTTGAGGGAATATGTGGCGGAGCCATCTGTTGGAGTGGCGCCAAAAACATGCTGGCCCGGCGGCAGCATGAACTCCACTTTTTCACCTGGGTTCAGCGAGGCCGCTTTTTTTCCGTCTATGTACAGATGCTGATACCCGCCGCCGCCGGAGACCCCGTTATCCCTTACGAATACCGCACGGGCATTGTTTGCCAGCGGCAGTGCGTCGGGGCGGAACACGCGTTCCATCGCTACGGACTTCACTTCGTTGATCGAAACGGGGGAGGTTGCGCACCCGGTGATCGAAATCGCCAAAGCGGCCAGGAGTAAGCTGAATTTCATTTGGAGCCTTTCTGTGTAGTTGGCAGGTTGGTCTCAAATGCGCATGCTGATGATGTTCGCCCTGAATGGACTGTCCGGTAAGTCTAACGTTCTATTTTTATTTTCCGCCGAGACAGATTTTGTCAATTAACCCGGACAAACGCAAAAAAGCCCACCGAATGGATGGGCTTTTTTGTCATATCGTGAATTTTGTTGTCAATTTCACGATAATTAAAATCAAGCGTTATTCTAACTACTTGATTTTATTGAATTCTTTGGGGTGGCTGACGGGACTCGAACCCGCGACAACAGGAATCACAATCCTGGACTCTACCAACTGAGCTACAGCCACCATTGCGGTACTACTGAACTGCCATGCTTGTTCAGCACTAAGGCAGCTGGCTATTATACAAAGTAACCTGCCGCCTGGCAAATCAAATAACGGTTAATTATGAAATTCCCGCCGGCTGGGCGATTGCGGCTACCGTCGATACCGGCGGCTGCAGTTGCAGCAGCCGGGCGAACGGGATGCTGATGGCCGACTCGCTGCCGCTGGTGAAGGCGCTTACCCAGCCGCTGTGCGGTGCGGCCTGCAGCAGTCCGTTTTCAGCCAGGACCTTGGCCAGCTGGCGGCTGACCGCGGCGCCGGTGTCGATGATGGTTACCGGTCCGGACGCCAGCTCGGCCACGATTTCCTCGATCAGCGGGCGCACAAAAGGGTAGTGGGTACAGCCCAGCACCAGGGTGTCGGCGCCTTGCGCGAGCAGCGGTGCGATATAACGGCGCAGCAGCAGCGCGGTCTGCGCCGAGCGCAATTCGCCTTTTTCAATCTGGTCGACCAGGCCGACGCAGGCTTGCAGCTCGAAATGCACGCCGCTGGCCGCGCTGATCTGCTCTTGCAGCGCCAGCAGCCGCGCGCTTTGCAAGGTGGCCTTGGTAGCCAGCACGCCGACAATCTTGCTGCGGCTGTGCGCCGCGGCCGGCTTCAGACCGGGTTCGATGCCGATCACCGGCAACGCCGGGTAAGCGCTGCGGATCGCCTTGATGGCGGCGGTGGTGGCGGTGTTGCAAGCCACTACCAGCGCCTTCACGCCTTGCTGCAGCAGGAACTGGGTCACCGCCAGCGAGCGCGCGGAAATCTCCGCTTCCGACCTGTCGCCATACGGCGCATAGGCGGAATCGGCAAAATACAGCAGGTCTTCCAGCGGCAGGTCCTGGTGGATATGGCGCAGCACCGACAAGCCGCCGATGCCGGAATCGAAAATGCCGATGGGCGCGTGCTGCGCCATCGGCATTGCTTGCGTGTCGCCGCTCATCTATCGGAACCGGACGGTCAGATGGCGGTGACGGGGATCTTCGAGAGCGCTGCGTGGGCGATCTTTTCCTGCCATTCCTTGGGTCCGGTGTTGTGCACCGAGATGCCGTTGGAATCGACCGCCACCGTGACCGGCATGTCCTTGACGTCGAACTCGTAGATCGCTTCCATGCCAAGGTCGGCAAAACCCAGCACCTGGGCCGACTTGATCGCCTTCGACACCAGGTAGGCGGCGCCGCCGACAGCCATCAGGTAAGCCGACTTGTGTTTCTTGATCGATTCGATCGCGGTAGGGCCGCGTTCCGATTTGCCGATCATCGAAATCAGGCCGGTCTGTTCCAGCATCATGTCGGTGAACTTGTCCATGCGGGTCGCGGTAGTCGGGCCGGCCGGGCCCACCACTTCATCGCGCACCGGATCGACCGGGCCGACGTAGTAGATGACGCGGTTGGTGAAATCGACCGGCAGCTTTTCGCCCTTGGCCAGCATTTCCTGGATGCGCTTGTGCGCAGCGTCGCGGCCGGTCAGCATCTTGCCGTTCAACAGCAGGGTCTGGCCCGGTTTCCACGAAGCGACTTCTTCCTTGGTCAGGGTATTCAGGTCGACCCGTTTCGATTTCTCGGTATCCGGCACCCAGTGCACTTCCGGCCATTCCGACAGCGACGGCGGTTCCATGTAGGCCGGGCCGGAACCGTCCAGCACGAAGTGGCCGTGGCGGGTGGCGGCGCAGTTCGGGATCATCGCCACCGGCTTCGATGCTGCGTGGGTCGGGTGCATCATGATCTTGACGTCGAGCACGGTAGTCAGGCCGCCCAGTCCTTGCGCGCCGATGCCGAGCGAGTTCACTTTCTGGAACAGCTCGATGCGCAGTTCTTCGGTCTTGTTTTGCGGGCCGCGCTTGAGCAGGTCGTACATGTCGATGTCTTCCATCAACACCTGCTTCGCCATCAGCATCGCTTTTTCCGCGGTGCCGCCGATGCCGATGCCGAGCATGCCTGGCGGGCACCAGCCGGCGCCCATGGTCGGCACGGTCTTCATGACCCAGTCGACCAGCGAATCGGAAGGGTTGAGCATGACGAACTTGGTCTTGTTTTCCGAACCGCCGCCCTTGGCTGCGATCTGCACGTCCACTGTGTTGCCTGGCACCAGTTCCATGTGCACCACGGCCGGCGTGTTGTCCTTGGTGTTCTTGCGTTCGAACTGCGGGTCGGCCACGATCGAGGCGCGCAGCATGTTGTCCGGGTTCAGGTAGCCGCGGCGCACGCCTTCGTTGACGGCGTCGGTGATCGAACCCTTGAAGCCTTCGAAGCGCACGTCCATGCCGATCTTCAGGAACACGTTGACGATGCCGGTGTCCTGGCAGATCGGCCGCTTGCCTTCGGCGCACATGCGCGAGTTGGTCAGGATCTGGGCGATGGCGTCTTTTGCCGCAGGGTTCTGCTCCTGCTCATAGGCGCGCGCCAGGTGCTGGATATAGTCGACGGGATGGTAATAGCTGATGTACTGGAGCGCAGCGGCTACCGACTCGATGAGATCTTCTTGCTTGATCGTGGTCAGGGTGGCTAGGGTGGTCATGGCGTATCTCTTTAAGATGCTCGGTCAAAGGTCAGGAAATGGGTGGTGCGGATACAGCTGGAATCAATGGCCCTGGCTGGCCTGGTTCTGGGTCGCCGTCATGATGCGGTCGCACCAGGCGATCGCCAGCGCCGACAGCAGGAAAGTGATGTGGATGCCGGTCTGCGCCAGCAGCGTCTTGACATCGTAGGCATTGGCGTTGATGAAGGTCTTCAGCAAGTGGATCGACGAAATGCCGATGATCGCCATCGCCAGCTTCACCTTCAGCACTGAGGCGTTCACATGCGACAGCCATTCCGGCTGGTCCGGATGGCTTTCCAGGTTCATGCGCGAAACAAAGGTTTCATAACCGCCGACGATCACCATGATCAGCAGGTTGGAAATCATGACGACGTCGATCAGCCCCAGCACCACCAGCATGATGGTGGCTTCGGTCAGCTTGGTCGGGCGCACCGCGCCGTCGATCGTGACGACGTCGAGGATGTGGTCGAGCGAGGCCGCATTGCCGAACACGGCGCCGATCAGGTCGGTCAGTTCGACCCAGAAATGGAATACATAGACGCATTGCGCCAGGATCAGGCCCAGGTACAGCGGCAGTTGCAGCCAGCGGCTCATGAAAATCAGGTTCGGCAGGACGCCGATGGTTTTTTTTGGCGCGGATGCTTGCATGTTGCTCATTGGAATTGTCGGGAAGGGGAAAGCGTCGCTATTTTACACTTCTTGGGCGGTTTTCATGGGCTGCGGCCAGCTGGCCACCGCAATCCCGGCCAATACCAGCGCCAATGCGGCGAAATGGCCCCAGCTCAGGCTCTCGTGCAGGAACACCACGCCGATGAAAGCCGCCGCCAGCGGCATCAGGGCGGTGAAGATGCCGGCGACGTTAGCCTGCACGTGCTTGGTGCCGGTCAACCATAGCCAGAACGCGATCACGCTGGCCGCCAGCGCGTACCAGAGCATCAGCAGCCACATGCCGGGCGTGACCTGGCTGAAATCGTAGGAGAGGGCTGCGGTCAGCCCGAACGGCAGCATCAGCAGCAGGCCGAACAGATGGCTGTAGGCGGTGATGCGCATCGGCGACAGGGTTTGCGTCAAGCGCTTGGAGAGCACCACGTAAGTGGCTTCGCAGGCTACCGCGGCCAGCACCAGCAGGTTGCCCAACAGCGGCGCTTGGCCGCCGTCGCCGCTGCCGCTCTTGCTCAGGTTGAGTACGGCGATGCCGGCGATCGCCAGCAGGATCGAGGCCAGGGTGCGCGGCTGCAGCCGCTCCTTGAGGATCAGGCGCGACAGGATCGCCACCGCCGCCGGCAGGGTGCTGGTGATGACGCCGGCGGCGGTCGCGGTGGTGTGCTGGACGCCGTACAGCATGCACAGTGTAAACAGGAAGGTGCCGAAGAACGCCTGGCCGAACAAGGTCAGCCATTCGTGGCGCTGCAGACGCGGCGCGGCCTTGAAGAATTGCGGCGCCATCACGACCACGGCAATCACGAAGCGCAGCAAGCCGAACACCAGTACCGGCATTACGGCGATGATGGCCTTGCCGAAACCGATATTGGCGCCTACCAGCATCATGGCTAGCGCCAGGTAGGCATAAGATTTTGTGTGTTGCATGGGCTGTAGGTGGCTGTAGGAATGAGCTGAATGTGCGATGATAACCGACTGAGAGGCTCTGGTAGCGTTAGCATCTTGCAACGTAAGGCTTGAGTAAGTGTAAAAGTTTATGTTTAGCGTCAACTATTAAAAGCAGGAGACAGCATGGCGAACATCGAAACCTTTGGTCAGGAAACCCGCATTTTTCCGGCCCCCGCAGAATTTTCCAGGACCGCGGCAATTTCCGGCATGGACGCCTACCGCGC
>NZ_JBANDC010000043.1:0-5812 GCF_038896935.1 Collimonas rhizosphaerae
TTGCTATAGTTCGCCTCCCGTTGAGAACGACGCGAAATGAACGAAGCAGCTGAGGTAGGAAAGAGGCTGATTTGTGAGTGGAGTTTGAGAGGGGAAAGTGGGGATTGCAGGTGTTGTAGGTGGTAAGAAGTTTTTCGGTGGTTGGTAAAAAAGTAGTTGACGAAAATCTTGAAACGCCACATAATCTCATCTCTCTGCTGCTGACAAACAAAACGATTTGACGGCGACGCGAACCAGGGTTCTGGTGGCGCGAAGTAGAAGGTTCTTTAACAATTAACAGTCGATAAGTGTGGGCGTTTGATGGAAGTGCAGCGCTGCTGATGTAAATCAGGAGCGTATAACTTAAAACATTAAATGTTCACAAAAGAAGAAAATAGGCGCTTCTGAGAAGAAGTGGCCTGTCAGTATTTTGAGTGAGCGATAGCAGAGATGCTAGGCAGCAATGCCACAAAACAGAGATTGAACTGAAGAGTTTGATCCTGGCTCAGATTGAACGCTGGCGGCATGCCTTACACATGCAAGTCGAACGGTAACAGGGAGCTTGCTCCGCTGACGAGTGGCGAACGGGTGAGTAATATATCGGAACGTACCTTTGAGTGGGGGATAACTAGTCGAAAGATTAGCTAATACCGCATACGATCTACGGATGAAAGTGGGGGCTCGCAAGACCTCATGCTCATAGAGCGGCCGATATCTGATTAGCTAGTTGGTGAGGTAAAGGCTCACCAAGGCATCGATCAGTAGCTGGTCTGAGAGGACGACCAGCCACACTGGGACTGAGACACGGCCCAGACTCCTACGGGAGGCAGCAGTGGGGAATTTTGGACAATGGGGGCAACCCTGATCCAGCAATGCCGCGTGAGTGAAGAAGGCCTTCGGGTTGTAAAGCTCTTTTGTCAGGGAAGAAACGGTGAGGGCTAATATCCCTTGCTAATGACGGTACCTGAAGAATAAGCACCGGCTAACTACGTGCCAGCAGCCGCGGTAATACGTAGGGTGCAAGCGTTAATCGGAATTACTGGGCGTAAAGCGTGCGCAGGCGGTTGTGTAAGACAGGTGTGAAATCCCCGGGCTTAACCTGGGAATGGCATTTGTGACTGCACGGCTAGAGTGTGTCAGAGGGGGGTAGAATTCCACGTGTAGCAGTGAAATGCGTAGAGATGTGGAGGAATACCGATGGCGAAGGCAGCCCCCTGGGATAACACTGACGCTCATGCACGAAAGCGTGGGGAGCAAACAGGATTAGATACCCTGGTAGTCCACGCCCTAAACGATGTCTACTAGTTGTCGGGTCTTAATTGACTTGGTAACGCAGCTAACGCGTGAAGTAGACCGCCTGGGGAGTACGGTCGCAAGATTAAAACTCAAAGGAATTGACGGGGACCCGCACAAGCGGTGGATGATGTGGATTAATTCGATGCAACGCGAAAAACCTTACCTACCCTTGACATGTACAGAATCCCGAAGAGATTTGGGAGTGTTCGAAAGAAAGCTGTAACACAGGTGCTGCATGGCTGTCGTCAGCTCGTGTCGTGAGATGTTGGGTTAAGTCCCGCAACGAGCGCAACCCTTGTCATTAGTTGCTACGAAAGGGCACTCTAATGAGACTGCCGGTGACAAACCGGAGGAAGGTGGGGATGACGTCAAGTCCTCATGGCCCTTATGGGTAGGGCTTCACACGTCATACAATGGTACATACAGAGGGCCGCCAACCCGTGAGGGGGAGCTAATCCCAGAAAGTGTATCGTAGTCCGGATTGTAGTCTGCAACTCGACTACATGAAGTTGGAATCGCTAGTAATCGCGGATCAGCATGTCGCGGTGAATACGTTCCCGGGTCTTGTACACACCGCCCGTCACACCATGGGAGCGGGTTTTACCAGAAGTAGGTAGCCTAACCGTAAGGAGGGCGCTTACCACGGTAGGATTCGTGACTGGGGTGAAGTCGTAACAAGGTAGCCGTATCGGAAGGTGCGGCTGGATCACCTCCTTTCTAGAGTTTGCATGAAAGTTAAGCGTCCACACTTATCGTCTGTTAGTTAAGAAGAACAGGTATCGGTCAAAGGCTGGTGCGTAGAGGATACGCAGTAGTTGATGGTAGGCTCGTACTGATCCAAGCGGGTCTGTAGCTCAGTTGGTTAGAGCACCGTGTTGATAACGCGGGGGTCGTTGGTTCGAGCCCAACCAGACCCACCAAAGATTTCCGGGGGTTTAGCTCAGCTGGGAGAGCACCTGCTTTGCAAGCAGGGGGTCGTCGGTTCGATCCCGTCAACCTCCACCAAGTTTCCTTGGTGAGAAATGAGAAATGTCAAACCTAAGTCGGTGCGCAAGAGAGGCACTGGGATTTAGGTTTGGTCTTTTGAAGATCAAAAGCAATAACTGTTCTTTAACAATTTAGAAGAAGTAGTAAAGATTCGTCCATGACAAGACATTGTTGTGGATGGGTATGATTGTATCAAATCAAAAAGTATGTAAAGAGTTCTCAAAAGAGTCCATGGGCGCAAGCTGCATGGACATGCGAAAACACTTTGGATACGGCAAACGCTAAACTCATAGAAATACCTCTATAACCGCTTTTTGGGTGTGAACGCACTCAGAGGCTAAAGTTATAGGGACAAGTGAATAAGTGCACATGGTGGATGCCTTGGCGATATCAGGCGATGAAGGACGTAGTAGCTTGCGATAAGCTGCGGGGAGCTAGCAAACAAGCTTTGATCCGCAGATTTCCGAATGGGGAAACCCGGCCCTAGTGGTCATTGCACACTGAATACATAGGTGTGTAAAGCGAACGCGGCGAACTGAAACATCTAAGTAGCTGCAGGAAAAGAAATCAACCGAGATTCCCAAAGTAGTGGCGAGCGAAATGGGAACAGCCGCAAGTTTTAGCAGTGGACATAGTAGAACGACTTGGAAACGTCGGCCATAGAGGGTGATAGCCCCTTATACGAAATGATCATTGTGGAACTAAGCTTGCAACAAGTAGGGCGGGACACGTGTAATCCTGTCTGAACATGGGGGGACCATCCTCCAAGGCTAAATACTCGATATCGACCGATAGTGAACCAGTACCGTGAGGGAAAGGCGAAAAGAACCCCGGAAGGGGAGTGAAATAGATCCTGAAACCGTGTGCATACAAACAGTAGGAGCGGACTTGTTCCGTGACTGCGTACCTTTTGTATAATGGGTCAGCGACTTACATTCAGTGGCAAGCTTAACCGTATAGGGAAGGCGTAGAGAAATCGAGTCCGAATAGGGCGTTCAGTCGCTGGGTGTAGACCCGAAACCAAGTGATCTACTCATGGCCAGGATGAAGGTGCGGTAACACGCACTGGAGGTCCGAACCCACTAATGTTGAAAAATTAGGGGATGAGCTGTGGGTAGGGGTGAAAGGCTAAACAAACTTGGAAATAGCTGGTTCTCTCCGAAAACTATTTAGGTAGTGCCTCAAGTATCACCATCGGGGGTAGAGCACTGTTATGGCTAGGGGGTCATCGAGACTTACCAAACCATTGCAAACTCCGAATACCGATGAGTGCGAGCTTGGGAGACAGACGCCGGGTGCTAACGTCCGACGTCAAGAGGGAAACAACCCAGACCGCCAGCTAAGGTCCCAAAGATTGGCTAAGTGGCAAACGAAGTGGGAAGGCTAAAACAGTCAGGAGGTTGGCTTAGAAGCAGCCATCCTTTAAAGAAAGCGTAATAGCTCACTGATCGAGTCGTCCTGCGCGGAAGATGTAACGGGGCTAAGCCAGTCACCGAAGCTGCGGATATCAATTTATTGATATGGTAGGAGAGCGTTCTGTAAGCCTGCGAAGGTGTCTTGTAAAGGATGCTGGAGGTATCAGAAGTGCGAATGCTGACATGAGTAGCGATAATGGGGGTGAAAAGCCCCCACGCCGTAAGCCCAAGGTTTCCTGTTCAACGTTCATCGGAGCAGGGTGAGTCGGCCCCTAAGGCGAGGCAGAGATGCGTAGCTGATGGGAAGCAGGTTAATATTCCTGCACCGTCGTTAGATGCGATGGGGGGACGGATCGCGGAAGGTTGTCCGGGTGTTGGAAGTCCCGGTTCCTATATCAGAGAAGGCTGTTAGGCAAATCCGGCAGCGTAATTCAAGGGTATGGGACGAGCCAATTTATTGGTGAAGCAATCGGAAGTGGTTCCAAGAAAAGCCTCTAAGCTTCAGTCTAACGAGACCGTACCGCAAACCGACACAGGTGGGCGAGATGAGTATTCTAAGGCGCTTGAGAGAACTCGGGAGAAGGAACTCGGCAAATTTGTACCGTAACTTCGGGATAAGGTACGCCCATGTAGTTTGACTGGCCTGCGCCAGAAGGACGAAAGGGCTGCAATAAAAAGGTGGCTGCGACTGTTTAATAAAAACACAGCACTCTGCAAACACGAAAGTGGACGTATAGGGTGTGACGCCTGCCCGGTGCTGGAAGATTAAATGATGGGGTGCAAGCTCTTGATTGAAGTCCCAGTAAACGGCGGCCGTAACTATAACGGTCCTAAGGTAGCGAAATTCCTTGTCGGGTAAGTTCCGACCTGCACGAATGGCGTAACGATGGCCACACTGTCTCCTCCCGAGACTCAGCGAAGTTGAAATGTTTGTGATGATGCAATCTACCCGCGGCTAGACGGAAAGACCCCATGAACCTTTACTGTAGCTTTGCATTGGACTTTGAACCAATCTGTGTAGGATAGGTGGGAGGCTTTGAAGCGGGGACGCTAGTTCTCGTGGAGCCAACCTTGAAATACCACCCTGGTTTGTTTGAGGTTCTAACCTTGGTCCGTTATCCGGATCGGGGACAGTGCATGGTAGGCAGTTTGACTGGGGCGGTCTCCTCCCAAAGTGTAACGGAGGAGTTCGAAGGTACGCTAGGTACGGTCGGACATCGTGCTAATAGTGCAATGGCATAAGCGTGCTTAACTGCGAGACTGACAAGTCGAGCAGGTACGAAAGTAGGACATAGTGATCCGGTGGTTCTGTATGGAAGGGCCATCGCTCAACGGATAAAAGGTACTCTGGGGATAACAGGCTGATTCCTCCCAAGAGTTCATATCGACGGGGGAGTTTGGCACCTCGATGTCGGCTCATCACATCCTGGGGCTGTAGCCGGTCCCAAGGGTATGGCTGTTCGCCATTTAAAGTGGTACGTGAGCTGGGTTTAAAACGTCGTGAGACAGTTTGGTCCCTATCTGCCGTGGGCGTTGGAAATTTGAAGGGGGCTGCTCCTAGTACGAGAGGACCGGAGTGGACGAACCTCTGGTGTACCGGTTGTCACGCCAGTGGCATTGCCGGGTAGCTAAGTTCGGAAGAGATAACCGCTGAAAGCATCTAAGCGGGAAACTTGCCTTAAGATGATATTTCCCGGGAACTAGATTCCCCTAAAGGGTCGTTCGAGACCAGGACGTTGATAGGTCAGGTGTGGAAGCGTAGTAATACGTTAAGCTAACTGATACTAATTGCCCGTGAGGCTTGTCCCTATAACCTTAGCAGGTTATATGATGAGCTTATTTGTTTGCCAAGGTGACTATCCATAAAGATAGCAACACCGTTTGGACAATCATACCCAACCGACCACACCCACCCCGGTGTGGCCGGTATAAAAAACTACTTCTTCTAAATTGCGCTCTTTGTTGCCACTACCGTGGAACAGGGAACGATACAAGTTATGCCTGATGACCATAGCGAGTTGGTACCACCCCTTCCCATCCCGAACAGGACCGTGAAACGACTTTGCGCCGATGATAGTGCTGCAACCAGTGTGAAAGTAGGTCATCGTCAGGCTTTTATTAAAAAACCCTCTGCA
>NZ_JBANDC010000044.1:0-4284 GCF_038896935.1 Collimonas rhizosphaerae
CCCCACCCCCAACAGCAGTCTGACTTCGCTGTCGACTTCGGCTTCGACCGGCATTGTCTCGCTGTCTACTTCGGCATCAACTGGCTTGAGCACCACCAACAGCAGCGTAAATTCGCTGTCGACCTCGGCTTCGACCGGCATTGTTTCACTGTCGACTTCGGCCTCGACTGGCTTGAGCACCACCAACAGCAGCATCACATCGCTGTCGACCTCGGCGTCGACCGGCATTGTTTCGCTGTCGACTTCGGCGTCGACGGGTTTGAGCACGACCAACAGCAGCGTGAGTTCGCTGTCGACCTCGGCGTCGACCGGCATTGTTTCGCTGTCGACTTCAGCGTCGACCGGCTTGAGCACCACCAACAGCAGCGTCGCATCGCTGTCGACTTCAACCTCGACCGGAATTGTTTCGCTGTCGACTTCAGCGTCGACCGGCTTGAGCACCACCAATAGCAGTGTCTCGTCGTTGTCGACTTCAACATCCACTGGCATCGCTTCGCTGTCGACGTCGACTTCGACCGGGTTGAGCACCGCCAATAGCAGTGTCTCGTCGTTGTCGACATCGACATCCACCGGCATCGCCTCTCTGTCGACTTCCACCTCGACCGGCTTGAGCACAGCCAACAGCGGCGTGGCTTCGCTGTCGACGTCGACCTCCACCGGCCTGAGCACCGCCAACAGCAACGTCACATCGCTGTCGACCTCGACGTCAAGCGGCATCAGCACCGCCCAGAGCGGCGTGACATCCTTGTCCACAGGCTTGAGCACGACGGTCGCTTCGCTGTCGACCGGCATCACGACCGCCGGCCTTACCGTGACCGGTGCAACCACCACCAATGGCATCGACAATAGCGGTCAGAAGATTACTAACCTGGCTGCAGGTACGGCAGACACCGACGCCGTGAATGTCAGCCAGCTGAATTCGCTGTCGACCACCACATCAAGCGGTTTGAGCACGGCCAATAGCAATGTCTCGTCGTTGTCGACATCGACATCCACCGGGATCGCTTCGCTGTCGACCTCGACTTCGACCGGCCTGAGCACCACCAACAGCAGCGTGGCTTCGCTGTCGACTTCAACCTCCACCGGCCTGAGCACGACCAATAGCAGCGTGACCTCGCTGTCGACTTCGACCTCCACCGGCCTGAGCACCACCAACAGCAACGTGGAGTCCTTGTCGACATCGACTTCGACAGGCATCGCTTCGCTGTCGACCTCGACCTCAACAGGGTTGAGCACAACCAACAGCAGCGTGACTTCGCTGTCGACTTCAACCTCGACCGGGCTGAGCACCACCAACAGCAACGTGGCGTCGTTGTCGACATCGACATCCACCGGCCTGAGCACCACCAACAGCAATGTGGATTCCTTGTCGACCTCAACGTCGACGGGAATTGCTTCCTTGTCGACTTCAGCCTCGACCGGCCTGAGCACCACCAACAGCATCGTGAGTTCGCTGTCGACCTCGACTTCAGCCGGATTGAGCACGGTGAACAGCAATGTGGGTTCGCTGTCGACCGGACTCTCCAACCTGCAAACGTCGGGCGTTGCCAACTACTTCAAAGCAGACGGCAAGCAGGATGGCCTGGATGATGCGAAGGTAAGCGCCGGTTCGAATTCTGTAGCCATCGGTGCGAATTCAATCAACCAGTCGGTGGTTGGCACGGATCGGCCTAATGTGGTGTCGGTCGGTTCCTTCGGTAAAGAGCGGCAGATCATCAACGTCGCAGCCGGTACGGAAAATACCGATGCGGTCAACGTCAGCCAGCTCAATTCATTGTCGACCTCGACCTCGGCCGGCCTCGGTTCGCTGTCGACCGGCCTGAGCACCACCAACAGCAATGTCGGTTCGCTGTCGACCTCCACCTCGACGGCCCTGTCGACCAATACCAGCAGCATCAATTCGCTGTCGACCGGCCTGTCCAGCACTACCTCGAACGTCGGATCGCTGTCGACCGGCCTGTCGACGACGAATAGCAATGTGAGTTCGCTGTCGACGTCAACCTCGACCGGGATTGCCTCGCTGTCGACGGGCATTTCTTCCCTGTCGACCGGATTGAGCCAGGTGTCATCGCTTTCCACTGGCCTGAACAACGTTACCAATGGTGCGACTTCGTTGTCGACAGCATTGAAACCGCTGGTCGATAGCAGCAATGCTGCCGCGGCCAATGGCGCCACCATCGGCGCGACCACCATAGGCGGCGCCAATAGCGACGGCACGGTGCGGACCCGCGGCACCAGCGGCACGGCGATCAATAATGTGAACGCCGCCACCTGCAGCAGCGTCAACGGCATAGACGCCACCGGCACAGGCCTGTGTGCGCAGGCGACCAAGGATGGCGCAACGGCGATCGGCTCGAATGCCCAGGCGACCGATACCAACACTACCGCGGTGGGCTTCCGTGCGCTGGCTTCGCAAGCCGGTTCGGTGGCGATTGGCAACAATGCCCGGGCGACCGGCGATCCGACGGTAGCGATTGGCCAGAACGCATTGGCGTCGGGTAACGACGCGGTTGCGACAGGCGCCGGCGCACAAGCTACGGCGAACCGTTCGGTAGCGCTGGGTGCGTATTCGGTAGCGGACCAGGACAACACGGTGTCGGTCGGCTCTGCCGGCAACGAGCGCCGCATCACGAATGTCGCGCCAGGCGTCAATCCGACCGATGCAGTGAACGTATCCCAGTTGCGCGATGTGCAAAACCAGCTGGGCGACGTCAAGCGCATTGCCTACTCCGGTATCGCCATGAGCATGGCTTTGTCGGGTGCGGTAATGCCGCCCCTGGATGCGGGCGACAAGGGAGTAGGCGTGGGTCTAGGCTCTTACCAGGGTTACGGTGCGTTGGCCTTGCAGTTCAAGGCGATCAGCAAGACCGGGCAAAGCGCCTGGGGAGCCGGCGCCAGCACTACCGGCAGTGCGACAGGCTTCAGCGCTGGCTACGGCTTCAAGTGGAAATAAATCGTGCCGCTTGATCCCTTATCGCAAACCGTAGTTATTTTGTATAGAGCCAACCATGAATAAAATCTACCGCACTGTCTACAGCCAAGTCCTGGGGGCCTGGATTGCGGTCTCGGAACTTGCTGCCGCCAAGGGCAAACGATCCGGTTCCAGCCGTTCGGCGAGCGCGCCGGCCGCGGTGCAAGGCGCGGTGTGGGAAGCGCTCCTGGCAGGCCGGCTTCCGCTCAAGGCATCGGTGCTGGCGCTGACGCTGGCGCTGCCTTTGTCGGGATATGCTGCAACTATCGCCAACGGCGGCGGTTCCGGTTGCGGTCCTTCATACACAGGCCTGGACGGCACGGTGTTTACCGCACCTGGCGCGGCAACCATGTACCAGACCGATGGCAGCAACTATTATTCGATCGTTGCGGGTTGCGGCGCGAGCGGAGGTGGTTTTACCGCCGTGACGCTGTTCGGGACGGGCACCCAGGTCAAAGGCAACTACGGCACGGCAATGGGCTTCATGGCACAG
This sequence comes from Collimonas rhizosphaerae, assembly GCF_038896935.1. Lineage (NCBI taxonomy): Bacteria > Pseudomonadati > Pseudomonadota > Betaproteobacteria > Burkholderiales > Oxalobacteraceae > Collimonas > Collimonas rhizosphaerae. The sequence goes on from NZ_JBANDC010000044.1 coordinate 3,465, forward strand.
GCCGGGACACAAGCTACCGCTGTCGGCGTGCAAGCGACCGCTTCAGGCACCAGCAGCGTAGCACTCGGTTTGCTGAGCCAGGCGACACAAACCAATACTGTCGCCATCGGTTCCGGCGGCAGCACTACGGCGCCGACCATCGCCAATGCCACCCAGGCCGGGGCGGCCGGCGCGGTGGCGATCGGCGGTAATGCCACCAAAGGCGCGCAAGCCCTGGCAACGGACGGACTGGCCATAGGCGGCGAGTCGTCGGTGGCGACAGGGGCTACTTCGGGCGTGGCGCTGGGACGCGGCGCTACGGCGTCATATGCCAACAGCGTGGCGCTTGGCGCCGGCTCGACCACCGGGGCAGCTGCACCGACCGGCGCCGGTTTCCTGACGAATGCGGCAGCGCCGGCTTCTGAAGTCTCGGTGGGATCGGCCGCGGCATTGCGCCGCATTACCAATGTCGCGGACGGCTCGGCGCAGCAGGATATAGCGACCGTGGCGCAATTGAGCACGGGGGTGAGCAGCCTGTCGACCGGCATCACCTCTCTGTCTACGTCGGTTTCCACCGGCTTGAGCACCACCGGCAGCAATGTGAAATCGCTCTCGACTTCAACCTCGACCGGCTTGAGCACTGCCAATAGCAGTGCAGCTTCGCTGTCGACCTCGGTTTCTACCGGCATTGTTTCGCTGTCGACTTCGGCGTCGACTGGCTTGAGCACCACCAACAGCAGCGTCACGTCGCTGTCGACTTCGGCTTCTACCGGCATTGTTTCGCTGTCGACTTCGGCGTCGACTGGCTTGAGCACCACCAACAGCAGCGTCACGTCGCTGT
>NZ_JBANDC010000045.1:0-2678 GCF_038896935.1 Collimonas rhizosphaerae
CAATTGCCGTTGGTGGGGCAAGTCAGGCAATCGAGCGGATGGTCGGAGATGTACAGTTCCATCACGCCGCGCCGGATGTCGGCCAGCTTGGATGTCTGCGTCTTGACCTTCATGCCTGGCTCGCATGGCGTGGTGCAAGACGCCGGATAACCTCTGCGCCCTTCTATTTCGACCAGGCACAGGCGGCAGGAACCGAACGGTTCCAGGCTGTCGGTCGCGCACAGCTTGGGCACGCTGATACCGGCATCCATGGCAGCGCGCATCACCGATGTGCCCGCCGGTACATCGACATTGACGCCGTCTATCTCCAGGGTGATCATCCGTTCCGACAACCGCGCCGGCGTGCCGTAGTCTATTTCATTGAGCTGGTTCATTCTCTGTTTCTCCTGTTTGCCGCCGCGTCCGGGTGTACAACCTGGACGCAATGGCTTGACGCTTGTTCGTGCTTCGGTTGACGCTTAGGCTGCCTTGCCGGCTATCGCAGGCGGCGCGCCAAAATCTTCCGGGAAATGGTTCAGGGCCGACAGCACCGGCAACGGCGTCATGCTGCCCATCGCGCACAGGGAGCCGTTGACCATGGTGTCGCACAAATCGCGCAGCAGGTGGATCTGCTGCTGGCGCTGGCCCTGGTTCTCCGGATTTGCATTGGCGATGATCTTGTCGATCACTTCCACTCCGCGGGTCGAACCGATGCGGCAAGGGGTGCATTTGCCGCAAGACTCGGTGACGCAGAATTCCATCGAATAGCGCGCCTGTTGGGCCATATCAACGCTGTCGTCGAACACCACCATGCCGCCATGGCCGACCGTGCCGCCGACGGCGGCAAAAGCTTCGTAGTCGAGCGGCGTATCGAACAGCGACGGCGGCAGGTACGGCCCCAGCGGGCCGCCGACCTGCACCGCGCGCATGGCGCGGCCGCTTTCGGTGCCGCCGCCGAAGTCGAACAGCAGTTCGCGCAAGGTCACGCCAAACGCTTTCTCCACCAGGCCGCCGTATTTGATGTTGCCTGCCAGTTGCATCGGCAAGGTGCCCATCGATCGTCCTTGCCCGAAATTCTTGTAGAACGCCGCGCCGCGCGCCAGCACTATCGGTACGCTGGCCAGCGTGATCACATTGTTGATCACGGTCGGCTTGCCGAACAGCCCCTCGATGGCGGGCAGCGGCGGCTTGGCGCGCACCACGCCGCGCTTGCCTTCCAGGCTCTCCAGCAAGGCGGTTTCTTCGCCGCACACATAAGCGCCGGCGCCCTTGCGTACCTCCAGCTGGAAATCCTTGCCGAAACCGAGGATGTTCCGGCCCAGGAAACCGCGCGCGTTAGCGATGGCGATCGCTTCGTTCAATACCGCTATCGCATGCGGATATTCCGAGCGGACGTAGATGTAGCCATAGTCTGCATTGACCGCCAGGCCGGCAATGGTCATGCCTTCGATCAGCACGAAGGGATCGTCCTCCATCACCATGCGGTCGGAAAAAGTGCCGGAGTCGCCTTCGTCGGCGTTGCAGACGATGTATTTCTGGGCAGCCTGCGCGCCCAGCACCGTCTTCCATTTGATGCCGGTCGGGAAAGCCGCGCCGCCGCGGCCGCGCAGGCCGGAGTCCAGCACCGCCTGCACGATGTCGGCGCTTTGCATGGCCAGCGCGTTTTGCAGGCCCAGGTAGCCTTCGTGCGCCAGGTAGTCGTCCAGCGAAAGTGGGTCGGTAATGCCGACACGGGCGAAAGTCAGGCGTTCCTGGTTCTTCAAATAGGGAATTTCATCGACCAGCCCCAGGGCCAGGCGATGCTGGCCGCCAGCCAGGAAATCCGCATCGAACAGGCCGGCGACGTCATCCGGCTCAACCGGTCCGTAGCCGACGCGGCCGGCAGCGGTTGCCACCTCGACCAGCGGCTCGAGCCAGAACATGCCGCGCGAACCGTTGCGCACCAGCGTGATTTCCTGGCCACGCCTGGCCGCTTCGGCCACGATTGCTGCGGTGACATCATTTGCGCCGAGGGCCAGCGCGGTCGAATCGCGCGGTACATAGACGGTAATGCTGCTCATGATGTACCTCGCTTGGCTTGCAGCAGCCGGTCAAGCTTGCCGTGGCTGACCCGGGCGTGCAATTCGTCATTGATCATGATGGCCGGGCCACAGGCGCACTGGCCCAGGCAGTACACGGCTTCCAGGCTGAATTCGCCATCCTTCGCAGTACCGTGGAAATCACAGCCCAGCACCGTCTTGGCGTGCGCTTCGAGCGCTGCCGAGCCGCGTGCCTGGCAAGCCTCGGCGCGGCAGATCTGCACCACGTGGCGGCCGGCCGGATGCTGGCGGAAATAATGATAGAAACTGATCACGCCGTGCACTTCCGCACGCGAAAGATTGAGTTCTTGCGCGATCATCGGCACGCTTTCAGACGGGATATAACCGGCCGACTCCTGGATCGCATGGAGGATAGGCAACAGCGCCCCGGGCAATGTCTTTTGCACCGCGATCAGCGAAGCGATGTGATCCATGTCTACAACTTGATGCATTTCCATTACGGCTCTCCTGCGTGCCGATGCATCCGGATGAACGGTCGTCATCCAGATGCATCGGTTTGCAACATGATGGCTAAACAGCTTACTTGTACATGGTCTGGGCCATGGTTCCCGGGGCGTACACCGCAGGATCGACCCAGATATTGACCACCGCGCAACGCCG
>NZ_JBANDC010000046.1:0-2598 GCF_038896935.1 Collimonas rhizosphaerae
TCAATCAAGCCTGAAGCGCAGCCCCAGCGCCAGCACGCTGTTGCGCAACCCGCCGTTGCCCAGCTGCGCATCGTAGTTCAAGTACCAGCCCCAGCGGCTATCCACCGCCGTATTCAAACCCAAACCCGCCCAGCCAGAACTACGCGCCAAGCCGATCCCCTGTACCGTGAAGCGCGCCGCCGGCGCCCCCACATACGCCGCCCCGAAATCCAGGCTGCCATCGCTGAACGCATGCTGCCACGCCGCGTAAGCCTGCACCACGCTCAAGCCGCCAGCCCATTGGAAACTGCTGTCGCCCCGCACACCCAGCAGCCCCGCCGTCTGTTTGTAAGCCTGGCTGTCCGCCGTCAAGCCGAACACGCCGCCGCTTTCGGTAAAGCCGCCGCGCTTGAGGCGGTCATACGCCAGGCCGGCGTAGGGCGTCAGCCGCATGTCGGCCGAGAGCGGCAACACATAACCGCCTTCCGCATAGGCCGACCACAGGCTGTCCGTGTGGCTGGTCCCCAGGTTCTGCTCGCTATTGCCGATCACCGCGCTGCGCGTCACCGTGCTGTCGATGCTGGCTGCGCCCGCCCGTCCCGCGACATACCAGCCGTCCGCACCGAATGCATGGCGGCCATACAGGGAGACGCCGGTGCTGTGCCCCTTCGATTGACCGCCCAGCCGGTCGAAGCTGGCCTTGCTGTCCGCATACGCCAGCGCCGCGCCAACGATGGTCGCGGCATCGAGCCGGGTATCGACGCCGAACTGCCCGCCCCACAAGGAAGTGTCGCCGCTGGCATAACCGCTCTCGCGCAAGGTGCCTGAAGCGCCGATGGCGCTGACCCACAATCCGCTGCCGTCATGCGCCTGGCTGCCCAGCGCCGCCAGCCGGTTGCCCAGGTCGCGGTTCAAGGCCTGCGACTGCTGGAAAGTGAGCGCCTGGGCCGAGGCGTGGATCTGGCCCGACAGGCTGTCCAGCACCTGCCCCGCCACCGCGATGCTGGCGCTCTTCTGCAACGCCGCGGCGCTGGCCAGGAATTCGCCGTTCACCCCTGCCGTATTGCCGCTGGCGACCATCTGGTCCGCCGCCTGCAAGCCGGCCTCCAGGTTCGCCGCCGCATTGTTGCGGGTCGCGTCGCCTTTGAAAGCGGCCGCCGCCATGACGACGGCATTGGTGCGGCTGATCTGCAAGTCCACTTCCCTGGCCTGGTAGGACAGGTTCGCTGCAATGAACACGCCCGGCGTAAAACTGACGCCATCGGCCTCGAAACTGATATCGCTGAACTGTCCGCTGACGCCGCCTGCCGCGGTCAGCACCTTGCCGGTCACGCCCGCCTGCTGCGTCACATACCCCGAAGGATCCGTGCTGCCGCCGGGCGTGGTGGCGACCAGGTGCGAATTGCCCAGGATCGCCGCACCGCCCACCGTCAGCGTGGTGTTGAGCTGGTTCGCCAGTACCGCCGCCGGCGTGGCGACGTAATTGCCGCCGATGGTGAGGCCGGCGCCGCTGTTGTCGACCCGTCCGCTGTTGCTGACATTGCCATGGATGCGGCCGCCATCGCCGCCCAGCCGGCCTGCCGCGCCGACATTGACGCTGGAAGCCACCGCTCCGGTGATGTTCAGGCTGCCGCCGAGGATGTTGCTGGCGCCCTGGTAGGTATTGTTGCCGGCCAGGGTCAGCTGGCCGCTGCCGCTCTTGTTGAGGCCGGCGTCGCCGCCGATATCGTTCCTGAACACCGAGGCGGCGTTGTCGAACTGGACGTTGACGTTGGGCCCCAGCGCCAGGCGCGTATCGAACAGCGCCGGTCCGTTGACCGCCTTGCTGGCGTTGAGCAATCCCCAGCCGTAGGTGGCGCTATCGTGCATGTCGGTCGCCGTCGACAGGATGGTCTGGCGGATCAGGTCGGCGTTCATCCAGGGATAGGCCTGCTGCACCAGCACCGCGGCGCCGGTCACCGCCGGCGCCGCGAAAGAGGTGCCGAAGACCCGGGCGCCGCTGACGCTGGAGATGAAATCGCCAGCTGCGGCCAGGCACCAGTTGGCGGCCACGCCGCAGCGGTTGGCGTAGCTGGAGATGGCGCCCGGCACCGTATCGCTGGCGCTATAGCCGTTGCTGCCGCCGGCGGCGTTGACCGCGGTGACCGCCAGCCAGCCGCTTTGCAGGTCGCCGAACAGCGATGGCAGGCTGGCGTTCAGGTTCGGCTGCGCCGCGCCGTCATTGCCGGTGGACCAGACGAACAGCCCTTTCTGGGCCACGTAAGGGTGGTACAGGTTGTACAGGGCCAGCGCCTGGGCCACCGAGGCGCCGCTGGCGCTGATGCCGTTGGACTGGTTGAAGATGCGCACGCCCTTGGCGAACAGGTCCTGGTAGATCTGGCTGCTGAGCAGCAGGCTGTTGCCGGTGGTGCCGGCGGCGGCGGCCTGCACGAATACGCCGGGGGCGATCCCCAGGGTGCTGCCGGCCAAGGCCTGCGCCACTTCGGCGCCGTGCATGTTGCCGTTGGCGCCGCCGCTGCTGTAGACGGTCTTGCTGATGCGGCCGGCCAATTGGGGATCGCTGACGTCGAAATCGGTATCGACCACGCCGACCGCGACGCCGGCGCCGGTCATGCCTTG